>CAJUCU010000015.1:0-7221 GCA_910585335.1 uncultured Bacilli bacterium
TAATTAGGGCAAGGGCAATTAAGATATAGTTAGAACGAATCACAGTTTCTATTTTTTCTTCAAATAAAACACCCACAATTGCTGCTGGAACGGTTGCTGCTACCAAGTACCAAAGAATTTTTCCATCTTTATCTTTCGTTCCTTTGGTAAGTCCTTTTATAGCCATATTCCAAAAATCTTTAAAGAAGAAGACAAGTATTGCTAGAAGTGTTCCCAAGTGAAGAGCAACATCGAAAGCTAGTTCCATATTTTTTGGCATTCCTGCGCCTATTCCGAAAATATCACGAAAAATAATTAAGTGTGCACTAGAGGAAATTGGTAAGAATTCTGCAATTCCTTGGATAACACCTAAGATAAACGTTTCTATTAATTCCATCCTACTCGCCTCCTAACTTATAACTAATCATAGTTCCTAATCCTAGGAAGATGAATCCGATTAGTATTTGAATGATATCAAATGTTACTTCCATATTTAGCAATGTAGATAATGGAATCGCAATGATACTTGCTACAATAAAGCCTAAGACACCAAAGTAAGTTTTAGTCTCATATTTTTGAAATAAAAATTCAATTAATTTCGAAATCAGTACGACTCCTACTAATACACCAATTCCAAATACTCCTAGTATCATGATGTTTGGTCCAATGTTTTTTAGTTTTGTAAATTCCTTTATGACACCAATTACTGGATAGTAATAGCCTAAAAGCATTAGTACAAGTGAACCACTGACACCAGGGATTACCATTGTTGCAGCGGCAATGATTCCAACAATAAAGAGAATCAGATAGCCTGCTATACTTATATTTTTCAAACTTACTTTTAACCCTTCTCCAAAAATCAATGGTGATACAGCCATAAATATGACTAAAGCAAATGTCAGAAAGGCAATGATGTAGCTAGAGGCTTTTTTCATCTCTTTCTTCCCTTTTACTTTTGAGGCAAGAAGTGGAACTCCGCCCAAAACTAGACCTACGAAAAATAAAGTAGTTGGAATTGGAAAGTGGTTATAAGAGTAGTCTATTACTCTACTTAAAGAGACAATTGCTAGTATCATCCCAATAGCAATCGGTATTAAAAAGCGAATATTTTCTTTGATGTTACTAAAGAAATGGCTAATCGCTCCAATGAACTTTTCATAGATACCAAGTATGAGTGCTAGTGTTCCACCACTCACACCAGGAATAATATTAGCAATCCCCATAATGAACCCCTTGATTACTAAAATCAAATTTTCTTTCATTTTTTTCTCCTATTCAAATACATCCATAATTACTGGTACTACGTGTTTTTTACGAGAAACACAACCATCAAAATAATGTCCTTGTTCTAAGTCTTCTATATTATATGCAGTTTCTAGTAGATTTTTTGCTTTTTTATTATATAAAATGTAAGAACCATTTTTTACAATATCTGTCACATATAATGCGATTAAGTTGTAGTTATTCGCTTCTGCTATTTCGTCTAGAACAGAGATATACTCTTCCATTTCATTTTTGATATCATCAAAGTTCATTGTGAAAAATTGACCAATAGCGAATGTTTTATCATTGGTATTAAACACTTTAAAGTCATTATAGATAACATCTTCTTTACTCATTCCTTCTAGAGAAGTTCCTGCTTTTAATAACTCCATTCCATATTCTTCATAATTTACGCCTGCAATAGTACTTAGTGCAAGTACTGCTTCTCTATCTTTTTTTGTTGCTGTTGGCGATTTTAATATTAATGTATCAGAAACGATTCCGGATAGTAAAAGTCCTGCTATTTCTTTTGGAATTTCAATATCTTGTTCTAAGAATAAATTATAGACAATGGTACAAGTAGAACCTACTGCCATATTACGGAAATTAATTGGTGCAGATGTTGTAATGCTTCCTAAGTTATGATGATCGATAATCTCTAGAATTTCTGCTTCACCTATGCCATCAGCACTTTGTGCTTTTTCGTTATGATCTACTAAGATAACATGTTTTGGTGTCTTTTCTGATAAATCTGTTAGTTTAAATAATCCTAAGCATTCATTTTGCTTGTCTACGATTGGATAGTTGGTATGTTTTAGTTTATCATTGATTTCTAAGACATCTGAAATAAAATCTGTATCTTCAAACTTGGTTGGATTATAACTATTTACCATTGTTTTAATGTAGTTTGCAAGTGGCATTAGTTTGGCAATGTGATAAGTATCATAAGAGGAACGAATCACATTTACATGGTTTTTGCGAGCAATTTCTAAATGTTCTTCTTTAATCTCTCCACTTCCAGCGATGATAATCATTTTAATGCCTGATTCTACAGCATATTCAATTACACTATGACGGTCTCCTACAATTAGAATTTTATTGGCATCTAGGGCTACATTTTGAATAAACGTTGTACTACGGTATGCTGCCACAATTAATTCTCCTTGAATTTCTTCTTCAAATTTACAAATTTCTTCGGCACTTAATACTTGTAGTAAGTTTTCGTAGCTTGTATTTAATTCGCTGCTCGTCGCATTTAAAAACATGCGAGATAAATCTTTCATAGTAAGAAGTCCAACAAATTGTTTCATTTTGTCTACTACAGGGATTCCTGTTAATCCTTCTTTTATCATTGCCTGATATCCATTATAGATTGGGGCAATATCTTCTACCATGAATCCTTTATGATAAGCGACATCCTTCATTTGTAATTTTACATCGTTTAAATATTCTGGTGTTTCTACTCCAAAATGGTTAAGTGCATACTCTGTTTCTTTATTTAGTGTTCCTAAGATTCTAGGTTCAGTATCTTTTCCCATTTTGTTTTTTAAATAAGAAAGCGCAATACAAGATGTAACGGAATCTGTATCGGGTTTCTTGTGTCCAAAAATAAATGTTTTTCCCATAAATAAACCTTCTTTCTTTGCCCATTATAGCATAAATCAATAAGAAAAAAAAGGATATTTCATCTATCCTTATTCTGAAATAGTAAATGGATTCTCTTTTGTTCCATTTCCTTTTTTAATTTTTGTATTTGGAGCAAGAGAGACCGAAGGGCGAACACTATTGCCACTTCCTGTACCTTCAACTAAACTCTTGTTAATTCTGCCATCACTATATAAATGCAAGCCATATGTATTCGTACTCCACACGCTGGATGGTGATATAGTCCACATATATCCACGATATAAATAACTACTCTTACTATAGCCTTTAGAGCCATTTCCTGCTCGTGTTAATTCGTCTGCAGTTAAAAGTGCCACTGGATAAGTTAAGGCTCCATTTCCATTTTCTTTACTTACTGTAAATTTATCATTATCACTTGGACATATCAAACTTGGGCTTATTGTTTTTATATTTCTTTCATCTGCTCCAAAAAACGAATAATTATTACGATTGACATCAATTATAATAGATGCATCTTCATCTTTACTCTTTAATGATCCGCCAGCGATACTTCGATCATTACACCATATCGTATCTTCTAGAGCTTCCGTATAATCTAGCATCTTCTTTTGATACCATGTATCTATTATTGTCTTTATCTTAGAGCTTGTTGTATTTGTAAACATCTCTTTTTTCGCATCTTCTATTGTTTTTCCGTCTTTTAACTTTAGATAATAAATGGTAAGTCCATTAGTAAAATAATGTATATATCCTACTTCACGGCAACTACCTTCTTTATTCAAACAGGTATAATGATATCTCGTTGCAATCCTACCCCATTCTTCTTTCCAGTTTAGAAGATTACTTTCGATTGTATCCTTCAAAATGTACTTATTTCCATTCCACTCAATATCATTTCCATAAACCCAATTTTCATCAACACCTGAAATATATGTGCTTTGATAAATATAATCTTCCCTATTTCCATACATATATCCAACATCAGCAGGAGAATCACGATTGTCATTAAAACTTGTGTTATCTATCCGTGTTGAAACACTATCTATATTAGTACAAGCACCATTCTCATCTGGTAATCCATTATAAATAAGCTTTATTCCACCTGTACTGGTGGTTCTTACAATATTCCAACAAAAGTTTGCAAAAATTATATTATTATCCGTAACTTCCCCTCGATAATAATGAACAGGATATCTATCTTTTTTGGTAGATGTTAGAGTATAGATTCCTTTTCCATTGGTATCGGATGGTGCTTGGGCAAAATCAATTCCTGTAGAAGAAGTTACAAACTCACTCTTCTCATTATCTGGTACTGCTTTTTTCGCTATCATTCGGTAAAGTCCTTTACTCTCTCCTTGCATAGTTTCGACTCTTAATTGTCCTTTAAATATCGTTCCCATTACTTCATTTGTTGCGGTGGATGCTATCCATAGTTTTAAAGTATAGGTATGCTTTTCTTTTGGTCCTATCTCTCCTTTATCGAGTAGTCTTTTTGGATTTTCTCCTATTGTATTTAATAAATCAAAACTAATTCTCTCTTCATTCTTTGTTAATTCATATTTTATGAAATTATCTTTCATTCTGATATCAGACTCAGGAATCTCTAGGTCATCTAGGTAGATTTCATAACTACTATCAATTGTGCCAGTATTTTCTAGAGTAAAGGTGTAGCCACTACTTGCAAGTCCTTCTTCATCACTAATGGGAACAACATCTGCCATCGTGATTCCTTCACTCATACTATCATCCAAGTTTAACTCTAGTGTTCCTGCCCTTAGTGTTAACTCCTTTTCGCCTCGAAGTGTTAATTGTAACCAAGCGTAAGAAAGCCCTACCAACATGATGATAGCACTTATTACAACAAATACACTCATTTTGTGTTCTACTAAAAACGATAGGACTTTCTTTTCTTTCATACACTCCACCTATTATTAGGATATCATAATCTATACGTAATTGCATTCCTTTTCTGATTGCTTTACAAAAAATATTGGAACTTAAGATAAGTTTTTTATGGTACTGCAAAAAATTTTTCATCCATTATGGAATAAAGATAACAAGAAATCTTTTTAGAAGAACGCATTTTCAAAGCTTTTTTATATCCTTCTAATTGCTCTTTATAGTTACTGTCTTCTACATTTTTTAATTTGTAATCAATAATTAGAAGTTCTTCTTCATTTTCAATTAATAAATCAATCACTCCATGACGAACTATCTTTTCTTCTTCCATAATAAATTCGTACTCATGATAGAACTTTGCATCGATATCAATATTTTTCTTTATTATGTCTGATTCTAAAAATGATTTTATCTTTTTTACTATCATAGGATTTAATCCATTATAGTTAGGATTTTTAAAATCTGTTAACTCTAAGACCTTATGAATTTCTGTTCCAAAGTCCATCATTTCTTGTGTTTTCTTTGATACTAATTGCAAGGTTTCTTTTGAAAATCTTTTCTGTTCTATGATCTGTTCTTTTATTTCGATTTCTTCTACCATTAAATCTTCTTCTGTATCCATTTCTATTTTTTTAGCGTCTTTTATTTTTAGATAATCTTTCGTAACATTGATTTCTACTTTTCTAGTATATGGCAACAAGTTTTCTGATAAATCATTCATCATATCATAAAAAGAGCGGTAATCCCTTTTTTCTTTTTTCTCCTCTTCTTTTTCTGGCATTACCACTATCATCTTTTCTTTACTTCTTGTTAGGGCTACATACAAAAGACGAATTTTTTCTCCAATTTCTTCCTTGATTACTTTTTCCTTTAGTAAGTGAGTATAAATCGTTGGTTTGATTCCTTCTATTACTGAAGGAATCACGATTTGGTAATCTACATCATATAGGAAACGCTCATTTAATTCCCGAAGATTAAACTTTGAAGTGAAGGAGGCAAAATAACAGATTGGATATTCTAGTCCTTTTGATTTATGAATCGTCATAATTTTGCAACTATCTTCCTCTTCTTTATTTAGAGCGAAACTTAAATCATATGATCCTTCGTATAACGTATCTAAATATTTACTAAAGTCATAAATTGTATACCCTTTGTTCGTCAAATCTTTTAGCATGTTATAAAAATACTCTAGACGAATTCTTGCTGCCTTAATATTTTGCGTGGTAATTAGTTTTTCTTCAATTTCAAAAGTGTCTAGTATTTTATGATAAAAATCTAAGGGACTGATTTCTTCTAAAAATGGAATTAATGAGGCTACTTTCTCGCAAACAATTGAGTCATAGAAATTATCATGTGCAAAATAAGAGAAAATTTCTTCATCTTTTAAACGAAAAAGATAACTTCTAGCAACTGATAAAAAAGAGTACTTAAATGCTACATCAAAACTTTTCTCTTTTACTTTGTAAATTAGCTTTAAGATATGATTGATCATAAAAATATCAGTATCGCTTTTTAGTTTTTCATCTTTATAGACAGAAAGTGGAATACCAAAGTATTCAAATATTTTTTTGTATAGGTCAAAGTACTTACTTTTATCTAGCAGTATTACAATATCAGAATACCGAAGGGGTCTTAGCACTTTTTCATGTTTATCAAGAACTAAAAATCCTTTTTCGATTTTTTCTTTGATATCTTGACAGATGATAAAGATTTCCTGTTCTTCTAGAGAGATATTTTTTTGTTCACTTTTTTCATATTTTAAAATTTCTAAATTATAGTTTTCTTCACTTTTTCCTTTTGTTATATACATCTTGTTCCCAAAAATCATCTGGTGGGTAGCTTTATAATCTGCCCCACCAATTTCGATATCCATTAAATCATTAAAAAGCATGTTGATATCATCTAAAACTTCTTTACGAGAACGGAAATTACGATTGAGGTCAATTTTTTTACCTTTGGTGGTGTTACTATATAAATCATATTTTGATTTAAAAATATTGGGATTGGCATTTCGAAAGCGGTAGATGGATTGTTTGATGTCTCCTACCATATAGACATTATCATGCGAAATGATATCAATAAATATTTCTTGTAAGTCGTTATTATCTTGATATTCATCTATCATAATTTCGTTAAATGAAGTAGAAATAGCTTCTTTTACAGCAGGATACTTTTCTACTAACGTAATGGCTAATTTGAAAATGTCTGTAAAAGTGTAGAGTTCTTCTTGTTCTTTGCAGATAGAAACTCTTTTTCTTAATTCCCCTAAAATCATGATGATTACTTCTGCTGATGTTTTGGTCGAAGTGATTTCTTCCTTGATTTTATCTTCACTTTCATAAATAAAATAACCTTTTAGGGCTGCTAGCGCAGTCGATAATTTCCCTTTTATCTCTTTGGCATCCTCTTCATAATTTTTATTTATTCGTGGTAGTGTGGTCGTGAAGTTTTCTA
>CAJUCU010000015.1:7231-8246 GCA_910585335.1 uncultured Bacilli bacterium
CATTATAGGTAGTACTAGCTACTAAACGATTGACTATCGCATATTTTGAGTATTCTTCCTCGTCTAATGCAAGAGATAAATCTTTTAAAAGCAGAGAGATGCCATTTAATTTTTCTTTTAAAAGGGCTACATACTCTTTATACTTTTCATTTATATATTCCTCACTATAGTACTTTTGGATATATCCATCTAGATATGTTTCTATATCATAACGCATTTCTAATTTTTGATATAGATTTAGGATGACTTTTTGTATCATTTGATCATCTTTGGTACAAAAGTCTGAGATGAATTTCTCAAATGATTCTTCTTTCTTATTATAAAGTTCTTCAAAGATGTCATTTAAAATTTTTTCCGTTTTTAAATCTAAGAATACTGAATCACATATCGAAATTTCTCTGGTAATATTTAATACTTCATGATATTTTTTAACGGTAGCAAGCGCAAAAGCATCAAAAGTAGTGATATATGCTTTATCTAGACGAGTTAATTCCTCTTCTAAATTGTTGTCTATTAATTTTTCTCTAATACGCCCTTTCATTTCCTTGGCTGCGGCATTCGTAAAGGTTAAAATTAACATTTCATCGACATGAACACCATCTTTTACTTTTCTAAGAACTCGCTCACTTAAGACCGCTGTTTTTCCACTTCCAGCTCCTGCACTTACAATAATATTGGTTCCATCTTCCGTAATTGCTTGCCATTGTTCTTCTGTCCAATTCATGTCATCACTTCTTTCTATTCATTTGTTTCCTCTAATGTTAAATAAACTAAATCTTTTTCTTTCATAAAGCATAAATCTTTATACTTACAATATTTACAAGAGATGTTTTCTTTTTCTAGATATTTAGGATTAATAGCAAAGTCTCCTTTTAAAATATGATCCTTTGCTTCGATTACTTTTTGTTCTACCGCCTTAAGTACGTCTGCTACATCTTCACTACTTAATAGTTTACTACTTGAATAGAACTCACCACTTTGTTTTACAGCAAGACCTTTAATAATATCACTCTTT
>CAJUCU010000015.1:8256-26635 GCA_910585335.1 uncultured Bacilli bacterium
TTAAATAACTATTATCAAATATTTCTAATACTTCTTTTCTATCACAACTATAACCTTCTAATTTCAAAGTTTCTTCTTTTTTATCATAGGACTTTTTTGGAAGAAGTAACTTTTGATAATAAAAACCAGTAAAAATAGAATTTGGAAAAAGATGAGATTTTTCTATTAAATATAGATAGATGGGAAGTTGCATGTTTAGACCGAATTTCATCTTTTTTAAATTGGTATCATAGGCACCACTTTTATAGTCAATTACTGCATAAAAAGTATCTGAAACATTTTGATAATACATAATTTTATCTATTGTTCCTTTTAAAACTACCGAAAGTCCTTTTTCCTCTAATGGTACTTGTACTGTTTTTTCTAAATAGGCATCATAAAACTTGGTATACTCTCTTTGTTCTTGGATGATAGAAATTGTTTTTTTCAAATCCTTTTTCAAGAGTGTTAAAAAGAATTTTTCTTTGGCATTAAATTCTTCTCGTTCTAAAAATTTTACCATAAAATAGTCTAAATCAAAATCATCACAGTACATGTATTTTAAAGCTTCATGGAACATATTTCCAATGGTGGATGCAAAGTTTGATTCAAATGGGTCTAGTCTTAAAATATGATTTACATAGTATTTAAAACCACATAAATAATAGTTTTGTAAATGTGTATAGGAAAGTTTCAAAGCTGGTTGTAAGAATTCTTTCAGTGTTTTCTCTTCTACTCCAGTAAAGATAGAAGAATAAGTATGATATGGAATGGTTGGATATTTTTTATATAAGGCTGGTAAGGCAGGATGAATGGTTCCAAACTTTTTATAATCATCTAAGGCTTCTGCTAAAATGAGTTTATTGTAGAGATTAGAATATGAAAACATCTCTTCTTCTATTTTTTCCTCTTTTATACCTAACTCTTCTATAAAGTTTGATTTGTAAAAGGTTTGAAATGCACTCTCTAGTTTATAACTTAAAAAAAGGTGGGGAATTCTCTGTAAATCATTTTTCGCTTTTTCTTTTATCATTTTATTTTTTTCATCAGTAAGATAAAGAGAGACTTCTTTTTTCTCGGCATCTAAAATGTAATCGTCATCTGCTCGTAGTTTAGGAAATAAATCTTGATTGACACCAAGTTGGAAAACATAATCTTCTTCTGTGAAAGTATCTTCTAAATTGCTTATTTGTACTACGTTTTCTTTTTTCTCTTTTCGAATGCTAGTATGCTTTAGTTTATCTATTAAAATATTTCTTTTACTTTCTCCTTCTTCTAAATGAGAGATGGAGTTTAATATACTTAGTAGTTGTTTATTGATAGAAGATGTATCTTTTTCATTAAATTCTTCTTTTTTTAGGTAATCTGCTACTACTGGTGTACTAATTAAGGGCTCAGATGCTATTTCTTGTAGTGGAATTTGGAAGTATTTAAACACTCGTTTTAGGGTGTAATAATAGTCATCTGTGACTTGAACTAGATGAATGTTAGAAAGTGCTACATGGTCTTTGATTAGTTTTCGAATCGATATGGCAACATATACGACTTCTTCTTCTAAAGTTCTGGCTCGTTTTATAACTTTAGGTAGAGGATAAGATGGCTTTTCTATTAAAAATGTAGCATTTAGTTGTTCTAATGTTTCTCTTTCTTTTTTTTCTAAGATTTCATATTGATAAACTAGGATATTTCTTCCTTTTAAAAAGTTAGAAAAGAGTGGATTTTCCTTTAATAGTCCCGCTTCTTTTAATTCTTTTTTTAATTGTTTTAACTTTTTTAACTTCTTATTTTGATATTCTTTGTAATCCTCTATTATATATAAGTTTTTCAAATAAACTTTACAAACATCTAAATGATAATGATACTTTTCTTGTAAGTAACAATATGCTCTTTCATCATAAGAAAAATAGTATTCTTGAAAGAATTCTTCTTTTGTCATAAATTTGATGTTATAAAACTCTTTTTGGGTTTGGATTTTTTTTAATATTTCCATTTTGGTATGAAGAGGACTTACCACAATCATATCGTCTTTTAAATATTCATCTAGCATATTCTATCTCCTTTTATGTCATTATAGCATAGCTAGCGGAATGGCACAACATTAAAACAAACAAATGTACGTTAATTGTTTTATTACAAAAATAAAAAGATGACTAAGCATCTTTTTCTACTACTTGTTTACCTTTGTAGTTACCACATTTCTTACATACACGATGTGGTTTAATTACTTCACCGCATGTAGGGCATTTAGTAACACCAGGTAACTCCATTGCATTATGCGCTCTTCTCATTCTTTTTCTTGTTTTTGAAACTTTACGGAATGGTACAGCAAATAACTGAATATCTAACTTTAACATAAAATCACTCCTCTCCAAAATCTTTTAATAATTCACTAAATGGATTCTCTTTTTTTGGTAAATCATCTTCACTAACTAATTTCCATCCATCCCCATGAAATTCACTGAGATCCGTAACCTTAGTAAACTTTAAGGGAATCTCTAGTACAATATTTTCCCACAAAAACTCTCTTAAATCAAGTGTATTTTCTAACTTTTCACTATTTTCTTCCAATTTTTCATCAATTTTTATAGAAAATGGATAAGAAATAGGCTCCAAGGAGATGGCATCTTCTAAAATCATGTCACCGCTTACTTCTAAAACAATATCTATTCCTGATTCTATTTCTCTACTTAATCTCCCCTTGACATAGATATTTTTCAAATCTAACAAATCAATTGTTGTAAAATATGATGGGTCAAATTCTATTTTTTCATCTATTAAAATCTCTGATTCTACATTACTATATAATTTTTTTAGATCAATTAGATAACTTTTTTCCATCCTTTTCTCCTTCTTTTCTCTCTTTTAACACTTCTTCTATCATGTTAAACATTTCTCCATGTACTTTTTTCCTATCCATATGATTTTCTTTTACCACTATCATTTTCTCCTGATAAGGATTTTTACTTACAAAATCATATGGAGACTTAAAAAACTTGACATTCATTTTATCCCTCCATTGTTGTTACTTTCATTTTAACAAATAGAGACCAGAAAGACAATGGATTCTTTATAAAATAAGAATTAAACAAGGAATTATTTTACACAAGTACCAATTCGTGATAAAATACATCTATTAAGAAATGGGGTGACTTATGGAGAGTATTGGTATTATTGCAGAGTATAATCCATTTCATAATGGACATTTATATCACTTAGAGAAAATTAGGGAAAAGTATCCAGCTGCTGTTATTGTGTTAGTGATGAGTGGGAACTTTACAGAACGAGGTGAAGTATCCCTTCTAGATAAATGGACAAAAGCGGAGATTGCTTTAAAAGCAGGGATTGATTTGGTTATCGAACTCCCCTTTCCTTTTGCAACTCAAAGTGCTGATTTTTTTAGTTATGGCGCGATTACCATTTTAGAAAAACTAGGTGTTGAACGTGTTATTTTTGGAAGCGAATCTAACTCTATTGATGATTTAATGCTTATCGCTAAAACACAACTAGAAAGCGAGGATTTTCATCATTTGGTGAAGGTTTATTCCAAATTAGGAGAAAATTATCCTACTGCCCTTTCTAATGCTCTATATGATATTACAGGAAAAAAAATTACAACACCGAACGACCTACTTGGCATTAGTTATCTTAAAACTATAATAGAAAATGGGTATCATATTAAAGCAGAGACTATAAAACGAATGGATAATTATCATAGCAAAGAATTAAATAGGCTTGCTAGTGCTACTGCAATTAGAGAGGCACTAAAAAACAATCAAGATATCAAACCTTATGTTCCTGCTTTTGTCTATCCTTATTTAAAAAACAATCTTCATTTTCAAGAAGATTACTTTCTATTTTTAAAGTATAAAGTCTTAACGGAAGAAAACTTAGATGGTTATCATTTGGTAGAAGAAGGAATTGATAAAAAGATAAAAAAAGAAATTCTTCTTGCTCATAGCTATGAAGATCTTATTACTAGAATCAAATCCAAGCGTTATACTTATAATAGGCTGCAACGTGTGTTAAATTCTATTCTTTGTAATTTTTCAAAAGAGAAAGCGAAAAATTGGCGTGAAGTCTCTTATATCCGTATTTTAGGTTTTAATAAACAAGGCCAAGTTTATTTGAACTCTATCAAAAAGGAATTAGAACTTCCTCTTATTAGTAAAATGACTAAAAACAAAGATCCGATGTTGGCATTTGAGATAGAGGCTAGTCGGATTTATGCTTTAACAATGGAGAAAGAAAAACAAATAGAGCTTGTAGAAAAAGAATATAAAAATCAATTTTTTAGAGGAGAATAATTTATGATTAAAGAAAAAAAATCTGGACAAATTATTGTCATTTCATCACCTAGTGGTGGTGGTAAAGGAAGTGTAATTTCTGGTCTTTTGAAAAATGATAGTGAAAATAGATGGTTGTCTGTTTCTACTACTTCTAGAGAGATCCGTACTAATGATATTCCTGGTGTTACTTATAATTTTGTTACAAAAGAAGAATTTGAACAGAAAATTGAAGAAGGATATTTTTTAGAATATACCAATTATGTAGGAAATTATTATGGTACACCAAAAGAGTTTATCAAAGAAAAATTAGATGCTGGTATCGATGTCATTTTAGAAATTGAAATTGAAGGTGCTTCTAATATTAAAAAATTAATTCCTGAAGCAATTTTTATTTTCATTATGCCACCATCATTAAAAATATTAGTAGAGCGTCTTCGTAGGCGTGGTACTGATGATAAAGAAAAAATATTAAAGCGGTTTCATACGGCTTATAAAGAAATTAATGAAGTTTCAAAATACAATTATGTTGTTGTAAATGATGTACTAGATGAGGCAATTCAAAAAGTGGAATCCATTATAAAAGCTGAAAAATGTAGAGTTGATCGTATTGAAGAAGTATATGTGGATACCAAAGAAGAAGAAATTCATGAGCTGTTAATGGATGATAAAGACTTTGAAAATGAGAAACTATCTCAAAAAATTAAATAGGAAACTAAAATTATAGCTCCCTATTTTTTTATTTCTAATTATCAGCATTATTAGCATTATCAACATTTAATTTTTCAATCATTCTTTTATGAACCGGTCTTATAAAATCAACAATGCTATTTCCTGTCGCCTCTTCCAATGGAATCCACTTAACTCCTTTACTTTCATCCTCTCTGAAAACTAATGGCTCTTTGTCATCCGCTTCTAATAAGTAAACAACATCTAAATGAGTATGGGCAGGGACATATTTCCCTTTTTTTACATGTCCCATAATGGGAGAAGCCGAGATTGCAAATATAGATTTATCCAATACTTTTGTTTTTAAACCAGTTTCCTCTTCTACTTCGCGAACTGCAACAGATAGTAGATTTTCTTCGCCATCAGCATGTCCTCCAGGAAAAATCCAAGCATCATATATATTGTGATATACAACAAGCATTTTTGTTCTATCCTTATTAACAACAAAGGCAGAAGAAGCAAAATGTCCAAATTCATTTTCTCTAGTTAATACATCATTAAACGTATCAATCCAATCTAATAAATATTTTTTTAATTTTTCTTCAGTTTCATCAAAAGGAATGTAGTTTTCTATTTGTTCTCTTAAATTCATTATTTTTCCTCATATAGTTTTATCCATCCAAGTTTTAACCATAAATCGATTTCTTCATAACATCCAACATTAGTGCTTGGCATTTTTAAAACTACTAATTCAATATTTTTGTTATAAATTACTTTTTGTGATAATCCCAAAAGTAATTCGCCATATGTTTCATATCCAATATAACCGACTATATCATTTTTATCTTCATTCATTACAAATAACATATCCGCTTTTTTGATATTCTCTAGAAATTCAATATGTATATTTGGATATAACTCCATAAATCTTGACTCTTCTATTACTTTTGGATAATCTAATATTTCGCATTCTTTATTTGCAAATATTTTTAACCAATTATTTACTTCTTTTTGAAGTTTTGCACTTCCAGCTATAACTACTTTTTTCATATTTCTTTCTCATTATCAATATTATTTATAATATCTGTATAGTAAATAATTTCTTTATTTAGTTTTTTTGCAAATTCGATTTCACTTTTTGTACTGCTTCCTACATAATTGTCTATATTAACTACTAGGATAGCATCTGATATTTTAATTTTTTCTTTATGCATTTTATCAAGCATGTTTGCTTCTTCGGTTGTATAAGCATCTTTATCAGGTGCGGTTGGATAAATAGGTGTTATTACACAATTTCCTTGTAATTCTGTTTTTTCTGCTATTTTCATCATTTCATCTTTAAATCTTAAACTTCCACATATTGTTATTATTTTCACTTAAAGCACCTCCGTATATATCGATTATACTAAAATTTGTGTCTTTTGTAATGAGAAACTTTATTTTTTATTCGTCTATTACAATTAATTCGTAGTCTCTTTTACCAATTTTTTGTTTTTCAGCACTTCCTAATATTATAGTTCCATGACGTGATTCAATTCTCTCTACTAGCTCATCTCTTCCTTCATCGGTTGACTTATAAATCAAATCTATACATGCTTGATCTAGCGCAACTGGGTCAAGTGATGCTAGGATACCAATATCTTTCATACATGGGTCTGCTGCTACATTACAACAATCGCAATCTACAGACATATTTACCATAGCATTATAAACTATCTTTCCTTGATAAAAATCGGTAATAGTTTTAGCGGCATCTGCCATAGACTTTATGAAGGAATCATGATCTGCTTCAAACATATCTTCATAGCTAGCATGTTCTTTCCCATTGGTATGAATATAACGTTTCCCTTCTGATGAGGCTAGACCTATCGAAATATTTTTTAATGCTCCACCAAATCCTCCCATTGGATGCCCCTTAAAATGGGATAGTACTAACATAGAATCATAGTTCTTCATTTTAGCACCAACGATATTTTTTTGAATGATTTCGCCATTTTTATTTTCTAAAACCTCTTCTGCTTCACTATCTAATATATCTACATCAAAATACTTACTCCACCCATGTTCTTCCATTAGTTTTTTGTGTTTTTCTGTGGTATTCCTTGCGCCTTCGTACGCTGTATTACATTCCACAATAGTACCATTTACACTCTCTACTATTGGTTTTACAAATTCTGGTTTCATATAGTTTTGATTTCCTGCTTCACCAGAATGTAGTTTTACAGCGACCTTCCCTGGTAAGCTTATCCCTAATTTTTGATAAAGCGTTACTAGACTTTCGCCAGTGATTACTTTCGTAAAATATACCTTACTTTTTTCCATATCTTTCCTTCTTTCTAACAAAAAAGCGATACCTTTTGTTATCACTAGTTTGTTTCTTATTATATATTCTAAATTTTTGTTCCTGTCAAGGTGCAAGATCAAAATTATAGATTATTTAATGTTTTTACAATTACTTTTCCTGCTACTTCTATTTGTTCTTCTGCTTGAAATTGTTCCTTTTTAATGCTTTCATCTAGAAAAATAAGTGTTTCTGCTAAGTAAGGAAAACGTCCAATATTTGAGTCAAACTTTTTATTGCCTTTCGAACTTGGATTTGCTAATTTTTTGAATTTATAGGCTTGCTCTGGTGTTAGAACACTTTGATAACCATAACGCAGTAACAAGGCCTCTTTTTCCTCTGTTATCAATTGACTGTATTCTAATGCTGTATGATTCTTTTTAGGATCTAAGCATCTATCTACTTCTTCAAAATAGGCGTCATCACCAATAATAAACATGTATTCTGTTACAATTTCATTTGGAAGTATATAAGGTATGCTGCTACATAAATTTACTGCTCTTATTGAGAAATTCTTTTGTTCAACTACTGTCATGGTCCCCGCTAAAAAATCAAGCATCTGCTCCTGTTTTGTTATATTTTTATTACTGCTCATAAAACCCTCCTAAAATATTTATTTTCTTTCTTTCAGTATATGTTAATTTTATCAAATTTGTCAAATCCAACAAAAAAGAACTTCTTAAATTTAGAAATTCTTATATTAAACGGATATTTTATATCCATTACTTACAGGTGAGATGCTCTACTTGGTCTTTCCCTTGTAAAGCAATTTCATTGTAATATATTTTTAAAAATTTTGCAAGTACTTTTTGAAAAAATTTATTCTTTTTTGCAAATTTTCTTTTCCAAGTATTGATAGCAACTGATATAAGTCTGGTGTCTTCGTTCTACCTGTTATAGCAAAACGAATCATTTCGCAAATATCTCCTACATGTCCTTTATAAATATCTGGATTTTCTTTATATGCTTTTACTTCGCTGGCATAGTTGTTATTATCTGCAAAACTTTTTACTCTGTTATACCACTCTTCATAAGAATCTTCTTCATTAAATTCTTCCCCATATTTTTCTAGTATATCGATATGTTTTGTTCTCAGGCATTTGATAAGTGATATTTTCATCTTTGAAGAAGTATTCATCTATCATATAGAAACTTTCTTCTTCTAAATCTTTTAGTGTTGCAATATCTTTACGTGGACGTTTTGCATTTCGTTCAATATTTAAAAATGCAATCAATCTATCTTTATTTTCTTCCATGATGCGTGCATAGTCTTTATTGTACTCTTGATTATAGTCTAAGGCATCCTCATAGATTTCTTCAGCTGTTTTTCTTGAAAAGTAAGTACGACAAATGTTGTTTAGTTTTTCCATATCGAAAAGAGTTCCACCTACTGGACATTTTTTATAACTAAAAGTAAAATCAGCGATTGTTTTATCTTTATTTTGTAAATACCATTCTTCAAAGTTTGTATTGGCAAGGGTTGCTAAATAAAGTTTTAATGCTTCCGCTGGGATTCCTGCTTCTTTGTAATAGCTTACAGAAAATTCTGGATCTTTTCTCTTACTTAGTTTTCTTACTTTTCCATCTTCTTTTTTTGTTAATGCAGCATGATGGGCATATTTGGGACTTTTCCATCCTAAAAGTTGGAATAGTTGTAAATGTTTTGGATAGCTAGATACCCATTCATCACCACGGATTACATGTGTTGTTTTCATTAAATGATCGTCTACTACATGTGCAAAATGGTAAGTTGGAATCCCATCTTTTTTTAAGATAACTTCATCAATTATGTTTTCTGGTAGAAGTATATCTCCTTTAATTAAGTCATGAAGTACAATTTGCTTATCAGCATTTCCTGGAGATTTGATTCTAATAACATATTCATCTCCTGCTTCTAGATGTTTTTTAACCTCTTCTAGCGATAGATCTCTATCTACTGCATAATGACCATAAATACCTGTAATTTCTTTACGAAGTTCTTGCCCTTCTCTAATTTCTTGTAATTCGCTTTCTGTCATGAAACATGGATATGCCTTGCCTTCTTCTACTAGCGCTTTGGCAAATACTTGATAAATTTCTTTACGTTTACTTTGAACGTATGGTCCATAGATTCCTTCTTTTCCATAACCTTCATCGTAAGAAATATGAAAGTGGCTTAAAGAGTTTAGAATTAAGTCACTCGCTCCTTCCACTTCTCTTTTACTGTCTGTATCTTCTAGTCGTAAATACATAGTACCACCTGACTGATGTGCCATTACAGAGTCTTGGAAAGCACCATATAAGTTTCCGATATGTAAAAAACCTGTTGGAGATGGTCCAAATCTAGTTACCATTGCTCCTTCTTTTAAATTTCTATCTGGAAACATTGCTTCTATTTCTTCTCTTGTTTTATTTATATTTGGAAATAATAATTCTGCTAATTCGTGATTCATAGTTTCACTCCTTATCATAAAAAATATATGGCTGCCCCGGCTAGATTCGAACTAGCGCATAAAGCGGTCAGAGCGCTCTGCCTTACCACTTGGCTACGGGGCAATTCATACACTAGTATTTTATAATATATTTTATTAAATAGCAAGAAAAAAAGCCAAAAATTAGGCTTGTTTGGTAGTTCTATTTTTCTCTTTTTGATTAAATTGTATTATTTTTTGTTTTGCTTTTTCTTCTGTTTTTTCTTCTCTTGGTGTATAAGATAATAAATTTAGTAGTTTACTGTTATTTTCATATCTATCTTTTTCTGCTTTTAAAACCTTTAATGTATCACTACCAAATGTTCCATGACTACTACAAAAATAATGATATACTTCATACTCCTCGTTTGTTATTCTCATTTCTTTTTGATAGTCAAATAAATCAAAGAAACTAGTACTAACCATTGCAGCTTGTTTACTTACACATCCATCATTTTTCATAATACAGTCTAATAAGTTTGTTGCATCTAATACATCATTTTCTACTATTTCCTTAAAAACTTGAATTAAGTTTCCTGAATGATAATTCTTTCCTAATAGTTTTTGTTCGTCAAACTGTTTGTCTAATTTTGCTCCATAAATTTTTCCATAAAAACTTTTTAACTGACTTTCTTCTTTTAGGGCACAATCTAGTGTGACATATTCTTTTGTTTTGGGATCAATATAATTTAATTTTTGCATTTTTCTCCTTTTTATGCTCTTGTTTTACATACTGTGACATTTTCTAGTTGTTGCATATTTCTCCTTTTATTTATATAACTTTCAATTCCTACTTCTTGTAAGCAATAATAATCTGCAGCACCTGCTATATGTTTATCTAAGTTTTTGTAGTCTGTTATCATTTTACGACTGGCTATTTCTTCTTCTAGATAATCAAGTGGCTTTTGTGTTACAAATTGAATTAACTCTTGATGGTTTTCAAATTCTGAATCTATTCTTTCTATACACATTTTATACTCTTCATAGTTTTCTTCAATCATCCGTATAGTTGGTACTACTCTTTTTGCTAATGGGATATTTCCTGTTTCTTTTTTTGCTTCTGTTACAATATCAATATATTGTTTTACCATATTGTCATCTAATCTTTTATATAGTCCATTCTTTTCACATTGTTTTTCTAATGCATTTTTAATGGCTAATACATGCATTTTTGAAAAATAGTATCCAATTACACAAGAAGAAATAGTTCCTTGTAAATAAGCCCATTCTTGGGTTGTTACATAGTCATTTTCTGGTATGATTCCCAATCCTTCTGCTACATTAGAAACGAACTCATTACTGAAATCTACTTTAATTTCTTTCACTCTATTCTCCCCCTTTAAATACGGGCCCTATTATAGCATATTTTTTCTTTTTTGTCAAATATAGCAATAGAAAAGAAGTACAAAAAATGCGTACTTCCTATTATTTTGGTATTGTTATTGTGTATAGATAAATAGTATATCTAAAACTTTTTGAATAGTTAATTACTCACTACTCATAGATTAATAATAACACATTTTTTAATAAAATCAAATTATTTTGGTTTTTTCATAAAAAAAATGCGTTTTAATGATATAATATGTAAACAAAGATATATTCATTTAGAGGTGATAATCAATGGATAAAATAGTAATATTTGATTGGGGCGGCGTTATAATGAATAAATATCCTGAAGATGATAATGATAAAGACGCTATTATTAGAACTATTAAGAGCTTTCATAGTCATTTAAGCGATGAGGAGGCTTGGGATATTTATCTTAAAACATTAGTAGATGAAAATGGAATTTATATAAGTAGGCAAAATGATTTGCAAAGTAAAATCAAATGGGTAGAAAGAATAAAATCTTTAGGTAATTTCGAGGCAACAGAAGAAGAATTTGCAAAGAAATTTGCTGAAGAGCATCTTAAAGTTGGTTATTATAAAGACGTGGTTGAATTTGCTCATTCTTTAAAAGAACAATGTATGATTGGTCTTTTTTCTGATTTAATATATGCTTGTTATCCAGCATTAGATAAACAAGTCGATTTATCTAGCTTTGATTATGTTTGGCTATCCTATTTAACACACCTTAGAAAAAATACAGAAGATGCCTTTGCTTTAGTTGAAGAAGATTTACAAATACCACCAGAAAATATAATGTTTATTGATGATACATCAGCGAATATTGAAAATGCAAAAAATAGAGGTTGGAATACTTGTCAAGCGTATGGCTCAGAACTTGCAAAAATTAAAAATGATGTTGAACATTTTTTAATTAAAGATTTAGATTCAAAGAAAGGTTTTAGAAGATAAAATAGATATTAAGTTATGATTCAAATATTCCTGCTTACCAGTTCTGAACAACTGAAGAATGGACAAATAGCATCCCAGTTTCCTCCCATGATTTCAGAGCTGTTGGATATTTATTCTTCCATTTTAAAATCTCTCCATTTCTTATATTTTATCATGGAAAGATTTCTATTTTACACAGATTTATTTACAGACTCTAAGAAAAAAGGGCTGTCGCAGAATTAGTAAAATAACTAATTTGCGATAACTCCCCTTTTAATTTTCCTTTTAAAGTGTTTTTTCATCTACTGATTTATTTTGTATATCAGTTAAATCTTTTTCGTTTATCAATATTTCAGAAGAAAAAGGTTGTTTCAAAATCGTTGAACCAAATACATTCATGACTTCCCAAAGGTCAGTCGTTAAAAGATTATTATCATTTACTTTATTTAAAGTATCAGTTATTACTTGGGTAGCTACATTGGGGTCTTTAATATTGGAAAATGAATATGCATGACTTTCCCATAGTTGTTTACCATATTCACTTAATTCAACTGTAACTTCAGCTGAAATGCCTATTCCTTTCATACTCTTCTCCTTGTTACTTGGATTTTATCACACAACTTTAAATCTGTCTAGTTTCTAGATACTCACCCTATATGTTTTGACACAAGTATTAAAACATAGGTGAAGTCGCAAAAATATTTTATAAATTTATTAATTCGCTTGTGATATATTCATAATAACAAAAAAAAGACTTTTGACAAGTCTCTATATAAAGTTCGAAAAGTTCGAACAGATTTCCCAATGGTAGCGACGGAGGGAATCGAACCCCCGACCTTTCGGGTATGAACCGAACGCTCTAGCCAGCTGAGCTACATCGCCATTTCGCTTATGCATACCTATTGTATCAAATTATTTTTCATTTGACAATATCTATTTTGGAAAATTATCCCTACCTAAAAAACAATAAGTATAGCTTTGTAAATAACTGTTGCGAAAATGGAGCGCGAATTTTAAACTTAGGATGGTTTTTTTCTACTTCTTTTACGATTTTTCTGACAATAGAGTCTAACCTTCTCTTCTCTATTAGTGCAAATAAATTTCTCTGTAAGCGCGTTGTTCTTTTTTTATTTTTCGTTATGCTTTTTCCTTTCTTATCAATCATTCTTTGATTAAAACCAGTATAATAGGCACCTGGTTCGATAAGCGAGATAGAAATATTGGGTGAAAGTACTTTTAATTCTTTTCGCATCGTAAAGGCAATCATCGAAATGGCTGCTTTAGATGATGTGTAACAACTTAAATAAGGAAATGGCAACATTCCAGCTAGGCTTGATGTTACAAATATTTTTCCTTTTATTCCTTTTTCTTGCATCCGTTGATACACCAATTGTAATAAGCGAAAGGAGGCGAATATATTTACTTCATAGACTTCTCTTAACGCATCTATCTCTGTATCTAAAAGACTACCAGAGATTCCTATACTAGCATGATTTATTAGACAATCTATTTCTAACATATTTATGTTTTCTAAATCTTTATCATCTGTTATATCTAATTTTAGACAAATTGCCTCTAAATTCTCTCTTTTTAACTTTTGTTTTAACTCTTCGCATTGACTTTTAGTATGTGTACCTAAATAAAGTGTATGATGACGTTTTATTAACGCTTTTCCTACTTCGTAGCCAATTCCACTTGTAGCACCTGTTATCAGTATTCTCATACCATCACCATTTTTAGTATATACAAAAAGAGAAATTCTATTTATGAATTCCTCTTGTAATGATAAATGATACACCTTTTCTTTCATTTTTAATTGCGACATCATAACCCATCATATTTAGTGTTTTTTTGACAATGGATAATCCGAGACCAAATTGACCTTTGATTCCTTTACGGAACGGAGTAAAAATTCCATTAAGCAAATCATCATCAATATTAGTCCCATCGTTATAAAGGATAATTTTATTAAACTTGGCAGTTATTTTAATAGTAGTATTTGCATATCTCATAAAATTTCCAAGTAGGTTATCTAGTATTGTTTCCCAGTGTTCTTCTGTTCCATAGTACTTAGACCACTTGTCCATTTCTAAAACAAATTTAATATCTTTTCTTTGGAACTTGAACTTAGAAACTTCGTTTTCCAAAATTTTTTTCATATCTACTTGAACAATTTCTAAATTTTTAGAATTTTTGAGATAATCTAATTTATTTAAGTAAAGAAGTGAGTGTACTTTTTGTTCTAATTTATTTGCTTGCTCTCCAATTACTTTTAGAGCAGTATCTTTTTCTTCTACTCCATCTTGGACAGCTTCCACATAAGATTTTATAACGGTGAGAGGTGTTTTAAAATCATGTGAGATATTTTGATACATTTGATTGCGATACTCTTCCTGGTTCTTAAGAGAAATTCGCATATCTTCAATAGCAAGTGCTAAAGAACGCATTTCATCATCCACTTCAAAATCCACTTTGTGATTATAATCGTCGTTATCAATATTATCAATTTTATTTTTAAGCTTCTCTATTTTTTTTACAATAAATCCACTCCAAATAATTAATATTAGTGATATAGAAAGAAAGGTCATCAAAACAATTGGTAGGATTGCTCCTAATATTTTGGCTTTGGTGTGGTTAATATAAGTATCATTACTAATAGCTACTTTAGTAACCGCATCTTTTTTTATTGTATAATAATAGTAAGTGTTATGTTGGTATACAAATTTACCATAATCTTTTGTTAATTTGGCAATTAATTCTTTCGGATTTTTAATATGAATAATATCATAAATGTTTTCACTGGTAATGATAGAATCATTTACAATATATAAATAGCCGACTTCTGTATTTAGTAAATCTGTTTTAGTATTGGATTCAATTAATTCTAATGGTTCTCTTAAATAATTATAAATATTTTCTTCTGCAACGGGCATTAACACTTTGGGAATTATGACTCCTAGTGCAATAAAGATAATAGCAAATGTTGCGACAATTAAGCACAGAAGCTGTCTTGATAATTTAGATGTCATCGATTTCATAAGCGATACCCATACCCATAAATTGCAGAAATTTTAAGTTTTGGCATTTTCTTGCGGAGTCTTCTAACCAAATCATCTACGACTCTATCTGAGCCGAAATAGTCATCTCCCCATACAGAGTTTAGAATCTCCTCTCTTGAAAAGCTTTTTCGTTCATTTTTCACAAATAATAGTAATAAATCAAACTCTAAAGTTGTTAAAATTATGTCTTTTGTATTTTCTTTTACTATTCGTGTTTCTTCGTCAATTGTATAATTTTTATATTGAATAAGTGTATTAGAATTTTTATAAACTCGTTTGATGATATTATTCACCCTTAAGACGAGTTCTTTACTAGAATAAGGTTTCGTAATGTAATCATCGCTTCCTAGTTCTAAGCCTAGAATTTTATCTAAGTCCTGGTCTCTTGCTGAAGTAAAAATAACGGGTACTTCTTTGTCCTTTTCTCTGATAGCTTTGATTACATCATATCCACTGATATCATCTCCTAACATAATATCTAAGATCCATAAGGAACAAGGACTTCCAATATATTCTATTGCGTCGCCTCCTTTTTCAAATGTGATGACATTATATCCTGCTTTTTCCAGATATGTTTTAATTAAGTTTGATAAGTCCTTTTCATCTTCTACTAAACAAATTGTATACATAATACTTCACCTACTAATAGTATATCACTATTCTTTTCTTTTTCCTATTTTCTTATTGGCATCCACTCCTTTCCTACGAATTTATATAAAGGTATTTTTTCGATATTAGCAAAGTGTTATTTTCTTATCGGCATCATCTCCTTTTCATGTATCCATCTTATCAAGTAATTATCAAAGAATTATCAAAGAATTATGGGAAATTATGGGAAGACACTTCGGCTTTACTTTTCTTATTGTTTCTATTAGAATAAAGTTGTAAGAAAGGATGTTATCGTATGAAAAAGTTTCAGTTTAGTGAACTTCATTTTGATCATCTTATCAAGCATCGGAATCAAGGAGAGAATAGTGTGGTATACGAAGATGGAATGCGGATGCTAAAAATATTGACTCAGTATTCTTCTGATGAGAAAGAAGAACTTTTCTATAAAGCGGATGCTATGTGTGATATAAAGATTGATGGTGTTATCTTTCCAGATGTTTATTATGTGATGGGTAATAAAGTAGAGGCTTACTCTATGGAAACATTTGTAAATTCTGATATTTTCTTTGATTATTATAGCAATTACTATTTTACTGACTATTATCAAATACTCCTAGCCTTTCAAAATGCTGGAAGGATTTTGAGAAATATTCATGCACATGATATTATTGGGAATGATATTTCTTTTTCCAATATTTTAGTAAATCCTTTAGGAGAACTTTGTTATATTGATCTTTTTGATAGTTGTTACTTCAAAACTTATCGTTCTTCTTTATTTATTTCTTCCCTACTTTATGATTATCTTTCTTCATATAGAGGAAACCCTAATATTATGGGCAATGATAATCTTGATCGAATTTCTTTGTTATTATCTGCTAATCATTTAATAGAGGCAAAAAACAATATTATGAAATTTATGATGGGAAAAACAGAATCTATGAGAAATATAAAATATTATATTTCTCTATTAGAAAATACAGCTATTGAGGAGCACTTGCCTAATATTCCTTATTTGGATGAAATGATTAGTTCAAATGATTTTTCTTGTCATCTGCCATATTTAAAAAAGAGGTAAGGCTCTTTTCTTACTATCCATCGTTTTTGAAGAAGCAGGAAATAAAACAAAAAATAAGAAGAATGTCGTTAAATTATTCTTCTTATTTTCTTTTTAATTATTTAAGTCTATTAACTCTTGATTTAACATTTGAGCTTTCTCTTCTATTTTAGTACTAGTTTCTTTTTCTAGAGAATACCAGCCTTTTCTAAACATTAGTTCAAAAACTTCTCTTTGCATTTTAGCTATATTTAAAAACATATTATGATAGCTTTGATAAAGATGTTCATTGGAAGCTTCACTCATCGCTACTACATAATCTTTTTCTATACATTTTAGTGAGGATAATAAATCTCCTAAATAATCCTTATCATTTAAGTTCATTCCTTTTGGTACTTCCACTTTTGGATTCGCTATTTTATTATTATTCATTGTTTGCTCCTTCAGTTAAAAGATTTAGTATGGTTTGAGTATTTTCGTGAAACATATCACTTGCACGGTTCATTACGTCTTTGATATCATCTTCTTTCACTTGTTCTAGACAGTTATTTAATTTTTTTTGTAAGAAGAAAGATTCCAGTTAAACATATCAGATAGATAATCTAAATCCTTCCCTGTTATGATATTCGGTACTACTTCATAGTTTTCTTGCATAAATTCACGTATAATCTAATTATGATAAAAGTGCAAAAAAAAGACACGTTAATGCCTCTTTATTTAGAAAGACTGATTACTTTTTCTAGTACAGATTGATATTTTGAAAGGGCATCTTCTCCCTTATTTACTAGAAAGTCTGTAAATGAAATTTCCTGTTCTTCCACTTCTGTTTCATTATCTTTTTTTATGACCCTTCCAGGGATACTACCTTTTCCTTTTTTTAGAAGTTCTAATGTTTCGTCGGCATTTACACGAACAAGGCCTAATAGTTCCTCTTTATCATAATGGAAGTCTTCTTCTTTTCCTTCATAAATGCAAACATAGACATTGGCAAAGGCTCTGTCACGAAAGCCATCTTCTCTATCTAGTTTAAATGGAACCACATTTACTAAAGTCGCTGTTTCATAGCAAATATCTACTCCAATTTCTTCTTTTACTTCCCTACCAAATGCTTCTTTTACTGTTTCTCCTGCTTGAACATGACCAGAAGCAGTTATATATAATTTTTCTTTATCTTTTCTAATTTGAAAGTAAATATTTCCTTCTTCATCATACAGCCAACAGTGAACGGTTTTATGCCATAATGCATCTCTATGTACAATACTTCTTTCTTCTTTTCCTAAGTATTTTCCGTTTTCGTCATAGATATCTAAATACTCCATTTTAATCTCCTTTTTTAGAAAAGGAAATATCCTATGATATTCCCTTTTATTTTCAAATGGTGCCGAATGACATAGTCGAAATGTCCTCTGACCCTTACCAAGGGCCTGTTTTACCGCTAAACTAAATCGGCATATCTATTCACTTTTTATTGCCATTTATAATATAACACAAACTTGTTATCTAATAAATACTAAAAGTGAATTTTATTAAAAAAGATTTTATTATTCATAAAAAAAAATTGCAGTTGCATTTACAAACCACAATTTTTCTATTTATTTCTATAGAACATTCACCTTACTGCTTTCATCCATCTTTTTCTACTGTGAATGGATTTTCTT
>CAJUCU010000016.1:0-20976 GCA_910585335.1 uncultured Bacilli bacterium
TAGCATAATGATTTTCAAAATAATACTTATTGTCGTCAATTATCTGCCATCCATCGGCAACACTACCATCATCAAACAAGTAAAACAAATTTCCATCAATACTTTGCCACCCAGTTTTCAAAGCAGCATTGATATTACTAAAGAAATAGATTTTTCCATCAATCTCTTTAAATCCACAAACCTTTTGACCATTTTCTACATAGTATTTATTTCCATCTTCAACTAACCAACCATCTTGTAATACATTATTTTCTATCACTGGTGGAATATCATTTACCGAATCATCAAAAGGAGTAGTATTGTCTTCCGGATTCTCACTTTCTATAGTAGTTTCAGGAGCATCCTTTAAAACATCCTCTTCTACCAAAGACAATGGATTATTTTCCATTTCAGTCTCTTCTAGAGCATAAACAGAAATCGGTAGTAATAAAATAGTATTAAAAATCAAACTAATAAATAAAAGTTTCTTTTTCATGTAATCACTCCTCAAATATTTTAACAAGACTATCATATCATAAAACAAAAAAATCGTAAATTATTTTACTATCCAAAAAGCAGGTAATTTACGCAAACCGTTTTTACCCCCACCAACAGGTTTGTTTATAATTTTGTCATTTAAAATCAAAACTGATGAAGAACCTCCATCCATATTAACTGCATTATATGCCCCATTATTTTTCATAATAGTAACTAAATCTTTCATACGAGCACCAATACTAGAAGGAATTCTTCCATTAATTACTAAAAACAGTACAACACCATCACGTCGTTGCCCAATTGCAGTTCTGGGAGCGATGCCCCAACCACCATCACCTTTAATCGCACTTTCCTGCCCATTAATAATTAAATAAGGACCAAACTGCACTGCATCTTTAATCCCAATAGAAAATAAGTCTGTAACATTAATATCACCTAAAAATAATTTTCCATCATAAGTAAAGCCTACAAAACCACCTCCATTAGTAGAAATCCCATTTTGACTAACAATCTGTCCATTTTGAACAATAGTACCATGAGCAATAGCTCCATTGCTAGACCAATCAGGATCATAAAAACCGACAGAATTAATTAAAACCTGAGCTTTATTTCTACGCGAAACAGTTAAAGCATCCTCTCCCTCTATACCAATTTTTTTTGACGTAATTAAAGAAATTCTGGTAGGATCATACACTTTAACTAAATATCCCGTATATAAAGACCCCGAAACTTTTTCTATAGAATATAGCTTTTCTCTTTTACGAATCTTAATTTTAGTTAAATCAGTTACCACCCTTTTTTCCACCATTTTATTAGCTTTCATAACACTTACAATCTCATCATTTGTATAAAACATATATGCCAGAAATTGATGTGAATAAGTAGTCATCGCAGAAGTAATGAAATAATTACGAAAAAAGGAAAAAGGACCATAAAAGAAAAAAAGAAAGAAAAAGCAAATCACTAAAACAAATATTTCTAGCCATAATATAAAAATACTTTTCTTCATATTTGCTATTTTTTCCTTTTTATAATATTAATAATTTTAGTTGGAATGGTCCATCTACGACTATAATATATTTTATCTAATTCTGCTTGTAAATATTGAGCTTGCTCTGCCAACAGAGATAACTCACTAGCTTTTGCATTCAATTCAGACTGTGCTTGTTCAGACTCTCTAGCTAACTGATTTCTCTCTTCTTCGAATTTAAGAGATTTTGAAACCATAGATATTTCATTTTTCATAAAGTCAGAAAAAATCTGATAACGTTCAAAAGGAATATCAACACTTTTTAAAATCATAGGATTACTTTCATATATATTTTCAATATCAGACAAAATCCAATCGCAAGAAGAAAAAACACCACTCTTATCTAATAGTTCATGCCCTTTACTAGAATTAGTAATAACACAAGAAACACCTGATTTATCGAAAAATTCTGGATGATACAAATGGATTCCCCAATAATCACCTAAGATAAGATCTGCTTCTATAGAGGAAAGACCTTTAAATTTACAATGATAACAAGAATCTCTTAATATATAATTTCTTAGATACAGATACATAAGAGAATCATTCAAAAATTCTACTATATTTTTCTTTCCAGCTTTCAAATAACTAACGGAAGATGCATTCCATCCATTTTCTTTATCTTTAAATTTAAAACTATTATAATCTTGCTCCTTTATACCAATTTCTGTAGCATATCTCTTCCATAAATCATCATTAATAACACCATGACAAATAACACTAACACAGTATAAATTAGCATAATCCTTCTTTAAAAATGACTTAACTGCCCCCACTTGACAAGAAGTTCCGCTAAATAATACTTTTTTATTTTTGTCTAAATCTTCCTTAATTTTTGGTAAAACAGAATGAATATTGCTTTGTGTATATTTAGAGCCTTGAATTTTTAATAAATCCTTTTCATGATCAATTCGAATATGATAAGTTTGTCCATCAGTAAAGGTAGCACCATAAACCACACCATGCTCATTTAAAATAGATTGTGCCAAAACAGGAAATACTGCACCAGAAGAAGATTGATTTAAAAGTTCTTTCTTTTTATTTTTCATAGCATAGCATTTTACCTGATAATCACTACACTTAACGTTCTTCAAAACAGGGCATGACTTTCTGCAAAGATTACAAGAAGTACACTTCTCTAAATTAATCTTAGGAACTAAAAATCCTTCTTCATTTTTAATCATTTCTATTGCATGATGAGGACATACTTGATAACAAACACCACAACCTACACAGTTTTCTTTACCACAAATCTCTTTCTTTTCATTTTGTTCCACTTTATCAAGGACAAGCGAAAGTAACTTTTTGGCTTGAGGTACATAATCCTTCATCTTATTCTTCAAAGTAGAAACTATCTGTTCTTGATTCTCTTCTAAAAAAGAAAAGCCTTTCACTAAATTCTCATAATTAATACAATCTTTAGATAGTACATAATCCTGATAACTACCAAATAAATCTTTAGCAATCCCCTTTGATTTTACACTATAACCGATTACCAGTGTAGGAATACATTGAGAATAAGCGGAAATACTCAAATGCGTTCTAGCAACAATCATAAATCGAAAAGAAGAAATCAAATATTTAATTTCTTGATACTGAAATTTTTCTACCTCTTCTAAACGAACACGATTATTTTCCTGATATTTTTCATATAATTTTACTAAAATATCACGATCATCATTATGTTCTACTAAAACATGTGGAATAAGCGAAATAGAATAATGTGTATTTTGAAGAATATAATCCATAAATTGTTGAAATGCTTCATACTGTGCTTCATCTTTAATAGTCAAGGGACTCAGATTAATACCAATAACATCACGATTTTGATACCAACTAGGAATTTTAATTTTTTTAGGAGTAAGTCCAAAGGCAGGATCAGCTGCTAACAATAGTTTATCTTCATCAATAAATTTTTTTAAAGCATCATAAGAAATAGTCTCACGTATCAATAATAAATCAAATTGCTTTAAGTTATGAACTAATTCTAAATCATCTATTTCTTCAAATAAAGAAGCCCCCCAAAGAACAGATAGCTTATTTTTAGCTTTCGCCTCTCTTGTTAATGTATAAAGCCAATTATTAGCACCATAACAATAATTATCCCCACCAATAGAAATACAAATATCAACATCATCCATAGCATCAATTACTTGTTTCTCATGAATTTTTTCAAAATTATGATAATCAAAGGGAATCGTCTTATAATAATCAAATTGTTTTTGTTCATCACCATCCAACTCTTCGTAAAATCTATAGTGATTAATATAGTGATGATTAGGAGCATTGTAATATTTCTCATTATAAGGAAGATCATAAGATGCTATTTTAATCTCATCATACTCTGCATCAACTAATTGAATAGTAGATGCAACAAGAGCCTCTACCCCCCTATTTTTATAAGAACCAACACCATATAGCAAAGCCTTTTTACTTTTCATAACTCTTCACTTCCTTCTACTCTCATTATAACTGATAACAAACAAAAAACAAAGAAATTATTTCAAATCTTTCTCTGTTTCTTTGATAATATAAAGTGGTCTTTTTTTAATCTCCAAATAAGCTTTTGATAAATACATTCCCATGATACCAAAAAAGAAAAGTTGAATTCCACTAACAAGCATAATAATACAAGCAAGAGATGGCCATCCTCCGACAGGATCTCCCCAAACAAGTGTTTTTACAATAATAACAATAACAGCTAAAAAAGCAATAAAACAAAATAAAATTCCAATAAAGGCGGATAATACTAAAGGTGTGGTAGAAAATGCAAGTATTCCTTCCATTGCATACTTAAATAACTTCCAAAAACTCCACTTAGTCTCCCCTGCTACTCTCTCTGGCGCTTCATATTCTAACCATTTAGTAGAAAAACCAACAAAACTGAAAATTCCTTTAGAATAACGATTATATTCGTTCATAGAAATGATAGCATCTACCATTTGCCGTTTCATAAGACGGAAATCACGCGCACCAGGAACTTGCTCAATCGACGAAATCTTAGCAATGATTTTATACCAACATTTCGTAAAAAACTTACGTAGCAAAGAATACCCTTTATGAGAATCTGTTCGAAGCCCAATACAATCATATTCGCCTTTTTGAAGTTCTTCATACATAGTTAAAATCATAGAAGGAGGATCTTGCATATCAACATCCATAATAGCAACATAATCCCCAGTTGCGTAAGAAAGACCAGCATACATCCCAGCTTCTTTTCCAAAATTTCTTGAAAAAGAAAGATAACGAACACGCTTATCATGTTTTGCAAGTAACCTAATTTCCTCTAATGTCTTATCTGAACTACCATCATTAATAAATAAAAATTCAAATAAAGTATGATCAAGACTTTGAGATATAGAATCCATTTCTTTATAGAAAAGAGGAACAGACTCCTCTTCATTATAGCATGGAACAACAATGGAAATTTTCTCTTTTTTCATAGACAACACCTACTTTTTAAATATAAACAACTTACTAAATACATAATTGACAACAATGACAAAAATATTAGAAATCACCTTAGAAACCATATCATTTATGTTAAAAATCTGTATCATTATATACATCGCAATTAAATCAAAAATCAGTGATACGATTCTAAATCCAAAAAAAGAAACTAGTTCTTTAACATCATCGCTTTTACTTGTATTTTTACTTTCAAAAACAAAAGTTTTATTGGTAATAAAAGCAAATGCTACCGATAGTAACCAAGCAATAACATTTCCTACTTGATAAGAAATACCAAATAGACGAACAAATACAAAATAAGAAATAATATTTACCATTGTAGTAAGTCCACCAAATATCAAATAAAGAAATACTTCTCGAAATTTCTGACCTTTTTCCAAGGTACCATCTTCCGTCCATTTGGTAATTTCTTGTTCAATCAAACTGGGCATTTTGCTTTCATTTGTAAAAGAATCCTTCACTTTAAAAGTACGTGCTTTTTTTATAAGTTTTCCTAAAGCATGAAAATCAAGAAGAGGAAGCAGATAGCCCCTCTCGGCAAATTTCTTAATAATTTGAACTTGATGATCATTCGTATGTTCCTTATATCTTTTAAGTCTAGCAGCGGCAATAATTTTTTTCTTATATTTAATAGCAGTAGTAATAGATCCTACTCCTCCATGAGTAATAATAATATCAGCTTGTTTTACTAAAGCTTCTAATTCTTCTGCAGAAATAAAATCAAAAATTTCCATTAAAGTAGAAGAATACTTAGTATGCCCAGCCTGAACAATTACTTCATCTTTTATATTTCCAGCCTTAATTTCTTTTTCTACTGCACGTAGTAATCTAGAAAAATCTTTATCTTGTGTACCAAGTGTTACTAAAATCATAATAGCCTCCTAATAAATCCAACCACCATAAACGGCATTTGGATACAGTGTTTTCATCTCCTCCCACTGAACCAAAAACAAATCAGCAAAATGATAAATTAAACGCCCTGTTATTGTTTTAGTATTAATATTAGCAAACGATTCAACATAAATAATCTTACTTCCAAAAATTTTTCCAATGCAACACATAGGTCCTGCTGTATGCGCTCCTGTTGTTACAATCACATCAGGTTGAATTTTCAAATAAAAATATAAACTTTTAAAACAATTAGCCATTAATCGAAATGGATAGAAAAGAAAATGATCTTTTGTTCCAAATATCAAAAAATGAATACGACTTTTATATCTACTTTTAAGACTCATATTACTTTTAGTCTTCTCTGTAACAATAGAATAATCATAATTTTTAAAAATGGATTTTAACTGCATTAACTCCGACAGATGTCCCCCTGTCGATGAAATAAACATTACCTTTCTCAAATTGCTCCCCACCTTTCAAGAAATTATATAATAAACAAAGCAGTATTGTCAAAATAATATCATAATCAATCAAGACAAAACTTAATCTTTACTTTTTCTACTTTATCATAATATTTTTTTCTTATAGACATTGCCACTTTTCTATTATAAATAAATCGAAATAAAGCTTGCCTTATCATCCCCATAAAAGAACATGCGATATAAACCCCAAGAACAACAATAAATACATATAGGATAAAACGATAAGAAGTAATATTTTCTCTTTGAATTCTAAGCCATTTATACAAATATGGTCGAATAAAACCACTATCATGAATCAAATATACTTCCAATGTATAACGAGACAATTTATTAATCAATTTACTATGAAAATTCAAAGTACCAAAAAACAAGAAAAAGACAATGGTTTGCATAATAATAAATGGATTACTATAAGCAATAGACATAGAAACAGGAAACCCAAAAGTTGCATTAATAAGAGGATGAATTTCAGAAAGAGAAAAAGAAACTTTATAAAAGAAAAAATTAGAAAGAGCAAATAAAACAAATAAAGAAACTAACAAGAATTGTAATTTTTTCTTAAAAGGATGATTAACAAATTTTTCTTCTATAATCTTAAATTTTTTCAAATAAGCGCCAATAAAGTATAAAAAGATAAAATTACAAATTGTATAACCCTCATTTTCAAATATTCTATTAATGGTTAAATAAGGAATAATGGAAAAAACAAGAAAAAAAACAATCAATAACTTTTTAAAATCTTTTTGAGAAAGAACCGCAATAAGCTTATTTAAAAAAGGACTAAGAATATAAAGTAATAAATAAACCTTGATAAACCAATACTCAGAAAAAATAGTATTAAGCATCTCTATTTTACTAAGATGAATAAGCCCTAGACTGGAACAAATGATAATAATGACAACTAAATAAAACAAGGTAACATTAACAATAGACCAAATCTTAGATTGCTTAAAAGATTTATTACTCTGAAAATAACCAGTAACTAAAATATAAGAATTTACATGAATAATAATAATAAACTCAATAACTTGAAAAATCAACGCTATATTAGGATTAGTACAATGAGTCAAAATTTGTCCATGAAATATCATATGATAAAGAACTATAAATAACATGGAAATGATTCTTAATAATTCATAATTAGATTTTCGTTCTACTTTCATCTTACTCCACCTTTAGATCCTTCCTTTATACTGCTTCATTTGCGTTTTTCTCTTCCATAATATCAAAAAAATTTTTAGTAAAAAGAAAAATAACGATTAAATAACCAATACTTAATAATGACATATACGGAAATTTTAATTGATTCAAAAAATTACTATAAGTAATCACTGAAGCAAAGTTAATAAACAAAGGTAATAATATATTTCTACGATAAACAATAAAATATAAAACTGATAATATTTCAGCCATAAATAAATATCTCTCATGCATTCCAGGAAGTAAGAATGTAGTAATAACAGTAGAGTAAATTCCCAATAACAAAATCTTTTCTTTATTTAATTTAATTTTGTTCTTTATAAAATAGAACAGTAATAATGCTAATACAAATACCGTAGATAATTCACCTATTCGATAAAAAATGCCAACATCACCACCAGTACCAATCAAATTATAAATATTAGGAAAATTCATAACTAAATGTTCTTTAAAAGTAGATGTTTGCTTAAAATATACTAAAAAACAATCAAGAATTGGTTTTCCCATCAAAATACAGGGAATGCACATGATAAAATTGACAAAAGGAATAATCAAAAAATGCAGAATAGAAAATTTTTCTTTTACTACATAATAAATAACATAAAGCGGTAATATAAAGATAAACTGCAATTTAAAAGCAAAAGCAATTCCCAAAAAAACGAAACTTTTCAAGTACTTATGATCGATTAAGTAGATAAGAGAAATGACAACAAAAGAAGTATAAACACTATCACATTGTCCCCATAAAGCTGAATTCATAAGCATATTAGGTAAAAATAGCAAAATACAATAAGTTAATACAAATACACTTTTTTTCTCTTTAGTCACTAATTTAGAAGCCAAAAAAGCAGAAGAAACTGCCAAAACAAAATCAAATACAACCGAAAAACCCTTAATCAGATATATTTTATTGAATGGTAGATAAGTCAATAAAGATAAAATCGTAACATAAGGAGCATTATAATCACCAGGATAATTAGCAAGTGCCTTAAGCCCTCCATTAGACTTTAAATAGTCAAACCACGGAGATAAAAAGTAACGATAATCGTTCGACTCAAATTTAAGCATACATACTCTAACCACTAAAGCCATAAGTGTTATTATAATACCAAAAATAAGAACATAATTTTTCTTACAAAAATCTAATATTTTTTTCTCAAATTTAATCATAATTTTCTCCCATCATCCAGTTTGATACTATTTTTTATATTGTGTATCTAATAAATTTTCAGAAATAATAAATCTAGGTCTTTCCTTTGTCTCACCATACATTTTTCCAATATACTCACCAATTATACCAAGACTGATCATTTGTAATCCACCAATAAACCAAATAGAAATTACTAAAAAAGTCCATCCATCAACAGTATTACCAGTAAATTTTCTAATAAGTGAATAAAACATAATACAAACACTGATAAAAAGAATAATAAAACCAATAGAACAAATACATCTCAATGGTTTTACACTAAAGGAAGTAATACCATCCCAAGCAAAATTCAGCATCTTTTTAAGTGGATATTTAGATTCCCCAGCAAATCGTTCATTTCTCTCATAATAAACAATATCAGATTGAAATCCAACAAGAGGAAACATCCCACGCAAAAATAAATTAACCTCTTTAAAATTAGAAAGCTCTTCTAAAACTCTTTTAGAAGTCAATCGATAATCAGCATGATTATAAATAACATCAACACCTAATACTTTCATAAATTTATAAAAAGATTCCGCAGTAACTCGTTTAAACCATGTATCTTTTTTTCGAGTACTTCGAACACCATAAACGACATCACAGCCATCATGAAACTTTTTTAGCATTTCATCCATTGCATGAATATCATCCTGCAAATCGGCATCCATACTAATCACAACATCAGCATACTCCTTGGCAGTCATTAACCCACCTAATAAAGCATTTTGATGTCCTCTATTCCTAGATAAAGTAATACCAGTAAACAACTTCTCTTTCTGAGAAATTTTTTTAATCAATTCCCAAGTTGAATCTTTTGATCCATCATTAACGTACATTACTCTACTATCTGGAGAAACTACCTTATCTTTAATAAACTTTTGCATTTTTTCTTTTAATTGTTTCGTTGTCTCTTCTAATACTTCTTCCTCATTATAGCAAGGTATAACAAGATATAAAATTGGACTACTACTTTTCATACTTCTACCTCTAACTTTCTGTCATATCTACATTTATTATAATATGACTTTCATAAATTGACAATAACTTATCTTGCCTTGATTCACTTTTCCCTTTGAACCTATAACTCCTCTGCAAACCCTTTCTGCAATTTATTAAATATTTGATAGCCAACAAACACTAAGAATATAGAAATTCCAAATATAATAAATAATCCACTCAAATTAGGCATGGTCTGATAATATAAAATATCACGATACCCTTGTACAATATGGGCCATGGGATTAAGCTGAAACACCCACATAAATCTCTCAGGAATAGTACTTAATGAATAAACAATAGGTGTCCCATAAAAAAGTGCTTGAATAATAACACCAATAATATGTTCTAAATCACGCAAATAAACGGTAACAGACGATAAGATAAATACAATGCCAAGTAAAAATAAATATTCAATCAAAATAACAAAAGGAAGTAACAAAATATATTGAGAAAAACCAATGCCTGTAAACATTAAGAAAATAAAGATAATAATACAAGAAATCAAGAAATTAACTAACCCACTAGTAACAGTAGAAATTGGTAAAATTTCTCTAGGAAAATATACTTTCTTTAAAATATTCCCATTAGCCACAATCGTAGAAGCTCCCTGAGTTACAACCGTTGTAAAAAAAGTCCAAGGAATAAGAGCCGTCATTAAAAACATCACATAATTCTTCTCAGGCGACTTTAAAATAATAGGAAAAATAATCGCATAAACCATAAGCATCAATAATGGATTTAAAAATGACCATAAAATTCCTAAAAAGGACTTTTTATATTTACCACGAATTTCTTTTTTAATACTAGTATTTAAAAATTCACGATAATGATATAATTTTTGAAACATTATTTTGCCACCTTTCTAAAAACTCTTGCAAACATCATAGAAATAAATTTACAAATCGCATAAATAATTAAAGTTGGTATTTTAATAATAGCAACGCCAAGTCTTTTTATTTGTCTAAGAATATCAATCCCAATTTTACCAATTACTTTGGCTTCTTCATATAAATGAATATTAATAAAGAATCTCTCAATATTTCTTCTAAGTTTCAGTTTGAAAGAATCAGTATCAAAGTCATAAGGAACTCCCTCTGTACCATAAACTTCTAAACGATAAACTCGACAATACCAATCATATACAATCTTTTCTTGCATAAAATACTCTGTCATGATTTCTTTAGTAATATCAGTATGAGTCTCAAGAGTAGAATCATGAATTTTTTGTTTTAAAATCTCATCAAACTCCTGATCCATTCGAAGAGCCATTTTATCCAAAGTAAATCCCTCTAAAATACGCTTACGGCACTTACTTTTATAATTATCTAACTCTTTTGCCACTTTCTGTAAAGCATTTACATAGGACATAACTTCTTCTTCACTATAATTAGTAATATAAACATCAGCCTCATCTTGTAAACAAGGAACAATAACACCTACCTCCTCATTAATAAGTTCTCTTTGTCCACCAACGTCACTAGATACTACAGGAACCCCCATAGACAAAGATTCATAAGAAGTAAGAGCAAGTCCTTCTTTAATAGAACAATTAAGAGTAATATCACTAATCGCATAAATTTCATCAGGTGAATCAGTATTCCCCAAGAAAATAATCCCCTCTTCAATGCCATACTCACGACTTTTCTTTTTAATAGGGGGAAGTAGTTGCCCATCTCCTGCTACGACAAAGATAAACTCATGATTCACTTCCAAAAATTTTCGTATAATCTCAATAAGTAGAAAAGGTCGTTTTTGATAATCAATTCTAGCAGTGAGAGAAATTACTTTTTTATCGTGTGGAATCTGATACTTCTCTAACAATTCTTCTTTATGGTATTGACTAGGATCAAATTTCTTCTCATCCACTCCAATATAGACAGTATCTAACTTTTCCTTAGAAACTCCAAAATATTCATGCATGATCCGCTCACTGTTTTGATTACAAAATAATGTTTTATTAATAACCGAAGATACCATACTAGAGTCTCTAGAATAACCACCATTACGGTTGTACCACTCTTCCATATGAATATAATCCATAATAGGAAGAGTAGGATGAAAGGAACGAATATAAGGTAACATCATATAACCAACTGTACTATTCGTATTGAGTAAAATATCAACATCTCTACTTTTAACTAAATAATCAATAAAACTAGCCCAATACTCCCTATCAAGAAATGTTGATACATCAAATATTTCATCACAAACACACTCAAATTTTTGTCGCCATTTATAAGGGGTAGGTTGCGTAGAAACCAAAGTAATAAAGTATTTATCATGATCTAAAAGCTTGAATAAGTCTAGATTAAATTTATCCGCTCCGCCTAAGGTCATCCATGGGACAAGTACTAAAAGTTTAATCTTACCATTTTTTTGATATCCAGGCATAACAATATTAGAATCTAATTCTGCAATCTTATCGTATTGAAATTTCTCTCTAGGAAATTCAATAGCAGGAACAAACCTTTTAATTTTAGATGCACTTTTCTTAATCATAGCAAGAGCTTCTTGATGATTTTCATGAGCCCGACTAAGTTCCCCATGATGATGAACTTTCCGATACCAAAAAACATTATAATTCATATGAATGGGATATTTTCCAAGGGATAAGAGCTTAAGCCACAAATTCCAATCTTCATATAAACTCTTCCCCTCTACATCAAATCCTCCTACTTCTAAAAAATCACTTTTTTTAATTAAAGAATGCATAGTAAGTAGATTTTCATACTTCATATGATTACTATCAAATTGCTTCTGCCATAAAAACTCTTGATCACCAAAATTGACAGTATCTCCATAGCACCAACTAGCCTCATTATAAATTTGCATGGAAAAATAAGCTGTTTCAATAAAGGTTTTATCCATCAAATCATCAGAATCAATAAACAAAATATATTCTGATTTAGGATTTGATTTAGAAACTCCGAAGTCACGTGCCTTACCAGGTCCTTCATTTTTTTTATGAAAAACATGAATTCTCTCATCCATTTTCTCTACTTTGAGAATATTTTTTAAACTTTCTTCATCAGTAGAACCATCGTCCACAATAATCCACTCGAAGTGAGGAAAAGTCTGATTCAAAACACTAAAGGCAACATCTTCTAAATATTTTTTCTCATTCCAAAAAGGAGTAATAATAGAAACAATGGGATATTTTTTCTTTTTATATTTTCTTACTCTCAGTTCTCTATTAGGTAATAAACTATAATCTACTGACATTACTTCTTCCTCCTAACTACAATTTTTTAAATACTTTTCTACGACTTCACTAGTAGGACCATCCATTTTTAGTCTTCCTTGATATAACCAAACAGCACGATCGCAATACTTATGAACTGCATCCATACTATGAGTAACAAACACCATTGTTTTTCCTTGTTTTTTAAGGTCCATCATCTTCTCATAACACATCTCTTGAAAATGTTGATCGCCAACAGCTAAAATTTCATCAATCAGCAAAATCTCTGCATCTACATTAATAGCAATGGAAAACGCAAGACGCATGTACATCCCAGAAGAATAAGTACGAACAGGATTATCAATATAAGTGCCAAGTTCTGAAAAAGCAATAATATCTTCTAGTCTTTCATCTATCTCATGCTTAGAAAGTCCAAAGATAGAAGCATTAAAATAAATATTTTCTCGCCCAGAAAAATCAGGATGAAATCCTGCTCCAAGTTCGAGTAAGGAAACAAGTTTACCATATGTTTTAATTGTCCCTTTATCTGGATAAATAATTTGAGTCATAAGTTTTAAAAGCGTACTTTTTCCAGAACCATTAACCCCAACCAAAGCAACAGTCTCCCCTTTTTTAATAGTAAGACTAATATCACTAAGTACTTCTCTTACTTCATGTCGATTTCGATTCCAAAAAAGCAATCTCTCTTTTAATGTATTTGCTTTATCAAAATAAACTTTAAAAGACTTATCAATATCATTAACTTCTATTGCAATATCATTTTCTTGAATCTTCTTTCCCATCTTAACACTCCATTTCTAAAATTATTATACCATACTTGATTTTAATAAGTACAAACTATTGCCGTATCTTTATCAAAAAGAACAATATCTTTTTCCTGTTTTTGAATTTTTCTACATTTTTTCTCCCATTTTTCCATTTTTTCAACTACAGATAAAGATCTATTTAAATATAAAGAAATGACATCATCAGCAGCCCATTCAGCACTAAAAACTCTAACATTCATATCGCCTTGAGCTTGAATTCCAGAATATTGATAAACTGGATTATCGCTTGGATAAATGGCTATTTTAGTAATCCTATCATTTTTCTTCTCATACTCCAAAATTTTTGAAGTAATATCAAAAGCTTCTCGTTCAGCTAGTACATTACTTTTAACTTGATCAAACAACAATTGATACCAACCAAACAATTGAAAAAATAAAAGGAAACCAATACATACTCCAAAAGTTTTAACAATACAATCTTTAGGTTTAATATAAATATAATAATACACTAATGGGAAAACAATGAATAACCCCAAACTAGCATTACTCCTTGGGACAATCCAAACATGATGATAATCAATTAAAACTTGTGGTAATAAAGTAACAACAATAACAGCAACCATAACATAAATATAAAATAAGAACTTATTTAACTTTTGTTTTTCATAAAATAAGGAATAAATAATACAACCTGTAAATACAATAAATAAAATAATAAAGAAATATGGTGGCAAAATAGAAAATGTACTACTAATCATATGCCAAAATCCATGAACAATTTTTTTAAACGATTCTATAAAATGGAAAGAAGAAGGACTTCTACTAGAACCAGTAAAATGTGTTACAACTAAAGTTGTACATGATGGAATAAAATAAATTAAGGCAATAGATAAATTATGATAAATAAATGTTTTAATATTTTTAGCATAATATAAAGTAAATATAATAGGAAATAACACTAAAAATGATAATATTCCTTGGTAAAAAAAGGCAGAAAGAAAACTATATAAGCAAGAAAAGAATAAGTATTTTCTATCTTTTGTTTTAAAATAATGAATGAGAAAATAAGTAGAAAAAGAAATAACCAATATACCAACACACATAAAGACAACACATTCTGGAAACATAAAAAATTCTACTACGAAAATATTAATAACCATTAAAAAAGATAATAAAGCATTCGCAAATTTCTTATTTTTCTTGATACTATCTAAAATATGATAAAATAACAAAATAGAAATGTACAAAGAAAGAAAAGAAAAAAGCCATGCAATAATTTTACAAACAGAAAAAGGAATATCCAAAAGCCCCATAATTCCTAAAAAAAATGTCATAAACCATCGTCCATCTTGAAAAAATGGATAAAAAGCATTATTACGATAACCATAAGCCTCTAAATAATAAGTATCTGGATCATATCTATTATATAAAAAACCAACAGTAAAAACTAACAAACTCAAAAATAATATACCATATACAACTTTATGCTCTTCAATTTGCTTTTTTAGCTTTTCCCTCTGCTTTTTCATCTTATCTCCTCCAAACAACAAATAACTTTTTTATTTCATTATAACATAAAACTAATTTTTAATTAACTCATTTAACTTTTCCTATTACCACAATAAACACATTTTCTATTTTTCATCATGAATGATTAATTTTACTAACTTATCTATAATCTCTTGATTAAACTTTTCTGGATCAAATCTATTTTGAATAGAATAACCACAGTCTAAAAAATGTTTCATTCCTAAATAAACTCCCTCCTCTGAATTATCACAAACAATCCCATACTTCTCCTCTATTTCTTTATAATCAGATACTTTGGTCGTAATAAGTGGTTTATGCATCGTCATAGCCTCCACAAAAACAACAGGATACCCTTCATACATAGAACTTAGAACAACCGCATCACAAAGTTTGTAGTAAGGAAAAGGGTTACTCTTTTTTCCTAAAAATAAAATCGTATCTTGAAGTCCTGCTTCTCTTACCAGTTCCTGATATTTTAAAGTATGGACCCCCTCTCCTACAAACCACACTTCAAATTGATATCCTTCCAAAACTAGTCTTTTACTAGCAGAAATAATCCGAGTTAATCGTTTTTGATGTTCTTCATGACGACCTACATTTAAAAAAGTAGTTTGCCGATGTTTTTGTTCTACCGTCTCTAAAGCATCTTCATACATTTTTTTGTAATCGATAATATTATTACACACCAACGACTTTTTTTCAAATTCTGGAATGTATTTACAAACCGCTTCTTTATTATCATAAGAGACAAAAACTAAATGCTCAAATCGACTTGCTTGAACATCCATAAAGAACTCTCGAATCTTCCCCGCATCTTTTTCATATATTTGTTCATAATTATTATGAACCCATAAAGCATGATGTTTGGAAGCATTAAGTGCAATATGAGCCCCAGGTCTAGAATAAGTAGCAAAACTAATGGCAAAATCATACTGATTTTTATGTAGCAATTTCCACCTCCAAAGTTTTAAGCGATTCTTAAGTTTACGAACCAAAATATTTTTATCATCACTGACATGATACGCCAAAACTTCTACATATTCTGGCACTTGATCTAAAAAAATACCTTCTACTTTTTCTAGGACCAATGTAATTTGATAATGATCTTTATCTAAAAGTTGAAGCAAATTAATAAGTGCTTTTTCAATACCACCAAGTTGAAGTGAATATGCTGTAATCATAATTTTCTTCATGCTATATCACCAAACCTTTTACGAGATTTCATTTTACCAGGCAAATATAAAAGCATAAATAAAATTTTATTAAATCCCCGTGGTACTTTCCACATTTCTAAAAACTTATGTTTTGTAAGATAACCAAACAAAATAAAATGTTTCAGATTATAAAGTCTCTTAGAAAATAAAATCCCCTTTTGTGAATAAGAAAAGACTTCTCTAAAAAAGGCATAATAGCCATAAGGATTATTTTGAAACAACTTCTCTATTCCTTTTGTATAGCCATCGTCTCTATATTCACAGATCATAATTGGATCATTTTGAATAAGAAACCCCTTCATATTCTGATCCATCTTATAATACATGCGTGCTTCTGTTACAAACTTTTCCCCATTTTCTAGTTCATAAGAAAACTTCCTACGGTAGTCTCCCCTAAAAGTAAGAGCCATATCAAAATCTTCTTTTTCTTTATAATGTAAATCGTAAAGAGTACGAATCTCTCCTTTCAGATTCATATTGATATGTTGATTATTCTGTGTTAATTCTTTTTCATAAATGACACCATATACTTTATCGTTTTTTAAAATCTTTTGATAATCTAAAATAATTTTAATGAAGATATTAGGTACAAAATAATCATCATCATCCATTTCAATAATAATATCTCCTGTAGTTTTAGGAACCAAAAAATTAAGGGCTGCCATCTTGCCTGCATTATTTTGCCGGAAAAGACGAATAGAAAACTCAGCTTCCTTTTTCCATTCTAAAACTGTAGACTGTAAACTAGTATCAGAACCATCATCCATAATAAGCCATTCAATATCACGGTATTGTTTGCTATTTTCATAAATACTTTTGTATAGTCTAGCAAGAAGCGTAGGTCGATTATAAGTCGCAGTTACAATTGATATTTTCATAAAACACCTCTCTTATCTTCATCCTAATCATTAGTCCTCTATCATTTTTATTATATCATAAATAATTTGATCATTCTGATATTTTTTAGATTTCCTTTTCTTAGTTTTCTCGCCAAGTGCTTTTTTAATGCCTCGATAAATACCCTCTTCACTATTTTCCATAATAATTACATCATCATAATCTTCTACCGCTTCTCTAGCCGCAGTATCTGTAATTAAAATAGGTTTACCAAGGGTTTGGGCCTCAGCTAGTACCATGCCATACCCTTCATAGTGTGATGCCAAAATAAAGTAGTCTGCATTTTTAATATAAGGATAAGGATTTTCTTTTTTTCCAAGTAAAACAAAAGTATTATTTACTTTCTCTTTATCAATCAAATCCAAAAGTTCTACTTTTAAAGGTCCTCCTCCGACAATATAAATTCGATGAAAATAACCATCCTGAATTAGTTTCTTATGAACATGAATTAAGCGTTTTACACCCTTCTGCTCTGTTAAGCGACAAACACTAACAAAAACAGGAGCGTCCGTATGATAAGAAACATCATTAGGCTCTAAAGCTAACTTAGAAATACGAGCACAATCGAGGTAATTATAAATAATTTGTTTCTCATTTTTAATCATAGGATAAATCTTCTCAAAAGCCTTTTTATTATCACGAGAAACGAAAATAAGTTTTTGGTACCTTCCATAAGCTTTCCGATTTAAGTAGTGCTTCCAAAGGTTTCTAGTTCCACCATCAAAAGTCTTTTCTAAATCATTATGAACCCAAGCAATCTTTTTTGCACTTGATGGACAAGACAAAATCCAAGTGGGAGGACCTTCTAAGAAAGCAATTTCCACATCATACTGCTTAATAAAATGTTTACGATAAAATACTTTCCACAAAAAAGGAAAAGCCATAAATAAAGATGTGAATCGTCTTTGCATCTTACTTCGTTTTTCATAAGCGGTATCATATAAACTAACACATTTTACTTTCTTATCTACTTGAGACAAAAATTCTCCTTCTCCATACAAAGTGAAAATGGTAATATCATAATCATCTTTCAATCTATTTACCATATCGACAAGAACACGTTCTGCCCCACCAAGTTGTAAACTAGTAATCGCAAATACAATTTTTTTCATATCTATAGCCTCCAAAACAAAATAATTCATAATGAGAAAAGCCATTTTCTGATAAAAAGAAATGGCATCCGGTTGAGTATATTAGCAGTAATCAAAATCTCTTTTTGACCAAAATAACGTTTTATTCTTTAGGGTTTTAACGCTGTAATAGGAAGAATATAAATACCCGTTTCCGTATCTTTTACAACAGAGGAAAAATTGGCAGTAATAATACACATAAACTTAGGTTTAACAATCATATTAGCAGAAAATTTTAATAATTCTTTCTTTGCTTCCTCAACTTTATTGTACCCAAGTTTAATTTCTACTGCAGCATAATCACCATTCGCAAATTCTAAAATAGAGTCAACTTCAAGTCCTGTCACATTATCACGAAAATGATAAAGATGCCCACCTAAATGTTCTATGTAAATTCTTAAATCTCTTTCAACAAGAGACTCAAACATAAAACCAAACGTATTCAAATCTTTTAACAATTTTTCTGCTGTTAAATTTAATGCTGCACAAGCAAGAGAGGGATCTGTCAAATGTCTTTTGGGAGATTTACCAACCCTTTCCCTAGAACGATAACCTTCTCGGTAAGACTCTTGATTTTCGATTAAATGAAGACGATCCAAAACATCTAGATAGTCAGATACTGTAATTCTACTTTCAATAAATTCATCTTCATTCGCATATTCTTGTGTATCTTTAATAAGCGTTTGATTGCTAGCAATAGCCCCCTCATTTCGTGCGAGCGAACGAAGTAGCATTCTCATCTTATTTTTATCACGCTTTTTATCATCATTCATATCTTTATCAAGAATAGACTCTATATAACTCTTGGGAATTAAACCAACATTCTTAGGGCTAACTTTAATATTACTAGGCCATCCACCTCGAATGATAAGACGAGCAATTTCAATAAGCTCTGGCACTTTAACATTCACATTTTTTTGATTTCCTTCAAGCATTGCCAACAATGAAGCATCTCCAGTGGAATCTCCTGATTCGTAAAGAGACATCGTATACATTTTTATTTTACCGATTCGCCCAGCACCAGAATGAAAAATCGTCTTTTTGGCATCATCATTAAGTTCTGTGGAACAAGTCAAAATATATTTTCCCTTTCTAGAATCTTCATCACATTTACGTCTTATTCGATCCCAAACTTTAGGAACCAAATGCCATTCATCCACCAATTCTGGTGCTTCTTCATTTAATACAAGCTCTAAATCAAGTAATGCTTTTTCTTTTGTTTCTTCATCATCAAAATAAACAGCACTTTGAGCATGTTTAGATGATGTCCACGTTTTCCCACACCATTTTGGTCCTTCTACTGATAATGCCCCAAAAACTTTTAAATACTCATCTAATTTTTCATCTAGTAATCTAGGCAAATACTCTTCCATTACAATTTTCATATTATCCCATATAATCTAACTCAGTCAAAATAACTAAAATTAAATTCCTTTCTTCTATATTCTACTATTTCTAATAAAACAACCTTCCTATAAAGGATATCATAAAAATATATTTAGCACAATGTTTGATATGCATTTTTTAAAAGATTTGATATACACTTTTTAAGAAAAATAATATACACTTTTTAACCACTAGAAATTTAATTCTACTCTATCTTTTCACATTCTTCATTTAATAAAATATGTAAAAGTATAATAACGACCATCGATGATACGTGGAAAAATGTATACCCTGCCATAAGAGACAAAAGATAAACAAGTCCTACCCCAAACAAATAATATAAATAAATAATATTACGTTTATCAAAATGTTGAAATAAGGTAGTAACAGCCTTCACCAAAATAACAATAAAAAATCCTAAATAAAGAACAAACCCAATCAATCCAAAATTATAAAGAAGCGAAGCCAGTTCCATCTCTAAAGTCATCTCACTATAATTAGAAAGATAACCATTTCCAAATAAAATTCTACTAATACTCTTCTGATTTTTAATTAAATAGGTATGATATAAAAATTGTTGTATTCGTCTTTTACTGTTATCAAGAAAAAGCCTATCAGCAGTATTTTTCATCTCCACTAAAGACTTCTGTTGTGCCTGATCCATAAAGGATGACGGAATCTCGCCTTTTTCAATTTGTTTTACATAAGAAAGTGCATCCCCTGTAATATGAGAAACCTCTTTTGTGTTTTTATCAACAACCTGATTCTGCTCTTTTTCTAAGTTTTTCTGTCGTTTTAACGTAGAAGAATGCATTCCTAGAAAAATAGCACTACTAAGACAAAGAACAAAAATACAGAAAGAAGCGAAAAATTTCCGCCGTGAAATTGCTTTTTTCTTTCTTCTTCCTAGAATAAAACAAATAAAGTAAGAGACAAGAATAAGGGGAAATCCTAAAAGTCCAACACGAGTTCCTAAAAACACCATCAAATAAACACCAGTTGCCACAACTAAAACAAAGTGATACCACTTCTTCTCTTTAAAAAAATATGGTAGTAGAATCGTTAATGTAATAAGTAGCAAAGAACCAACTGCATTTCCACTAGCATT
>CAJUCU010000016.1:20995-22961 GCA_910585335.1 uncultured Bacilli bacterium
ATAAGTAGAAGAAGAAGTATGCGTAACTAGGGCCAAATACAAAAGAAATACATACCCTGCTAAAAAAAGAGTAAGTGCCAAATAAAGCTTCGTAAACTTCTTCTCACGACAAAACTGATAGCAAATATAAAACACCATAATCATATAAGTATAATTAAGAATATACTGGGCTTCATGAAAAACACTCCCATAAGCACTCTCTGTTAAAAACTTCTGATAAACAACAAGATGAAATAAGGCATATAGAAAATATATCGTACCACCAATAAGTAAATATTTTCGACTCTTATTATTTTTTATAAAAAGAAAAAGCAACAAAATAGAGGGAATCAAAAGTCTTAAAACAGTAGTTGGAGAAATAATGGCAGTAGGCACCCATTTACGATACCAATAACTAAAGGCATCTAAAAAAGGAGAAAGAACTAAAAAGAAATAAAACAAATACTCCACTCGAAAATTCTCTTTTATCTTTTTCATAGTTACCCCCTAACCTTTTTTATAATCGCATCCCCTGCATAATGAAAAATAATAGAAGAAAGTTGATAAGTAAACCGATTCAAATGTTTATAGTATCGATGATGCAAATCATTTCTACTTTGCAAGTATTTATTTTCTTTCCACTTAGGAAAAGTATTTTCTAATAATTGATACCCCTCATTCAAATACTCTTTTCTCATCTTTCTATCTTTAAGGGCACAAATACGATAAAAATTACGCCCTAATATTAACTTTGTTATAACATACTCTAGTTCCATCTCATACTGTTCATAAAGTCCCTTTTTCTTATAATAATCCAGTACAAGCCGAATATTATCATAAATATGTCTTACTTTAGAATTAGTAGTATTGGCAATAGAATTATCTCTTTGAATGTAGTAATAAAGTGCTTCTTCTACATAACCAATTTTTTTAACATAGGGTAATAATTGATAACAAAAGGAAATATCTTCATACTGAAGTACCTTAGGAAATAAAACACCAGTCTCTTCTAATAAACTTCTCTTATAAAGTTTGTTCCACGCCATTACCCTGATATCTACAAAGTAATTATCAACAATCCGAGATTGATCTAGCACCTTCCGATCAGGATATTCCCAATAACAATCACATTCTACTAAATCACATTTTTCTGATATGGCCTTTTTCCACAACTTCTCCATCATAGTAATATCTACATAGTCATCGCTATCAATAAAAGAAATGTATTCTCCCTTTGCATACTTTAATCCATAGTTTCTAGCATCACTAAGCCCCCCGTTTTTCTTCTTAAGCGCCACAATCCGCTTATCTTTCTTAGCATATTGATCAATAATTTCTTGTGACTGATCCTTTGTCCCATCGTTAACAACAATAATCTCAATTTCTTTTAAAGTTTGTCTAACTAAACTATCCAAACATTTATCTAAATAAGGATAAACATTATAAACAGGAACAATAATACTAACCTTTACCATAATCCACACCCTTTCTTATTTTGCAAAATGTTTGATATAAAACGTTGTAAAATAAGTACTAATCATCTTTTTCAGCTTTCTTCCAATAGAGTCATCTAATAAATAGGATGAAATATTGCGAAGTTTTACTTCTCTAACATAAGACTTTAAAAGATTCTTCTCTAAGTCTTTTCCCATCCCCAGCATCGCATTGGCTAAATAGCTATAAACAAATGCTTTATCATCCTCTTGAATGAAAGAGTCTTCTGCCACCTTCTTCATCAGCATATCGTATAAATACAAAGCATCATCTAGTCGCTTTTTAATTTTCTCATAATCTAGACTTGTCGTAATACTATGATCACGTTCTACATAATAATAAAGTCCCTCTTCAATAGATACAACCTCTTTTGCTTTTAAAATAACATAGGGAATCAATCCAAAGTCTTCATGCCTTCTTCCTTTTTCAAAGCGGAAATGATATTGTTCAAAAAAACTTCTTTTAAAAGCATAAGCCCAAACGACATCAAAAT
>CAJUCU010000016.1:22971-23661 GCA_910585335.1 uncultured Bacilli bacterium
TAAATAAGTTTGCGAAAAGCCTCTACTCCTGTTAAAGAAAAACAACTTCCCTGACAAAGCTCACTCTGCCCACTTTCATAATGATGCCTAAATACCTGATATCTTAAAATATCGGGATGATGATGCAGGCGAAGATTCTGTTCTATAACTTCCAAATAATCCTCCTCTACAAAATCATCGCCATCTACAAATAACAAATACTCTCCCTGAGCCCGATTAATCCCATAATTTCTAGCATCACTAATATCGCCATTTTCTTTGGTATAAACTTTAAATCTATCATCCTTACCAACACATTTTTCTATAATCTCCAAACTATTGTCACGACTACCGTCATTTATCACCAAAACTTCGAAAGAATTTCCCTTTTGCCTCTTCAAACTATTCAGACACTTTTCGATATATAAAGAAACGTTATAAACAGGAACAACAATACTAAATTTCATATCTAAAACACACAAAGCCTCTTTAAGCTCCCTTTCCTATATTTGATACACCATTCTCCTTATAAACATTATAACAAAGATGTAGGAAATAGTGCAACTGTCCATTTCTGTAAATAACAAAAGCCAGATGTTCATAAACCTACACTTTTATTATATAATGGAAGATAGATAATAGGAGGTTATTATGGAACAGAAGAATAATACAAAAAAGAAAAATATAGTATGCTACTTTTTTCTAGGATTA
>CAJUCU010000016.1:23671-26155 GCA_910585335.1 uncultured Bacilli bacterium
CACTTTACTACTATTTGGATTAAGTATATATAAAGGGACAAAAACCACAATGACAATAGAAAGTCTCATTCCGTTATTACTATCGACTGTTTTTGTAATTTTCTTTATATTTACAGGAATCCATGCAGGTAAAAAAGGCGTATATTCTACGATACTAGCCGCTCTTTGTTTGATTTCACTAAATAGTTTTCAAATAATGACGAAGTTAGATATTGTAGAAGCAAAAGATAACAGATTAGAGGACATTACAAATAAGAGTTTAACAGAAGCAGTAAAATATGCTGAAAAAAACAACATTGAACTAAATACAATATATGAATATAGTGACATGGTAGAAGAATATCATATCATTGGTCAAGATAAAAAAGCAGGGACAAAAATAAAGGATATAAAAAATCTAAAAATTGCAGTGAGCGAGGGTCCAAATCCTGATAAAGAAGTAATCATTCCTAATATGGTTACTTGGAGTGATAAAGCAGTCTTAGAGTTTGTAAAAGAAAACAAATTAACAAATGTAGAGGTAGAATTTGTAGAATCTGCAAAATTAAAGGATACGGTTATTGAACAAGAAGGAACGGGAAACAAAAAAAGAAGTGACAAAATAAAGTTAATCTTCTCTCTTGGTGAGGGAAGCGAGATTAGTGAAACGAAGTTAATTGATTTAACAAAAAAGGAAGAGTTCGAAGCGATATTCTGGTTAAAGCAACATGCAATAAAATATGAAACAAAGAAAGAGTTTTCAGAGAAAATCAAACGTGGATTTATCATGGAACAAAGTGAAAAAGCAGGTGCTATTATAAAGCCAAATGACAAAGTTGTGACATTAACCGTTTCTAAAGGACCTAAGATAACAGTTCCAGATTTAACAAAAATGAGTACTACAGAAATTACAGAATGGATTATAAAGAACAAGTTAAAAGTGGAATTTAACGATCAATATGATGATGCGGTAAAGGACAATCATGTAATAAAAGCGAACTATAAAAAAGGTGACACGATAGAACAAAAAACTTTAATTTCCATTACGATATCAAAGGGACAGTTAAAGATGCCTAAAATTACAAATCTAGATGAATTAAAAGCTTGGGCAACAAAGTATAATGTTTTATATCAAGAAGAATATGCTTTTGATAATGAAAAGGAAAAAGGAGAAATTATCAAGGTATCTCATAAAGAAGGAGATACTATAAAAAATGGAGAATCTATTATTATCACCATTTCACAAGGTAAAAAAACAAAAGTACCAAAATTAGTTGGTATGAAAAAGCAAGATATTATAAGTAAGTTAAAAGAGTTAAAATTAAAATATACCTTCCTAACTCAGGATAATGAGAAGATAGCAAAGGATGTTGCTATTGCACAATCGATGACGGCAGGAAGTGAAGTAGCAGAAAATACGACGATTACGATTACACTATCGACGGGAAAGAAAAAAACCAATAATAGTAGTTCATCGAATACGAGCAACAAACCAAATAATAGTAATAACACCAATAACAACACAAATAATGGGAATAGTAATAACAACAACAATAATTATGAACCACCAAAGTGTGAGCCTAAAACTTATACAGTAAGTTCTAAGATTCGTGATATATTTACAAGTTATGATGGTTATACTGCGGTTAGTAATGCTCTATATTCATTCTTTGCAAGTAATTATCCAAATGTAAAAATAAATGTAGTTGGGGTATATGACTCAGGTATGAGTGCTGGATTATATGTAAGCGGTCTAAAGCCAGGTAGTACAATCACAAGTTGCAACACGACTCCATATACAATCTCAATTGCAAGATAAAACAAATAAAAAGAGGATATCATTCCTCTTTTATTGTGGTTGCAAAACATAACTACCCGTCTCTTTCGACTGTAAATGGATTTTCACTCGTTCCATCTCCACTCGTGATTATAGTACCAGGGGCAAGAGAAATTGATGGACGCACACCATCGGTAGCAGTGACGAAGGAATTGTCGTAGAGGGAGCCACTTAAGCTCAAGTAGAAGACATAGGCATTGTTCTTGAAATGAGAAGGCGACAAAGACCACACTGTTTGGGACATATATAAATAACTAGAACTACTATATCCAGGAAAGCCATGTCCTGCTAAAGTTAGTTCATCTGCTGTTAAAAGTGCCACTGGATAAGTTAAAACTCCATTTCCATTTTCAGAACTTACTGTGAACTTATCATTATCATTCGGACATATCACACTTGGTTTCTGTGTTTTGATATTCCTTCCTTCTGCTCCAAACAATGTATAATTATTAAAATTATCACCATTTGTAATGGATGAATCTTCATCTTTATTTTTTAATGGCCCTCTATCGATACTTCGATCATTACACCATATGGTGTCTTCCAAACTGTCAGTATAATCTAGCATATTCGTTTGATACCATGTATCTACTTTCGTCTTTATCGTAGAATCTGTTGTATTCGTAAACATCTCTCTCTTCGCATCTTCTATCGTCTTTCCACCTTTT
>CAJUCU010000017.1:0-5924 GCA_910585335.1 uncultured Bacilli bacterium
ACAATGGAATATAAAAACATTGAATTTAGATGGAATAGGTAGTGAAGCATACACTTATTCTATTCCAACACAATCACTATATGTTATGATACCAGACGAAAAAACAGTAAATCAGGCGCGTATAGCAATCAAAGGAATAAGAAATAACCAAACATTAAAAGAGATAGGGCTTGAGTAAAAGAAGTAAAAAGGGTGAATAAAAAATGAAAAAAGTACTATTTACAGCAACTGTGGATTCTCATATATTAGCATTCCACATACCATATTTAAAGTATTTTAAAGAACAAGGATACGAAGTTCATGTAGCAACAAATGGAAGTGCCGAAATACCATATTGTGATAAAAAATATACAGTCTCATATGAGAGAAGTCCGTATAAAATAAACAATATAAAGGCAATATTTACTCTAAGAAAAATCTTGTTGAAAGAAAAGTATGACATTATTCACACCCATACACCAATGGGAAGTGTGGTAACACGTCTTGCTGCCAAAACATCAAGAAAAAAATTTCACACCAGAGTAATCTATACAGCACATGGACTTCATTTTTTTAAAGGAGCAGGTATAAAAAATTGGCTATTATTTTATCCAGTAGAAAAGTACTTAGCAAAATATACAGATACACTAATTTTAATCAATAAAGAAGATTATCAATTAGCCATGAAAAAATTTAAAAAATGTAAAGATATTCATTATGTACCTGGAGTAGGAATTGATAAAGAAAAATTCAATATCAAAATGACCCAAAAAGAAAAAACAGCCCTACGAAAATCATTAAACCTTGCAAGTACAGATTTTGTGATGATGTATCCAGCAGAACTAAATAAAAATAAAAATAATATACTGCTAATTGAAGTAATGACAACATTAATAAAAAAGTATCCTAATATCCATCTATTATTAGCAGGAAGAGATTCTTATAATGGATATTATCAAAAGATAGTAAAAGAGAGAAATCTAGATCATAATATTCATTTCTTAGGATTTAGAAAAGATATTCCTAGCCTTTTAAAAATTACAGATTTATCAGTAGCATCTAGCTTAAGAGAAGGATTACCAGTAAATATTATGGAAGCCATGTATATGGAAGTACCAATCGTTGCCACCATCGCTCGTGGTGTAATGGACTTAATCAAAAATAATAAAAATGGTTACATTATTGCAAAAAATGATGTAAAGTCCTTTACGAAAAAGGTAGAAAAATTATATAATGATAAAAATAGACGTCTCTTGATGGCAAAGAACAACAAGGAATTAATAAAACCATTCATGCTAGATAAAGTCATGAAAGAGATGGAAAAGATATACGAGGCTGGTCGTAATGAAGAATAAAATAAAAAAAATAATGAAAATTATAAATTGCATGGTAAAGTATCTTTACTATGCCTTCTATTGTAAAGTTAAAAAAATAAAAAATGAAAATATTTGGTTAATCTCAGAACGTGGTAATGATGCAAGAGATAACGCCTATCATTTTTATAAGTATTTAAAAAAAAATCATCAAGAAATCAAAGTACGTTATGTAATGGATCCTTCTTCAGCAGATTATAAAAAAATCGCTAAAGAAGATGTAGTGGAGTATAACACAAAAGAACACTATATCCTATTTTTAACAGCAGGAAAACTAATCAGTACCCATATTATGGGATATTCGCCAGATGCTAGTCTGTTTTGGAGATTAGACAAATGGAATTTACTAAAACTAAACGGAAAAAGGATATTTCTACAACATGGTATTACACAAAACTATATTGAAATCATGACATCCAAAGTAGCAAAAATTGATTTGTTTATATGTGGTGCTGAACCAGAATATCGCTACATCTTAAAAAACTTTGGATTCTCTAGTGATGTCGTGAAATATACTGGTTTTGCTAGATATGATAATCTAAAAAATAAAGAAAAAAATCAAATCTTACTGATGCCAACTTTTAGAAAGTGGTTAAACTATACAAATGACTTTACTGAAACAGAATATTTTAAAAGTTGGAATAGTTTATTAAATGATAATAACCTAATAGACTATCTAGAAAAAAATAACATAAATCTAATTTTTTACCCACATTATGAAATTCAAAAATATATTACAAATTTCAAAAGTAAATCAAAAAACATTATAATCGCAAACTTTAAAAACTATGATGTCCAACAATTGTTAATCGAATCAAAACTTTTAATTACCGATTATTCTAGTGTATTCTTTGATTTTGCTTACATGAGAAAACCTGTCATTTATTATCAATTTGATCAAAAAGAATTTAGAGAAAAACACTATCAAAAGGGTTATTTTGATTATGAAAAAATGGGGTTTGGTCCTGTTTGTATGAACGAGAAAGAAGTAGTAGAAAATATAACGAAAGCGTCTAATTTTAACAAAGAAAGAATAACAAACTTCTTTCAATATAACGATACTAATAATTGTAAACGAATTTATGATGAAATCATAAAACTAGGAAAGTGAGGTGAAAATATGGCCAAATCTAGGAATTTAAACTTGGAGATATTAAGAATCATATCAATGTTTATGGTCGTAGTTCTGCATTTCTTATTACATGGAAAAGTATTAAAAACGCTTTCTTTAGAACTATCGATTACAAATTTTTTCATTTTCTTATTAGAAACACTATCGATTGCAGCTGTTAATATTTTTGTACTTATCAGTAGTTATTTTCTAATAGACAAAAGTTTTAAAATCAGTAGAATCATAAAGATATATGCCAAAATGTATATAATTTCAGCAATTATTGGTATGATTTTCTTATTAACAAATCAAATTCCATTTAATTTAAAAAATATATTAGCCATATTTTTTCCTTTTCTAACTCAAAAATATTGGTTTGTAAATGCCTATATTATGTTACTGACTTTATGTCCCATCTTAAATAAACTATTTGAGACACTTTCTAAAAAAGAATATCAAGTATTATGCATTTTATTATTAATATATAACTCAGTTATTCCTTTACTAATCAAAAGTCCTGTAACACTAAATACAGGAAGTTCAGTTATTTGGTTTATAAATTTGTATTTAATAGCAGGTTACTTAAAAAAATATCCTATCGTACTATCGAAATCAAAGATATTGCTAGCATATGGAGTAAATAGTCTACTATTAACAGCAATAGTCACATTTTTTTATAAATATAAAGGCATAAGTGGTGCCATGCATTTTTATAGATACAATTCGATATTCGTTTTAACCTCATCTGTTTTACTATTTCTTCTTGTTATAAATATAAAGAAAAAGTATAACAGTAAAAAAGCAAATATAATTACTTTTCTCTCAACTTCAACCTTTGCCGTTTATTTAATAAGTGACAACAGTTTTATAAGAAACGTATTATGGACAAGCTGGGTAAATACCTTAAAATACCGTGAAACATGGTATTATGGTTTATACCTAATCCTAATATGTTCTATCATCTATTTGTTATGTATACTAATAGATAAAATCATAAATAAGATACTAGTAGATCTAGTATTAACCAAAGAAAAGTTAGATAATCTAGATAAGAAAATAGGGTGGTAATATGAAAATATTAGTAGTAAATAATACCATGAATATTGGTGGTATAGAGTCCTTTTTAATGAATGTTTATAGAAATATAGATAGAACAAAGTATGAATTTACCTTTCTAACCTATAATGATTTTACCTACGATTATGAGGAGGAAATCATTGCCCTAGGAGGAAAAATTTTAAGGATCACTAATCCAAATAAAACAACAATTAGAAACCATTTAAAAGAATTAAAGAGTGCTATTCAGTCATGTTCTCCAGATGTAATACATTGTCATACATATTTTAATTCTGGATATGTTTTACTCGCTGCACGCCTTAGTGGAGTAAGGGTAAGAATCACTCACTCGCATACTGCCTTTGCAAGTACCAAAATAAATTTTAAAAAAAGCTTAAAATGGATGATAGCGAGGGTGTTAATCAAACTAAATGCGACCGATAAGCTTGCTTGTAGTACAGAAGCAGGTCTAGCGCTTTATAAAAATAATGATTTTAAAATTATTACAAATGGAATTGATTTAAAAAAGTTTTACTTCAAAGAAGAAATGAGAAAAAAGTATCGTCAAGAACTAAAGTTAAGAGAAGAAGACATCATAGTTGGACATATTGGTCGTTTTGATACACCAAAAAATCATAAATTTTTAGTAGAAATCATGAGTGAATTAGTAAAAATAGATAAAAGATATAAATTAATTTTAGTAGGAAGTGGTAACCTACAACAAGAGATAGAAGATTTAGTCAAAAAAGAAAATCTTTCCGACAATGTAATCTTTCTAGGAAATAGAAGTGATGTCTTTCATCTTTTAAATGCCTTTGATGTGTTTGTCTTTCCTTCTATTTTTGAAGGGCTTCCTGTTACCTTAGTAGAAGTACAAGCAAATGGTCTTCGTTCATTAATTAGTAGCAATATCTCAAAAGAAATAAAACTAAGTGAATGTATTGAGTTTTATTCATTAGAAAAAGGTAGCAAAAAGTGGGCTCAAAAAATACTGAATATGGAAAAACAAAGAATAGATACAAAAAAGACACTAGAAAAAAGTAGTTATTCCATAGAAAAAACAATAGAAGACTTAGAAAAAATATATAATAAGTAAATAGAAAGGAAGTAAAAACTATGAGGACAAAAAGTTCAATAAAAAACTCTATCAGTGCTTTCTTTTCAAATACCATATCTATTTTAATTGGTCTTGTTGCACAAGCTGTATTCATTAAAATACTAGGAGAAGAATATTTAGGAATCAATGGATTATTTAGTAATATTGTCTCTATGCTTGGAATCGTAGAACTAGGCTTAGGCTCTGCTATTATTTATAATTTATATAAGCCAATTGCCGAAGAAGATAAAGAGACAATAAAATCATTGATGAAGTTTTATCAAAAGGCCTATACATGGATTGCTTTAGTTATTTTTGTATTAGGTATCTTACTGCTTCCCATCATGCCTTTTTTCATTGGGAAAATTACAATTGATATCAATATTAATATAGTCTATATCCTCTTTATTATAGATATCATCTGTTCCTATCTAAATACTTATAAAAGAAGCATTCTTTATGCTGATCAAAAAAATTATATTGTAAATATAATACATACGCTATATCTAATCATCTTAAACATGGCACAATTAGCGATATTGTTTATTTATAAAAACTACTATTTATACTTAATAATTAAAATAATAATGAGAGTAATAGAAAATATGGTAATTACGCTTTATGTAAATAAAAAGTATGCTTATTTAAAAGAAAAGAATACTAAACCTCTGGATAAAAATTTAGAAAAAGATATTCTGAAAAAAGTAAAAGCACTATTCTTTCATAAATTAGCAGGTTTTCTTGTTTCAGGAACAGATAATATGATTATTTCTAAATTCTTAGGTGTAATTCAAGTTGGTCTTTATTCCAACTACTATATGATTATAAATGCTTTAAGTATCCTGTTTGGACAAATGATTACAGCCTTGACGCCAAGTATTGGAAATTTATTAACAGCACATGATACAGAAAAAAATAATAAAGTTTTTTGCCAATTACGTTTTATAAATTTCTTAATCGCTTGTTACTCATCTATTATACTTTTAGTAGTGATACAGCCATTCATTAAAATATGGCTTGGTGAAAAATATATACTAAGTATGATTGTAGTAATCACTCTTGTGTTTAATTATTTTCAAAAAATGATGAGAAATACTTATTTAGCCTTTAAAGAAGCCGCTGGAATTTATTATGAAGATCGTTTCGTACCAATAATAGAATCACTGTTGAATATTTTATTTTCTATTATTTTAGTAAAAATAATTGGACTTCCTGGTGTATTTATAGGAACCATCATTAGTGGTCTTATTCTTTGGTGTTATAGTTATCCAAAATATGTCTATAAAAATCTGTTAAATAGAAGTTATTT
>CAJUCU010000017.1:5934-6231 GCA_910585335.1 uncultured Bacilli bacterium
CAATTATGCAAAAGAAACAATGGCATATATTTTGTTATTTATAGCAATAGCAGTCTTAACCCTTCTAATAACCACTAAGTGGGAGATTTCATCTAGTATGTTACAAATAATAATAAATATGGTGGTAGCAATATTAGTACCAACAAGCGTGATGTTACCATTATTTTGGAAGAATGATAATTTTAAATACTATAAAACACTATTTTTGAAAATGGCAAAGAGAAACAAGTAGAATTGAATTTACCTATTATCTTTGTTATAATAAAAAAGTAGAGAGGGTGAAACAATGTTTTCATG
>CAJUCU010000017.1:6241-24175 GCA_910585335.1 uncultured Bacilli bacterium
ACAGAGAATATTAACGAATTGGACTTAGAGACAACAGAGGAAAAGCATTTGTTTAAAATATTAAATATCATTTTGGTAATAGTAGTAGTACTTGCTATTATGATATCAATAGATATAGTCTGTGTCAGTAAGTATCAAAAAGGTCCATACTTCGCTATTCGTACCAGTGTTTATAAAGATGGCGGGACAAAGATTTATTATGGTCTTGGATATAAAGTAATTAAATACCATCAAGAAGTGGGAAGAAGAGATTGGCAAGTAGGACTTTGGACCATGAAATATAATACAAAGCCAACAGCAGTCTCTACTCTAGATTTAGCAATCGAACTAAGAAACACTCCAGAAAAATCGTTCAAAAAATATCAAAGAAAATTTTTGAAAGTAGAAGGAGAAGTTTACAAGATAAATAAAAAGAACAAAGAATTAACGTTAAGATACTTAGATGAAGATAAAAAGTATAGTTTAGATATCATCTGTTCTATGGAGAAGAATAATGAAGATTTAGAACAAGGGGATAACATTGAAGTGATTGGAACAGTAGAGGCATATAAAGTCAGAAATAGTCAAGAAAAAAACTCTGTCAATACACTAAAAATGAAGCATTGTTTTGCAAAATAATAATCATATAAAAAGAAATAGTAATACTAGAAATTTTATATTAAGAAAAATATAATTTCTAGTATTTTTTTGATATAATATAGTACTTAGTGAAATCATGATTATGGATGATAGTAATAAGAGGTAAAGGAGTTAAAAATTTGAACAAGAAAAAAAGTATGAAAAAATGAAGTAAAACTGTATGGAATAAAAAGAAAATATATTATAATAATGATATTAGGAGTGGATAATATGAATAAAAAATATGGAATTATAGAAATAGGTAGTAATAATACAAAAACTCATATTTATGAAGATACGGAAATGATATATGATAAAACAACGACTATTGAATTTAAGAAAAATTATAAAAATAATGGTTCAATCAGTAATACTGATTTAGAAAAGTTATATAAAGAAATAAGCAAGGCTTTAGAATATACAGAAAATATTCATATATATGGATGCAGTATATTTAGAAATATAAGCGATATAGAGTTAGAACAAATTAATGATACTTTAAAAGATAAATTTAATTTAATAATAGAAGTAGTATCCCAAGAAGAAGAAGCAACTCTGACAGCAATGGGATGTTATCAAAATATTGATTATGATGGTCCGTTATGTATCTTCATTGGTGGAGGAGGTTCTATTGAATTAATATTTGTGAAAAATAAAGAAATATTTGGGCGTAAGTTTTATAACTTTGGAGTTGTAGATATAACAAGTAAATATCCAGAATTAAAAGAAGATATTCCAAAGGTTACCTTTGATGAAGTTACAGAATATGTCAATTCTTTAATCGGTAATTTAGAATATAAAGCTAATGCGATTGTACTTACTGGAGGGGATCATTTATATTGGTTTAACAATGCATTATATCAGGTTGATAATAATACTTTATATAAAAGCAATAGACAAAAATATATGATTCAAACAGAAAAAATAGATATATATGATCATGATATGATGGTTAGTTCATTAGAGAAAATAAGAAATAGAAGCGATAACCCCACATGGTTTGATGGTTCAAGAGCAATGAGAATAATAGCAAATTTAATTACTCATAAAATTGGCGCTGATGTAGTTATTCCTACAAATATTAATATGGAAGATGGCCTAAAAGATAGATTTAAAAACTAAATATATAAAATAAGTGTCTCTAAAGTTCGGGTTACATAATCAAATGGTTAGAAATAAGAAGATTATGTGGTATAATACATAAGAGAAAACAGTGGGAATATTGATTCAGACAAAGAAATAGAAGAGAATCTATAAAGGAGGAGCAAAAATGGAAGAGAAACTGTCGAAAGAAGAAGTAATGCATGTTGCAGAACTTGCAAAAATAAAAATAAGTGAAAAAGATTTAGAGAAATATCAGATTGAGTTGAAAAAACTTTTGAAGGATGTCGAAAAAATTCACGATATTAAGGGTTACGATGATGAATTTTTAATTGCACCAACAGAAGAAGTATGCATAATGAGACCTGATAAAGAAGAAGAAATGTTAAATCCAGAAGAGGTACTAAAAAATGTCCCTCGTCATAATGGAAATTATATAGAAGTGCCGGTGGTTATCAATGAGTAGATATTTGGAAAAAAGTGTACTAGAGTTACACGAATTATTAAAGAATAAAGTAATTAGTCCTAAGGACTTAGTAGAAGAAGCTTTTCTTCGCATTGAAGAAAATAAAGACTATAATGCATACATTACCCTAAATAAAGAAGAGGCGCTAAAAGAAGCGCTTGCCCTAGAAGAAATAGAGTTTGAAGAAGACAATCTTTTATTTGGACTGCCAATTGCAGTAAAAGATAATATAATAACAAAAGACTTAAGAACAACTTGTGCTTCCCACATCCTAGATAATTTTATCCCAATCTATAATGCAACAGTCATAGAAAAACTAAAAGCATCGCACATGATTATCATAGGAAAGACTAACATGGATGAGTTTGCCATGGGATCTAGTAGTAGAACAAGCTACTTTGGTGCTCCTAAAAATGCTTGGGATAACACCAAAATTACGGGGGGATCATCTGGAGGATCTGCAACAACGATTGCTCTTCGTGATGTTCCCTTTGCCCTAGGTTCAGACACGGGTGGAAGTATCAGACAACCAGCAAGTTACACAGGAATCACTGGAATGAAACCGACTTATGGTAGAGTTTCCCGTTATGGTCTAGTAGCCTTTGCATCTAGTCTCGATCAAATTGGACCAATGACCAAAAACGTGTATGAAAATGCCTTGCTATTAAATGTGCTAGTAGGAAGAGACAACAAAGATTTAACCTCTGCCCATAAAGAAACAGAAGATTTCACAAGATACATTGGTACCGATGTTAAAAATATCAAAATCGCAGTGCCTAACTATTTTATGAGTGATATTGTGGAAGAAGAAATTCGTCATAAAATAATGGAAGTGTTAGATGAGTTAAAAGAAGAAGGGGCAACCATAGATTTTGTGGACATTAAATATCTAGAAAATGCAGTAACTCTATATCAAATTATTGCAATGGGAGAAGCAAGTAGCAACCTTGCTCGCTTTGATGGCATCCGTTATGGCCACGCCAAAGAAAATCCTAAAAATATGGATGAGTTATATTATGAAACAAGAGAAGAGGGCTTTGGCGAAGAAGTAAAACGCCGTATTATGGTCGGGTCTTATCTACTAAGTGGAGAAAATGCCAAAGAGTATTACACAAAAGCTTTATCTATCCGTGATGATATGAGAAAAGCTTTCTTAGAGACTTTTGAAAAATATGATTTTGTACTAGGACCAACGACAACAACGACCGCATATGCGCTTTCTGACCCAATGGATGATCCAACCAAAAGCTTCATGGATGATGTGTTGGTAATTCCAGTCAACATGGCTGGACTACCTGGACTAAATATCCCAGTTGGTTTTGATCAAAATCATATGCCAATTGGTCTACATATTATTGGAAGACCATTTGATGAAGCGAAGATGTATGGCTTAGCCAGCTTCATTGAAAAAAAGAAAAACCTAAACCTAAATCCGAAAGGAGAAGAGAACAATGACTAATTATATTCCGACCATTGGTATCGAAGTCCATGTCGAACTAAAAACAAATACAAAAATTTTCTCTCCTGCCAAGAATGGTTATGGTAGTGGTGCAAATACACTAACGAATGTAATTGACTTAGGCTATCCTGGAACGCTTCCAACCCTAAATGAAGAAGTAGTAAACCAAGCGATAAAAGCAGCACTTGTTCTAAACTGTAAAATCAGAAAAGAAATGCATTTTGACCGTAAAAACTATTTTTATCCTGATAACGCGAAAAACTATCAAATTACTCAAAATAGAACACCAATTGGCTATGATGGCTATGTAGAAATAGAAGTGGATGGGAATAAGAAGAAAATTGAAATTGAAGAGATTCATATCGAAGAAGATACTTGCAAAAGTGCTCACCGCAAAGATGTTACTTTACTAGATTTTAATCGTGCTGGAGTTCCTCTAATAGAAATTGTAACCAAACCATGTATTTCTTCACCAGAAGAAGCCAAAAAATATATTGAAAAGTTAAGAGAAACCTTGTTCTATGCGGATATATCAGACTGTAAAATAGAAGAGGGAAGTATGAGATGTGATGCCAATATCTCACTACGTAAAAATGAATCAGACCCATTTGGTACAAAAGTAGAAATTAAGAATATTGGTTCCATCAGTAACGTAAAATTAAGTCTAGAAAAAGAAGCACAACGCCAAAAGGAGTTATTAGATAATAATGAAACTTTTAAGGCCCAGACAAGACGTTTTGATGATAAATTAAACGATACAGTTTTGATGCGTGTAAAAGAAACAGGAAATGATTATCGTTATTTTCCAGAACCAGATATCCCATACCTATACCTAACAGATGAAATGATAGAAACGGTAAAAGAAAAAATTCCAATGACCGCAACAGAACGTAAAAAAGAGTATATGCAGCGTGGTATCAGTGAAAAAAATAGTGAAAAAATCTTACTAAATAGAGCGATTAGTGACTATTTAAACGAATTTTTAGACACGAATATAGATTTTGTAATTGCCTCTAATTTGCTCCTAGGAGATATTTCATTCTATCTAAATAAAAACTTTAAAAAATTAGAAGAAACACACTTAACCAAAGAAAAAATGATAGAACTAGTAGAAAAATTAAGCGATAAAACTCTAACGAGTAAAAATGTAAAAGACATGATAGAAGACTTACTAGAAACAGATAAGAAAATAGAAGAAATCATCAAAGAAAAGAATATCAGTAATATCACAGATGATAGTTATCTAGAAGAAATTATAAAACAAGTACTAAAAAATAATCAGGAAAGTGTCACTGACTATAAAAATGGACACGACAGAGCATTCAAATACTTAATGGGGCAAGTAATGAAAGCCTCATCTGGCAGTGCCAATCCTTCTCTTGCTAGTAAAATGCTAGAAGAAACATTGAAACTTGACGATTGATTAACAAAGAAACATAGTGTATAATATAGATACTAGGGATGTGATAAAATGGATTTTATAAAGAAAAATAAGTTTACAATTATTGCGATTACATGTTTTTTAGTACTAGTACTAATATTAGTACAAGTCAAAAACACCTTTTTTCCGAATATGGGAAAAGCAATCTATGGAAATCGTTTAGAAGGAATCGAAGGAGTGGAGATTTCTGATAAAGAACTATCTACTTTAAAAGATACACTAAAGAAAAATGAATCGATTCGCAAAGTCTCTGCTATGGTTAGTGGGAAATTAATCAATATTATCATTACAGTCAATGATGATTTGGGATTAGAACAAGCAAAAGCTCTTGCAGGAGATGCATATAAAGAGTTTACAAATGACGAACAGAAATTTTATGATTTCCAAGTGTTTATACAAAAAGATAACGATGCGGCAGATTTTCCAATCATCGGATATAAACATCATAATAGAGAAAGCTTTGTATGGACAAAAGATAGAACGGTGGAATAAGAATGAAAAAGAAATTAATTATCATAATACCAATACTAATTGCAATCATTGCCTTTGTCGTTGTTTATCGTTATTACAACAAAGAAGATAAAACAACAACCCTTACAGTAACAGAAAAAAGATGGGTACAAGATAATTCAAAAATAGCAGTAGATTTTGAGGTAATCAATGACTATCCATTATATGGAATGAATGGAAGCGGTGTTTTCTTTGACTTTATCAAAGACTTTGAATCAAACATCAAATTAGAATTCAATAAAATTCCATATCTAAAAGATAGTACTCCAACCACTTCTAGCTATCGAATCCGCATACTAGATGCCAATGAAAATATAGGTGCTAATGACTTATTGTTATTCCAAGATAGTTATATTGCAATTGGAAAACAATATCAACGAATTAATCATATTAAAGAAATGAAAAATATCACCTTTGGTGTATTCAAAGAAGATTCAGCAGAAATTAGTTACTATCTAAAATCTGGAACCAATCTTTCTTACAAAACTTACGAAAAAATAGATGAGTTATATGCAGCACTAGATAAAAACGAAGTAGATATGATTATTACACCAAATATCATGTATCTAGAAAAAACAATTAATAATAAATATTCTATCAATTATTACTTTACAGAAATGAGAAAACGAATCGTTTTAACACTAAGTGATAAAAATGATAAATTAAATAAAATTGTAAAGAAATATTTTACAAAGTGGAAAGCCACCAAATATATAGAAGAATATAACAAAGCCTATCTAGACTATTACTTAGATAAAAATAAATTAGATGCCAAAACAAAGGCCTCTCTAATCTCAAAAAACTATACATATGGTTATATCGAAAATTATCCATATGAAGCCAAAGTAAATAAAAAAGTATCAGGAATCGCTGGCGAATATATCGATCGTATTGCAAGACTGACGGATATAGAATTTATCTATAAAAAGTATAATAATAAAAAAGAGTTAGAAAAAGCAATCGAAAAAGGAGAAGTAGACGTTTACTTTGACTACTATAATCTAACGAATAAAAAATATTTAGCAACCCTTTCTACCTTTGTGGAAGACTATGTTGTCTTAGGACGCTCAAAAGATAATCATATCATCAATTCCTTTGAGAGTCTAAAAGGAGAAAAGATTGTAATGTTAAAAGGGGATTCTCTTTATAATTACTTTGAAAATAACTCAAGGGCAGACATTACGACATATCAAAATATCAATGACATTGTAAAAAATGCTTCTAATAAGCTCATTGTCGTTGACCGTGAAATTTATAATTATTATAGAGAAAAGAAATTTGCGAAATATACAGTTTTATATACAGATACTATGATGAATGATTATAAATTTATGGTAAAATCAGGCAACAAAGCATTCTATGATTTATTTAACTATATCATTAATACCAATTCGTATTATAACTATAAAAATGCAGGACTAGAAAGCTTACATGCTTCTATCTTAGAAGGTTCTACATTTGAACAAGTATATACCATTATATTGCTGATTATCTTTATACCGCTTATTATCTTAGGAATCATTTATGCAGTAATAAAGAAGAAAAAACAAATCAAGAAAGTAAAAATCGTAGATAGACATAAATATACAGATATGCTAACTTCTCTAAAGAATCGTAATTATTTAAACGTAAAAACACCAGAGTGGGAAGCATCTAAAGTATATCCACAAGCCATTGTGATGGTAGATCTTAACAATGTAAAATATGTAAATGATAATTATGGTCACGAAGAAGGAGACCAATTAATTATTAAAGCAGCATCTATTCTTGTAAATACACAACTAGAAAATAGTGAAATTATAAGAACAGATGGAAACGAATTTTTAATTTACTTAGTTGGTTATAGCGATAGACAAGTAGCAACATACACAAAGAAACTATCAAAAGAACTAAAAGGACTACCACATGAATTTGGAGCAGGCGTTGGATATAGTATTATTGAAGATGAAATCAAAACATTAGATGATGCCATCAATGAAGCAACACTAGAAATGATCACTGACAAAGAGAATTTTAAATAAAGGAATGATTAGATGGAGCAAGCGCGAACCTTTTTTCACAAAGTATTTAGTATCATCAAAAGACCTGAGATGAGAATACTACCTGGACAGCTTGCTTTTTTCTTTGTCTTGTCATTGGTACCCTTAATCGCTCTAGTAGGAACCATAGCTGCATCTTTTAATATTTCGGTCTCATCATTAGAAGAGGCGATGAAAGTAGCACTTCCAGTTGATATATCCAATACACTTTTAACCTATGTTTCAGGAAAAGGATTAAACTTTAATATTATCATTTTCTTTTTATCCGCATTCATATTAGCATCTAATGGATGTCACTCCATGATTATTACATCAAATGAAATCTATAAAATAGAATGTAGTCAAGTTTTAAAAAGAAGAATGAAAGCGATTCTAATGACATTCATCTTAGTGCTCTTAGTTGTATTTTTATTAATTGTTCCTGTATATGGAGATTCTATCTTATCGCTAGCACTTTCCTATACCAGAAATGATCCAAGAGTGATGTTTTTAGGAACAATCTACCAAATATTAAAATATCCAGTATCCATTATATTAATCTATCTCAATATAAAACTACTCTATACCATTGCCCCAGATAAAAGTATTAAGGCACACACCACAACCTATGGAGCTATCTTTACTACCATTACCTGGGTAATTGCCACCGAGATTTACTCATTTTATGTTGCAACATTCGCAAACTATGATATCTTCTATGGAAGTATTTCTAGTATCATCATTTTACTAGTTTGGGTATATCTCTTATCCTATATCTTTGTATTAGGAATGGCAATTAATGCCGGGGATAGAAATACAAAAGAAATAAACTAATTTAGAAGGAGGAAGAAAATGAAAGTATTAGTAACAGGAGGAACAGGATTTATCGGAAGTCACACTTGTTGTGTTTTATTAGAAGAAGGGCACGAAGTAGTAGTAATCGATAATTTCTCAAACTCAAGTAAAGAAGTAGCAGAAAAAATCAAAGAAATTAGCGATAGAAACATCACTCTTTATGAAGGAGATGTAGCAGATAAGGACCTTTTACGAGGAATCTTTGCAAATGAAAAAATAGATGTGGTTATTCACTTTGCAGCCTATAAAGCCGTAGGAGAAAGTGTAAAATTACCATTAAAGTATTACAGAAATAATTTAGGAAACACGCTAAGTTTACTAGAAGTGATGGATGAATATAATTGTAAGAGACTTGTATTCTCATCTAGCGCTACAGTTTACGGAACACCAGAGGCACTTCCTATCAAAGAAAGTTTTCCTCTATCAACAACCAATCCTTATGGAACAACGAAATTGATGATTGAACAAATTCTAAAAGACTTAGCCAAAGCGGACCCCACTTGGAGTATTGCTATACTTCGTTATTTCAATCCAATCGGAGCCCATCCATCAGGCCTAATTGGTGAAAATCCAAATGATATTCCTAATAATTTAATGCCATATATTGTAAAAGTAGCGAATAAAGAATTAGAAATCTTAAGTATCTTTGGTGATGACTACGATACAAAAGATGGAACAGGAGTTAGAGATTATATTCACGTAATGGATTTGGCTAAGGGTCATTTAAAAGCAATTGAAAAAGTAATGAAAGAAACAAAAATAGATTGTTATAACTTAGGAACAGGAGAAGGCTATAGTGTCTTAGAACTAGTAGAAACATTTAAAAAAGTAAATAATATTGATGTTCCATACCAAATAGTAAGTAGACGTCCTGGAGATATCGCCGCATGTTATGCAGATCCTTCTTATGCTCTAGAAGAGTTAGGCTTCAAAGCAGAAAAAGGAATCGAAGAAATGTGTAAAGATGCATATAACTTTATAATCAAAAACAAAGAATAAATCGCAAAATAGTAGAAAATTACAGTGGGCAAAAGCCTGCTTTTTTCGGCGTTGAAAAAATTTTTTACTAGTGTTACAATATAATAAGCGAGGTTGATAAAATGAAGAATAAAATAAAAGATACCTATAAAAAAACAAAAAAGAAAACAAAAGCATTTTGTAAAAAAGTAAGAGAAGAACATATAGTAAAAGCGTATTGTAAAAACAATATTCTATTTTTAGCCTTTCTTATTACATGCTTACTAAATTCTACAATGCTTCGCTTTTTTACGATGCATACCATGGAAAACTATTTAGCATTTAAACCAATCCTAGCCGATCTTTCCATCTTGATTATCGCAGGATCATTCGGGTATTTGTTAAAGCCTAAAAATCGTTTTATCTATTATATGATACTAGAAATATTCTTTACTTTTATTTGTATGGTAAATTCTATTTATTACACCTTTTATACTTCATTCGCTTCAGCTTCTATGCTTTCACTAACACAGTTTATCGCCCCAGTAGGGGATGCTGTAATGGAAAATGTTTTAGAACTAAAAGATTTATTATATCTAATTGGCCCAGCCATCTTAATCATCATCCATATTTTCCTAAAGAAAAAACAGTATTATAAAAAAGTAGAAGGAAAAAAAGAGAGAAAACAAAAGACATTAAAAACACTAATTACGGGAGCTGTTTTAATTGTAATATTTACAGTCACACTCTCATCTCTTGAAATTGGAAGATTTGCAAAACAGTGGAACCGTGAATACATCGTTATGAGATTTGGAATCTATATCTATCAGTTTAATGACGTAGTAGCATCCCTTCAACCGAAAATCAACTCGATGTTTGGTTATGACAAAGCGAAAAAAAGTTTCAATGAGTACTTCGAAGGCAAAGAAGAAGAAAAAGACAATGAATACACAAATATTTTTGAAGGAAAAAATGTCATTGCCATCCATGCTGAAAGCTTACAGACCATTGCGTTAAACCGAGAATTTAATGGTGTAGAAGTAACACCTAACTTAAATCGAATTTTAAAAGAAGGAATGTATTTTTCTAACTTTTATTCACAAGTAAGTGTAGGTACTAGTAGTGATGCCGAACTAACTTATAACACTTCATTAATGCCCACTCAAAGTGGAACCGCTTTCGTCTCATATTTCGATCGTAAATATGTGGCATTCCCAAGTTTGTTAAAAGAAAAAGGCTATTACACATTTAGTATGCATGCCAATAATGCCGACTTCTGGAATAGAAGAACCATGCATCAAAGCCTAGGTTATGATAAATTCTATAGCAAAGAAACTTATAAAGTCGAAAAAGAAAATAGCATTGGTTTAGGACTAAGTGATAAAGAGTTCTTCAAGCAATCTATTACCAAATTAAAGAAAATAAAAGAAAAACATGATAAGTTCTATGGATTATTAATCACACTAACCAATCATACACCGTTTTCAGATGTAGATAAATACGACCCATTTGAAGTAAACATCAAAGAAAAAGTCGTAAATGAAGAAGGGGTAGAAGAAGAAAAAATATATCCATACATGGAAGGAACCAAACTAGGAAACTATTTTAAATCTGTTCATTATGCCGATGCAGCCTTAGGAGAATTTTTACAAGCATTAGAAGAAAATGGTCTACTAGAGAATACTGTATTTGTTTTATATGGAGATCATGATGCTAGACTTCCTAAAAAAGATTATCAAAGGTTATTAAACTATGATAAAGAAACAGATGGTTTATTAGATAAAGAGGATGAAGGATATCAAGAATTTGATAGTTATCAATATGAATTAAATCGGAAAGTACCACTGATTATTTGGACCAAAGATAAACAGTTTAATAAAGAAATAACAAATGTAATGGGAATGTATGATGTCCTACCAACTTTAGGAAATATGCTTGGTATTGAAAATAAATATGCCCTAGGACATGATATCTTTAATATCAATGAAGATAATATTGTAGTATTCCCTAATGGAAACTGGCTAACGAATAAAATATATTATAACAGTCAAAAAGGAGAGTATTTATCATTAGATGGAGAAGCTATTAGTGAAGAATATATAATTGCCAAAAATAAATATTCAGAGGAACTGTTGAATGTCTCCAATAATATGATTGTTTTTGACTTATTAAACGAAGACAAATCGGAGAATAATAATAAAGAAGGGAGCTAGTGTATGAAGTTAAAAAAAAGTGTAAAAAGATTTCTCTTTTTCATCGCTATAGTAATAATAGTAGGAGTAGGGATTATTACATATTCTACTGTTATGAAAAAAGATAAGGTAGCAGAAGTAAAAGTGTTAAAAGAAATTAAAGGATACGGATATAAATTAAAAGATAATAAAAGTGAGTCCTACAAGAAATTATTTGCCAAATTAGAAGAAGAATTAAAAAAAGATAGTGTGGATGAAGAAAAGTATGCCAAACTTATTTCAGAAATGTTTATTCTAGATTTCTATTCATTAGATGAGAAAGTTGCTAAAACAGATGTAGGTGGTACAGATTTCATCTATCAAGAAAGCTTAAATGATTTTTTAGAAAATGCCGAGCATACTTTATATAAGTATGTGGAAAGTAATATCTACAAGCAAAGAAAACAAGACTTACCGATAGTAGAGAAAGTAACAGTAGAAAGTGTAAAAAATGAAACTTTTGCATATGGAGAAAAAAACGATGAGGATGCCTTTATCGTAGAAGTTAGTTGGACTTATAAAGATAAAAACAAAGCAAAAGGATATCAAGATAGTGCTACACTAACTTTCATTCACAATGGAAAGAGATTAGATTTAGTCGAATTAAAATAATAAGAAAAATATAAAATGCCATTACAAGCGTTTTATATTTTTTTAGCTAAAAAATTTAACTATTGTTAATAAAGCCATAGTTTTAAGGACCGTTAGTGTAAATTAAATTGAATTTTACTACTAATTTACTACTTTTTAATAAATAATAACAACACATATCGCTAATAGCTAAATATTCCATTATAATATCGGTAATTGCAAGGAGGGTTTAAATGGAAAAGAAAAATAATTTGCTTTTAGATATAGATGAGGTATTTTGTTTCCCTGGTTTTTTAGATGCAATTAACGAATTTTTGGGAAGCAATTATTTAATAGATGATTTTTCAGATTACTATATGGATGAGGCAGTTATTCCAAAAGAAGTGTTAAGAGAGTTAAATTCAATTTACAATATTTATCCTTGTTCATCATGTATTAATCCATTTAACATTATTGGTTCTGGTAGATTGTTTACAGATAAATATAATTATTTAATTAACTCTATGCCATTTATCAAACCTGAACATTTTATTTTTACTAATGCAAAGCATTTATTTAAAGCAAATGTTTAAATAGATGACAGACTATCTAATCTTAATGAATATATAGCAACTCGTATTTTGTTTCCTTCTTATCATAATAAAACAATTCCAAACGATGAATTAAGCAAGAAGGGTATATTACTAGACCAATCTCAAGTTAAAGATGATGAAATTAAACGCTATTTAAAAAATAAGATGCTACATAATAAAATAAGGGTAATACTTATACCTTATTATGGCGAGAATTTTGTGGCTACGCCACTAGTTTCGCTCATAAAGATATTTTTGATACTATGACATTGCATAGTTTTTTTATTTAAAATTAATAATATAAAAAATAACATAAACACTTATAAATAAAGGTTATAACGACATTTAAGGACGTATAAAAAACTACTTAAAATATACTATACTTTTTATAAATCAAAAAAAGAAAAACTCCCAGTGGGGAGTTGAATTTATTCAGAAGGTTGTTCAGGAGAAGGGGGAGTAGGAGTTGGTTTTTCATCTTCACCTACATCTGGTTCTTCTTCATCGCTATCATCTTCTTCATCATCATCTTTATCAGGGACAGTAGGTTTAGGTTTCTGTGTTGTATTAGAGTTGTTGTTCTTATCCTGAGTAGTATTAGAACTACTAGTAGAACCTCCGCCTAATCGAAGTACCACAGAACCACTTAATTTATCAATACGTTTATTAGCAGGTTGTGATTGACTAATAACATAACCATTACCACCTGTGAATGTTACATTAACACCATTACGTCTTGCCCAAGCAGCAGCAGCCTCACGACTATCTCCAGAAAAGTCTGGAAGTAGTGAATAAGTATAGTTAGTCTTATAAGGACCATATCCAATGATTTCTTTTTCATATGGTTCATTAATAGAAAAACTAAATTCTTTAATGACTTCATGTTCTTCTAATTCTAAGTTTTCCTTCATTGCACGAACAATATCTTTTTTACTATCTTTATTAGGAATATAATTCCATAATACCAACTTCATGTTCTCATCATAAATCATCTGTCCATCACCCTGTAAATAAAGCTGTTCGATGGAAACAATATCAGAATCATCCTTACTTAAACTCTTTGCTAAAATATCCTTTCCAATATTATAAAAAGATAAAATTTGTTGAGTAGAAAGATTAGTATCCAAATTATTAGAAACTGTATTTAACACATCGGTAAACTGCGAAATACTATTAATCGTTTTCATTTTATTTAAAATCCCTTGAATCACAATCTGTTGATTTTGACCACGGCCAATATCACCATTGGCTAACTGTTTTCTATTTCTAGATAAAACAAGGGCGCCTTCACCACTTAAATGTTGAAATCCTTCTTTAATACAAATCTCTTCGCCACGAGAAGAATCATCTGTACATAAGTCTGCAGGAACTTCTACATCAATCCCTCCGATTGCATCTACTAAATGAACAAGTCCTTTAAAATTAACCTTTGCATAATAATCAATAGGAATACCAAAATAGTCTTCAATCGTTTGCATCATACAATCAGTTCCATGCCATGCCGCATGAGTAATCTTATTTTCATACTTCCCAGCAAAACAAGAAATAGGTACATAACTATCTCTAGGAATACTAAGCATAGTTGCATTTAGTGTCTTAGGATTGAATGTAACAAGCATAAGGGAATCTCCATTCGCAACTGCATTTTTATCAAGTCCCTCTTCAGTAGAATCAATTCCCATTAATAAAATAGTAAATGGCTCTTTCACTGATTTACCAGTAGAACCAGTCTCTCTTTTACTAGTAGAAGCCTTCAAAAGTTTCTTTTCTTTCTTTAAAATTACTTGAGTATCATCACTAATATTAGCATAATCAGGAGTAGCACTATAAAGTGACACATAATCACTGCTTAAAAATATAGCATCTAACTCTCCACTATAAAGCTTACTAAGCATTTCTGTATAAGTATCAAACTGTTTAATCTTATTTTTATCTTTCAAATGATTTTCTTTAATCACTTCCTGCGGAATCGTATATCCCTCAGGAGACTCTTTATCATCTAAAATACCAATAACAGCATCTTCTAATTCTTGAACTTTAGAAATCTCACTTTTCTTCATCACTACCAAACTAGAAGAATAAGTGACCCACTTTTTATTAATGCTACTAACAACACCATAAGAATAGAAGATAATAACACCAATCAGTAAATTGATAAGCAAATAAAAAACCATGAATAAAATGAAAGCAATATGTCGTGATTCTTTACGAGACTTTCTCTTCCAAATCGTTTTTGTTTTAAGTAACAATAACAAATCAATCAAAATAAAAATTCCAATTACAATATAACGAATCAAATTCTCAATAGAATCTAATAAGAAAATATTATAAATTGCAAAAATGCTAGCACCTAATGTTAGAATAAAAAGCAATAGTACTGGTATTCTGTTTTTTTCTTTTTTCTCTTTTTCCTTCAAATAAATCCCTCCAATTCTAACTATCTTTTATTATATCGAACAATCTAGTATTTATCAATATTTTTTCGTAAAATGAAAGTGTAAACTCGACAAAAAAAATGTTGTTTTCTATACTTCTTTGTTGTTTTTTGTTATACTACAATTAATAAGAATAGGGAGGTAGATAAAGTGAAAAAAATTTTGATGATCTATGTGTTTTTTTGTTGTCTTTTATTTTTATCTCCAAACAAGGTAGAAGGATTAACAAAAAGTGTGTATCAATCACGTAATGTTTGTGGAGAGTCTAAGTATGAATTAGGAAGAGCCCATACAGATGGAAATGTTTCACACGTTGCTTGTTATAATAATTTTTATGATGCTCATAATGCAATGGTCCAAAATGGAGGAGAGGACTTAATTGTTTTTGAGAGAAAAAACGGAGTAACTACTTTAGTAGATGCCCAGTATGCTTTGATGGATTTAACAGTGAATCCAAAAGCAGTTACTTATTACTATGCGGATGAACGTGATGAAACAACCCCTAACAATTATATGGATAATGGATCACTATATGGTGGTGTGGATGGTGCCTATCTTTCGGTCAATATTCCCAATAAAGTAGCCCATCTAAAAACAGCAGGCTATGATGGTTGGGTAAATCCAGGTGACTATGAAATAGTCCCTCTAAATTGGGTAAAATCTAGTACAAGCTATACTATTACAAGTAGTACCATCCGTCATAATTATGTATCTAAAATTCAGGAAAACTATTCTGGAAGTTCAGGTCGAAATATTGGACCTAAACCAGAAGGAATCAGCGAAGGAACTTATTATAGTTATGATGGTAAATATTTTTATAGAACACGCCTAGATATGCTAAAAGATTATAAAAGTAATACCCATACCCGTGCTGTGAACAGTAATAACCCATACTATAATTACTACCTATATCTACCAAACCATTCTAAAACGAGCTACTCAAGTGTCAATATAGACTCATATATAAGAGATGTCTTAGGTTATACCCAAGATGTTTATGGAGACAAAGCGCAAAATAAAACCTCAAGATTATATGGTAAAGGAACTTTCTTCTATTATGCACAACAGAAGTTTGGCGTAAATGCGATTTTATCATTAAGCCTAAGTCGTAATGAAACAGCAAACGGAACGAGTAATTTAGCAGTAAAAAAGAATAATGGTTTTGGACTAAATGCCGTAGACTCTAATCCTTATGAAGATGCCAATTGGTATGCTACTTTTTCTTCTAGTATTTTAGGTTATGCCTCAAAATGGGTAACTTATGGATATGCCAATCCATTTGATTCTAGATATAGAAGTAGTGTTTTTGGTAACAAAGGAATTGGTATGAATATCAAATATGCTTCAGACCCATATTGGAGTGAAAAGATGGCTTCTAACTATTATGGTATAGATAGTTATTATGGATTCCAAGATTATAATTACTACCAACTAGGAGTAAATACACAAGTAGGCGTACCAGCAAGAACAGCCCCTTCTAATAATGCAAAAGTAGCATACAACATGAACTATGTAGATACTTCTTTCATTATTTTAGAAGAGGTAGTAGGAGACTATGTAAATGGAAATAATAAATGGTACAAAGTAATCAGTGACTTAAATATTGATAATAATGGAAATCAGTTATATGCCTATAGTGATTATAACTGGAATGGGGCTTATGTTTATATCCCAGCATGTTTTGTAAATAAGATTAATAAAGGGAAAAATGGTTATATAAGTCCAAATGCTACCACAGCATATAAAGATAGTAATTATACTTATGATTTATATGTAACAAATACAGAACATAAACCTAAAGTAGCAATAACAGTAAAGGAAGCAGCTTACTTTTATGATTCTGGACTTACTGCCAGTGCAAATAAGAAGGTATTAAAAGATAAATATGTAATGGTTTATTCAGCAGCATATAATGCCCAAGGGAAAGCCGTTGCTTATTTGATAACGTCTAATTACAAATGGGACCAAAAAGAATGGGTAAAAGCAGATGCGATAAAATTTGTAAATAGTAATTATGGAAAAGAAACGGTTACGTTAAGTGGACAATTCGCTTGGGTAAACTATAATACGGTAGATTCCTCAAATACTGTCATTGGTGGTCAATATGATGGTAGTTATTTTCCAATATTAGATACAGTAAATGCAAATGGTACAGTTTGGTATAAAGTCCCTGTTAATCTAGAAGGAACCAATAATAGTTATGGTTATATTCTAAAAAATGATTCCGCTGCTAGTGTAAGTTTATATCATAGTGATGGAACCACAAATGATATAGTAGCAACAGACAATACCGCTCCAGTTATTACAGCAAGTGATCAAACCGTCTTAGCAAATAGTAGTTTTGATGCACTAAAAGGAGTAACAGCAACAGATAAAGAAGATGGTAACTTAACGCAAAATATTGTGATTGTCTCTAACAATGTAGATATCACAAAAGCAGGAACTTATCAAATTATCTATCGTGTTACAGATAGTGCTGGTGCGAATGCAGAAAAGAAAATCGTTGTTACAGTTCTTCCAAATGAAGATCCAGTCTTTGAGGTAGAAGACCAAAAAATAAATATAGGTACTGCATTTGATCCGCGTACTATTATTAAGGTAACGGATAAAGAAGATGGTGACTTAACAAGCGAAGTAAGGGTGACAAAAAATACAGTAAATATCAATAAGATAGGTGTTT
>CAJUCU010000017.1:24185-25579 GCA_910585335.1 uncultured Bacilli bacterium
GTAACAAAACAAAATCAAACGTTCAGAAAAACAATTAAAGTAGAAGTAAAAGAAGATAGCATTCCAGTAATAGAAGCAAATGACCAAATTATTACATTAAATACGAAGTTTGATCCATTAAAAGGAGTAACAGCAACAGATGAAGAAGATGGTGATTTAACGGATAAAATAGTAGTAATGAAAAATACGGTAGATACGACGAAAAAAGGAACTTATATTGTAACTTATAAAGTAACAGACTCTAAAGGTCATGAAGTAACACTGGATATTAATATTACAGTAGTAGAAAAAGTTTTAAAGGAAAAAGAAGGAGAATTCCATTTAGAAGAACTAACTTGGAATAACAAAACAAAGAAATATACGATGACTGGTTATTTAAAAATTCTTGGCATCAACAATACAAAAGAGGAAGATATTACTTATGAGTTAAATTTAGTAAGTAAGAAAGATGCGAAGAAAACATATTCTATAAAGGTAGATAGATTATTATCAGATTATCCATTTATATTAGAAAAAGAAGATGGAAAAGACTATCATGATAGTTGGTTTAAAGGGGAGCTAGATTTTATAAATATTCCACAAGACGATTATAGTTTATATATGAAAGCTTATAATGAAGATTATTATACTTACCAAGCGGTAACCAATATTTTTAATAATAAGATAGATAGACGTGGAGAAGATAGTAAAAAGGGTTATAATTTTAAAGTGAATTTGAATTTGAAGATGAAAACAGTAGATTTAAGTGTTAGAGATGGAGAATTAATTACAACGAGTTTTCCAAATACTTATCGTAACATGGTCAATAATTATGATTCTATCGCTTTTGATGGAGACTTGCTACATGTAATTGGAACTTCATATAACTATGGTGCTTTATATGATAAGGAAGAAAGTGTTAAAAGGGTCTTATATTTAGAGGATACAAAGACATTTAAGCGTTATGCTTACGACTTAGGAGCTACAAAGAATGGTTCTTATGATGTAACATCAACAGATGGAAAGTCAAAAGATTATGTTTGGTATGATAAAAAGGTTGATTTAAGTAATTTAGAAAAAGGAACTTATTCATTCCAAGTATATACGAAAGCAGGAGATGTTGCAGACTATGGAGAAGTAGTGGATATCTTCGGTAGTATTGAAGAAGCAAAGCGTACAATAAATGGAAAAACCTATGAAGTAGTCCTAAATAGAAATAGAGGAAACCGAATAGAGTTAATTGTATCTTAATAAGAATAAAAAAGAAAAACTGAGTACTAGGAAATACTCAGTTTTTTATGTGTCACAAACCCAAAATTCTACATATTTTTCAGTATAACTCCTGTAAAATGGATATCACAAAGGAAGATACTTTATGAGTTTTCTATTTTTCCTGTTGAAATATATATGCTTTT
>CAJUCU010000018.1:0-8024 GCA_910585335.1 uncultured Bacilli bacterium
CCTAGGACCCCTTGATTAACAGTCAAGTGCTCTAACCAACTGAGCTATTGAGGCAAAAAAATGGTGGTCCTGATAGGACTTGAACCTATGACCCCACGCTTATCAAGCGTGTGCTCTAACCAACTGAGCTACAGGACCAAAACTTACAAGCTCTTTTACATCTTACACTATTTTTAGCAATTTGGCAAGATATAAAAGTGTTTTTTTATAGAACAATATTAAAATACTATAATTATCACAAAAAATCAAGTGTTTTTGTAAATTTTCCAAAAGAAAATGTATCAAATGATACATTTTCTAATCCTAAGGGCTAGTTACTTTTCGATGTCTTTTCCAATAATTTAACACATTATGAACGGTATCCTCTACAAGTGCATAAATTGCATGAGAAAGAACCATACAAGTAACGATAATAATACACATAAGAAAATCTAAATCAGCAAAAGCAAATAACTCTTTAAAAATAATAAGTCCAAAAATAAATGTAGAAAACATCAGTACAAATAACACTTTTCTTAATAAATTAAAAGGAGAACAAACCTTATATAAAAGAATAAACGAAGTATACCCTGTAACAATAACAGACAAAGTCGAGATTTCTTTTGTAGTAAGAGTACACATGTTACTAGCAATAAAAATAACCAAAATATTTAAGACAATAGTGAATGCTGGTGGCAGTGCTTTTTTCAATACATTAGGTAAAAACTTCCCCTTCACTAAATCCTTATTAGGCTCTAATGCTAAAATAAAGGATGGTATTCCAATCGTTACAACACTAGTTAAAGTAAGCTGAATCGGAATGAAAGGATATGGCATATCAATAAACAAAAAGACAAAAGATAAAAGCGTCGCATAAATCGTTTTAACAAGAAACAAAGAAGCACTACGCTGAATATTATTAATCGTACGCCTTCCCTCTGCTACAATTTCAGGCATTGCTTTAAAATCAGAGTTTAAAAGAACTAATTGACTGACATTTTTCGTAGCATCACTTCCACTAGCCATTGCGACAGAACAATCAGCTTCTTTTAGTGCCAAAACATCATTTACACCATCCCCTGTCATCGCAACAACATGCCCTTGATTCTGTAAAGCAATGACAAAATCCTGCTTTTGAAGAGGAGCTACCCGACCAAAAACAGTATATTTAGAAACCGCTTCCACAATATCCTGTTCACTTTTTAAAGTAGTAGCATCTACAGCCAAACTATCAGGATCTAATCCAGCACGACGCGCTATATTTAAAACAGTAATTGGATTATCACCAGAAATAATTTTAATATCAACACCCTGCTTTTTAAAATATTCTAATGTAGCAGGAGCACTTTCGCGAATTTTATCTTGAAGTAAAATAAAAGCAAGCGCCTCTTTTTTACTTTCTCCTCTATCCTCAGCCAAAACAACAACTCGGTAATTCTCGCTATATTCCTCTATTTCCTTTTTATATTTCTTAAAACCATTCTTTAAAACAAACTCCACTGCCCCAATATAAAAAGCACCTTCTTCAAAAATAACACCACTATATTTTTTACTAGAAGAAAAAGGAATTTTTTCAACTACTTTCCATTTCTTCTTTTTAGGAAAATAGTTTTTTAAAGCAAGCGCAGTTGGATTTTCTTCATCAAGCGAATAGACAATACTACCAATAATTTCAGAATAGTCATTCCCATCACAAGAAATAACATCAACCACTTCCATAGAACCTTCTGTAATAGTACCAGTCTTATCAAGACAAATCGTATCTACTCTAGCAAGAGTCTCAATGCAATAAAGATCTTGTACCAAAACCTTCTTTCTAGAAAGTCGAACTACACTAACTGCTAAAACGGTACTAGTAAGTAAAACAAGACCTTCTGGAATCATTCCAATCAACGCTGCCACAGTAGAAACAACAGCATTTTCCAAAGTATTCCCATCTAAATAAAGCTGTTTAGCAAAAAGTAAAATTCCAACAGGTATGATTAAAAAAGAAATCGTTTTTACAATTTTATTTAAAGAACGCATAATTTCAGAAGAGACTGGTTTCAAATATTTAGTACCATTAGAAATCTTTGCAGTATAATTATCAAGTCCAACATGCTCCACTTGGCAAATGGCTTTGCCCCCAACAATGAAACTTCCTGAAAGAAGCAAATCCCCTTTCTTTTTTACAATATTCTCCTCTTCTCCTGTAATAAAAGATTCATTAACAAGTACTTCACCTTCTAAAACAAAGGCATCCACTACTACCTGGCTACCCAGTTGATAAAGAATAATATCATCTAAAACAATATCAGCAATATCAATACTACATCTATTGCTATCACGAATCACTTCCACTTTAGAATTAGAAACAACCTTCAGTTTATCAAGTGCGTGTTTAGAACGTAGTTCTTGTACAATACTAATGAGTGTATTTAAGATAATAATACCCATAAAAGTCAAATTTTTATATGACCCAACAGCAATAATAGCAACAGCCAAAATAATATTGATAATATTAAAAAGAGTAAACACATTATTTTTTACAATTTCTTTTACACTCTTGCTCCCATCATCTAGAACTTCATTAGCAAGTCCCAACGATTTTTGACTAAAAACTTCTTTTTCACTAAGACCTTCCTGACTAGAAGGATGTAATCTTTTTATTTTTTCTTGCACAAACATCAATCCTTTATTTTCACTAACAATATATCATAAAGTCCAAAATTTGTCTAACACTAGTCCAAAAAAAAGTGCTAACCCCTACTTCTAGTAAAGGCCAGCTTTTTTATTTACGAATTTGTCCATTTCCATAAATAATATATTTTGTGGTTGTTAATTCTTTCAGACCCATTGGTCCTCTAGCATGTAACTTCTGTGTACTAATACCAATTTCAGCACCCAATGAAAATTCTTCTCCATCCGTAAATCTTGTAGAACTATTAACATAAACACAACTACTATCCACTTCGTTTAAAAATCTTTGGGCATTTTGATAGTCTTTGGTAATAATACTTTCAGAGTGTTTCGTACTATGTTGATTAATATGACAAATCGCTTCATCCATATCATCCACTATTTTAAGAGAAAGGATAAGATCCAAATATTCCATATCCCAATCCTCTTCTGTAGCAGGAACGATAGTAGAATCTATAAGACAGGCTCTCTCATCTCCTCGAATTTGAACAGAAAACTTACTAAGAGTCTCAACAAGCATCGGAATAAACTTCTTGCTCACTTTCTCATGTACAACCAATGATTCACAAGCATTACAAACCCCAGTGCGCTGTGTTTTGGCATTTTTTGTAACAGCCACAGCCATCTCAAGATCAGCACTCTCATCAACATAAATATGACAATTTCCAGTTCCTGTTTCAATCACGGGAATCATACTGTTTTGAACTACGCTTTGAATCAGTCCACGCCCTCCCCTTGGGATTAAAACATCGATATATTCACGCATTTTCATCAGTTGATTTGCCACTTCTCTAGAAGTATCTTCTACTAAATAAAGAATATTAAAGTCCACCCCTTCCTTCGTTAAGGTATCTTTTATCACCTGAACTAAAGCAAGATTAGTATGAATCGCATCACTTCCCCCTCTTAAGACTGTAGCATTTCCTGATTTAAAGCATAATCCAAAGGCATCTGTCGTTACATTAGGACGAGATTCATAAATGATAGCAATAACACCAAGGGGTACTCTCTTCTTCATAATCTGTAATCCATTTTCTAAAACTTTTCCCTCCAGTATTTCTCCAACAGGATCAGAAAGTGCTGCTACCTTTCGAAGTCCTAAAGCCATCGCTTCAATACGAGAAATATCAAGTCTTAAACGATCAATCAAACTTTCTTTAACATGATTTTCCTCTGCCTTTTGAACATCTTTCTCATTAGCAAGCAAAATCTCTTTCTCATTTTCTAAAAGATTATCAGCCACCTTATTTAAAATTTCATTTTTTTCTTTACTAGTCATCTTTCCTAATGTATAAGTACTAGCCTTTACTTTTTGTAAAATACTTTCTAATTCTCTCACTTTTCTGCTCCTCCAATCTTTCTTTGTAAATACTCCCGTCTATTTTCTATTTTTTCATCTTTAGCAAGAAATAAAGTTCCTTTATGTTCCCCATTTAAAATCTTATTTAAAATACTAGGATTTTTACCACTGCTAATAATCATATCAATACCAAGTGGATTAACAAGATTAGCAGCCAATACTTTCGTATACATCCCTCCAGTTCCAACATCACTATCACTAGATTTCTTTGCCATTTTTAATGTATTTTCTTCCCACTCTGTTACAACATCAATAAGTGTTGCCTCTTTATTCAAAAAAGGATCATCGGTATATAATCCATCTGTATCAGTAAGAAGAATGAGTAAATCCGCATCGACAATAGAAGCCACCATCGCTGATAAAGTATCATTTTCACCAAATTCTATTTCATCGGTAGCAATAGCATCATTTTCATTTACAATTGGAATGCTCCCATATTTTAATAACTCCATTAATGCATTTTGTAAGTTTTCATAAGGCTTTTCATGATCGAGATTATATTTCGTCATCAATACCTGTGAAGCAACCTGTCCATACTCTGCAAATAATTTATAATAATTCATCATCAATTTACATTGTCCAATGGCAGCACAAGCTTGTTTTTCTGGCATCGTCTTTGGCCTAGTTCCAATTTTTAAAGTTTCTCTTCCAACAGCAACAGCACCAGAAGAAACAAGAATCACTTCTATCCCGCTATTTTTCAAATTACTAATAGCACGAACTAATTTCTCTAATTGTGCATAATTTAAGTTTCCAGTATCTTTATGAGTTAAAGTAGAAGACCCTACTTTAATAACAATCCTTTTTTTATTTTTAATTCTATTACAATAATCTTCCATTTTTTAAATCCCTCTTCCTAGTATATAAAAAGCAGAAAACAATAATACTCATTTTCTACTTTGATTTCTAATATTTTATTTAGATAAGTCTTTTGACTTTTCTGTTGCTTTATGAATCGCTTTAATAAAACTACTACGAAGTCCACACTTTTCTAAAATAGCAACACCTTCTATTGTAGTCCCTCCAGGAGATGTAACCATATCTTTTAATTCTCCAGGATGTTTCTTTGTCTCTAATACCATTTTTGCAGATCCAAGGAGAGTTTGTGAAGCAAAGGTATAAGCTTTATCTCTCGGCAAACCTTCTCTAACAGCAGCATCTGCCATTGCTTCTATTACCATAAAGATAAAAGCTGGGGAAGATCCACTAAGAGCAGTAACCACATCCATCAAATTTTCAGAAACTACTTCACATTTTCCAAAACTATTAAAAATATTACAAATCAAATTTAGTTCTTCTTCATTCACTCTGGGGCATGGGCTTAAAGCACTCATACCTTCTTGAACAAGTGCCGGGGTATTGGGCATTGCACGAACTATTTTAACATCTCGTTGAAAATACTTTTCTATCTCAACAATAGGAATTCCTGCAGCAATAGATACAACAACGACATCATCACTAATATCATCTCTAATTTCTTCTATCACAGTTTTTAAGCAATAAGGTTTTACAGCAAGCACTAAAACATCCGCTTTTTTTGCTACTTCGGAATTATTTAATGTTACTGAAATAGAATAACGTGTATGAAGGTTATTTAACTTTGCTTCTGTTTTATTAGAACAAATTATTTGACTAGCATCTACTAATTTGGCATTTAAAATACCACCAATCATAGCACTGGCCATATTACCACTACCGATAAAACCAATTGTTTGATTCATAAAAAGCACCTCGTCTTTAACTGTACTTATTATATATTATTTTTTTAGATGGCGCAAGTATTAGAATTTGGAATAAATCGTAACAAAAGAGAAAAAATAAAAAGCCGAATTAGTAGTGTGTTCTTAATTCATATACTACTATCTTTTCATGATTTAGACCAACTTCTTTATCAAATAAAGAAAATTCTACAATAACATCCTCAAGATGATAGCTACTAACATATTGATATATGTAATCAAAATGAGGAATTTCATTCAAACATTTATCAAAAATATCTGTTTTTAAGTTAAAGGTAGGCATACATAGTGCATCACGTACAGAGGCAGTAGAATCTGTAGATAATGTAGCATACACTTCTCCGTTAGATAAAAATTCGATTTCTCCAACTAATAATTGGTTTTCTTCATAATTAGCAGAACTGACATTAACAGAGAAAAATTGATATTCATTAATTTCTTCTAATACTTTATCATAAGCAACCTTCAGTTTAAAAGTACCGCCTGATTTAGCTTTATCTCTGATTGCATAATAAGAAGCAGGATGATTTTCTAAAAATTCTTCTACCCTCTTCTCTTCCCCAGCTTTAAATATCTGCTCAGGAAATTTATTTAACTTTAATTCATTAATCTTATTTACACTTTCTAATTTACTATTTATCTTCATATTCCATTTTTCCCTTCAAAACAATCTACATCTTATAACATCACTTATATATTTTTTTACACTAATCAACACCTTTCAAAGTATATAAAAAAGGCTAACTCGAAATTAACCTTTCATATATTTAAAGTCGATTAGTTCGACTAATTTCCCTATGGTGGACTGTTAGGGATTCGAACCCTAGACCCACTGATTAAGAGTCAGTTGCTCTACCAACTGAGCTAACAGTCCAATTGAAATTACAATACTAATTATAACAGTATTTTATTTCAATTTCAATATTTTTCAAAAAATTTTATTTTTAATCATTAATATGAATAAACTTTTCAACCAATTCCTTATCAAACAGTATTCCTTTTCCACCATCAGTCACAGATTGTCCACATAGTAAAAGTTCCTCATAAGCATCTTCTAAATTTTTTCCTTTACAATACACTCTATTCGATGTCATCGCATCAAAGCTATCCACAATACCAATTATTTTTGCCCCTAGTTCAGGAATGCTTCCTTTTGGATAACCACTTCCATCGCATCTCTCATGATGAGACCTGATAATATTCAAAGTATCTTCTGCTAAAAAACCTTTCAAAATATCATAACCATAATTACAGTGATTTTTAATCACATTAAATTCACTATCACTAAGTCTGCCCTTTTTACCAACAATACTAGATGGAACTTTATATTTTCCAACATCATGAAAAAGTGCCGCAATATAAATATTCTTTGTCTGTTCTTTTGTTAACCCTAAAGCATCACACAAAGCTTTTGCATTCTTTCCAACTCGAAGTAAATGCCCCAATCTACCTTCTTCTAACTCTTCAATAGTAATGTTCATCTTCAAATATTTCGAAAACTCTTTTAAATAAAGATAACGATTCTGGTATTTCTCTTCTATACAATTGCCTATTTCATCAAAGGAAATAATAGGGATTTCTAAGACTTCATACAAACAACGTAAATCTTGTGGTAAACTCTCCTTCGTCTTTACAACAAGTGGACAACATATTTCATATATATTTTCTTTTATATCTCTGCTTTCTTTAGGCAAACGAATAATCATATCTTCCTCTAATTCATAATAGCCTAACATGAAATCACTCCTTTTCATATTTGCTAATGTAAGCCAAACTATTCTCCAATTCTTCTAGAACTTTCAAATTAAAATACAACAAAAATTACGATTTGTCAATTTAGAGATTCTCATAATAAAAAATAAAGATTTTTCTATAATTTATGTGTATGTACTATCTCATTTTTTTAGCCTTACATATATTATTCTAGAAAGGAGAGAAATATATGTTTGATAATTGTAATAACAAAAGGCCACATGGTTCATGTCAAGGATTTTGTTATGTTCAGGGGCCTACTGGGCCCACTGGTCCACAAGGACCAGCAACTATCGCAATACGGTCTACAACAACTGGAGAACCAGGGACAAATGCTTCTGTTACAAATGGAGGTACAAACCAAAACCTATTATTAGATTTTGTAATACCGCAAGGAGCAGATGGTGCAACAGGCAACACTGGTCCAACTGGAGCTACTGGCCCTCAAGGTATTCAAGGTCCTACTGGACCTACTGGAGCAACTGGAGCTACTGGTCCCGCTGGTACTGCTGGTT
>CAJUCU010000018.1:8124-25089 GCA_910585335.1 uncultured Bacilli bacterium
CTGGTTTAATCGGGCCTACTGGTGAAACTGGACCTACTGGACCTACTGGAGCAACTGGAGCTACTGGTCCCGCTGGTACTGCTGGTTTAATCGGGCCTACTGGTGAAACTGGACCTACTGGACCTACTGGAGCAACCGGAGCTACTGGTCCCGCTGGTACTGCTGGTTTAATCGGGCCTACTGGTGAAGCTGGTCCTATTGGACCTACTGGAGCAACCGGAGCCACTGGTCCTGCTAACGGTCTAAACGCCTATGGAGGAAAATATAGCGATACTCCACAAACACTCAACTTAACAATAGGTTCTTCTACACCAATCGCTCTTCCTACAGCAATGCCAAATCTAAACACAACTTACACACCAGCTAACAGTATCACAATAGGAGAAGCAGGAACTTATGAAGTTGATTATTTCAGTAATGTCTCTGTTGCAGTAGGAACCACCTTAACCCAAGCTGTTCGAATTAACGGTACTAACATTCCTGATACTGTAATTTCTAGAATATTATCTGTTGGAGTTGGATCTATTTATAGTGGTAGTGTCATCGTAACTCTAGCCGCCGGAGATGTGATTGACATGGCATTATCTGCTTTACTAGCCGTTGGTGTTACCCTAGGTGCTGGAGTAAATGCGACTCTTACTGTTAAAAAATTAAATTAAAAAATTATTTAGAAAGGTAACGATATTCATGAAAAAATATAAAATAGCAGTTTACGCCATTACAAAAAATGAGGAGAAACACGTGGACAGATGGGTTTCCTCTATGATGGAAGCAGATGCTATTTATGTACTTGATACAGGTTCCACAGATAAAACAGTAGAAAAACTAGAAAAATATAGCAAAGTACATGTTACGCAAAAAAAATTCACCCCTTGGCGATTTGATACAGCCAGAAACGAATCTCTTGAACTAGTTCCAGAAAACTATGACATTTGCATTTGTACAGACTTAGATGAAGTATTTGAAAAAGGATGGAGAAAAAAACTAGAAGAATGTTGGAAAGAAGATACAACCCGTCTACAATATAATTACAATTGGAGTTTAGATAAAAACAATCGGCCTCTTGTAAACTTCTATATTAGTAAAATTCATTCTCGAAAAAACTACACATGGCGTCATCCTGTACATGAAGTGCTAACAGCTACAACAAATCTTGATAATGTTGTAACAACAGATATGATTACTGTGAATCATTATCCTGATACTACAAAGTCAAGAGGGTCCTATCTACCTCTATTAGAGCTTTCTGTCAAAGAAGACCCAGATGATGATAGAAACATGCATTACTTAGGACGGGAATATATGTACTACGGAAAATGGAATGAGGCAATTGATACTTTAATACGTCACTTATCTCTTCCAAAAGCTTTATGGAAAGATGAACGATGTGCTTCCATGCGCTTTATTGGCAGATGTTACAAAAACATCAATCGTTATGAAGAAGCAAAAATGTGGTATAAAAAAGCAAAAAAAGAGGCCCCATACTTACGAGATTCCTATATTGAATTAGCCCTTTTATACTACGAACAAAAAAATTGGGAAGGCGTCATTAAAGAAGTAACAAATGCTTTAAATATTAAAGAAAAAGAAAAAACGTATATCAATGAGGTATTTAGTTGGAATGAAACACCTTATGATTTATTGGCAATTGCTTATTATAATATTGGAAACTACGTACTTGCCTATAAATATAGTACTCTCGCACTAAAAGAAAATCCTCATGATAAAAGACTAAAAAATAACAAAAGCATTATCAAAGAAAAAATGAAAAACACCTAACTTACATTAAATTATCAAAAAGACAGTGAATACAATTTTCACTGTCTTTTATTAAGTTATTTTGTATATCTAATCAAAGTAATAAATCGCTTGATGATTCTTTGAGAGACTTCATCATCGCTCATTCGTTCTGGATGCCATTGTAGGCCAATTTGAAAAGGATGTTCCTTATTTTCCACTACTTCAATAATCCCATCTTCACTATAACCAGTAACTGAAAACACTTTAGACTCTTTTGCCATTTCATAATGATAAGAGTTTACCCATATTTGGTCTAATCCTACAATATCTCTTAATCTCCCTGATTTTAGTATGACTGCATGTCTTTTTTCTTTCGCCAAATGATGAGAATCATTTCCTATTTTAACAGTATCTCCCCCACTTTTATAAATAGCCATGGACTGCATTCCTTGGCAAATTCCGAGCAATGGAATTTGATATGCCAATGCATAATCAATAATCATATCATCATACCAATCATTATGATTTCCCCCTGTTAGAAGAAATCCATTACATTTTTTGCATTTTTGAAGAAAGTCGCATTTTGGCTCTAAAGCATCTAACAAAACAATTTCCAATCCGTTTTGCAAAGCAATTTGAAAATAACCATCATTTTCTTCTTCTGTATTCTCTGGACGAATAAGTATACCTAATTTTTTCATTACTCTCACCTAAAAAATTAGAATCTTATGATCCTAATTTTCCTTTCATTCCTTTTATTCCGTTACCACTACGAAATCCTGCTAAAATATTACTATCAAACGAATGTGTCTTACTACATCTCTTTTTATAATCCTTTACAGCAACACTAATCATATCATCTAAAAGCGATGTATAATTAACGCCTTTTGCTTCCCATAAATAGAAAGCAAGAGAACCAGGAATAGAGTTTATTTCATTAACATAAACCTTTTTTGCCTTTTCATCAATTAAGAAATCAATTCGACAACATCCAGAAGAGCCAAGTGCTCTAAATGCACGACCAGCAACTTCTTCCACCTCTTTTCTCATTTTATCAGTTAAATCAGCTGGAATTTTACGGCTAGCAGATAACATTCCTTTAGAAGTCTTAACTGGTTGTTTAAATCCACCTTTCCCCTTACACTTTCCATTACCAATATATTTATCTTCATAAGTTAAAAAATCATGACTAGGAAGAACTTCCTCTATTTCACTAAAGCTTTGATGTTCACAATTACCAAGTACACTGATATTAACTTCTTTTAAATTACTAACTACTTCTTCTACTAATATCTTATGATCATATTGAATTGCTTCATCAATTGCTTTCTCTAATTCATCTTTTTTCTTTACCACTTGGATTCCAACACTACTACCAGTAGATACTGGTTTTACAATGACAGGGTATTTTAATTTATTGACTCTCTTAAGTACTTCGGCATGATCATTACGATACTCATGATCATAAAACCATACAAATTCAGTCATTGGTAACTTTTCAAGTGCCCAAAGACTTTTCATATATAGTTTATCTTGTCCAACTACAGCAGCATATGTATCAGGACCAACAAATGGAATACCAATAGTTTGAAGATATCCCTGTAAGACACCATCTTCCACATTGGTTCCATGAACAATAGGGAAAACAATATCAAGCTCTTTGACTACTCTTTTGAAAAAGCCCTTTGATTGCAAAACAAATGCTCCATTTTTCTTATATAAAACAACATTTTTCGCATATTTTTTAAGCAAATCTAAATCCCCATAATAGTCGATATCTCTTAGCATATCTCCTGTATACCAATCTCCATTTTTTGTAATATAGATTGGAATAATTTCATATTTCTCTTGATCCATTTTGGTCATCGCTTGAACAGCAGAAATGATACTAACCTCATGTTCTACAGTTTCTCCGCCAAAAACAACACCTACTCTGATTCTCATTTTAATTCCTCCTATTCGTTATAAGTATCTGGCAAGTCATTCTCAAACAAAGCATATACATCTTGTTTTCCTGTTAAACCATCTATAAAAGGAAATGCATCCCTTACATCATTATAAACAATAATACGTTTTTTATCAAAATTCTTTTTCACTAATCCATCATAAATTGGTTTGGTTCTCTTTTCTCCGATTAATACAACATAATCGGCTACTTCTGCAATTTGACCACCAAACTCTTCATTGATTTTTTCTTCATCATCACCAAGTTCAATCATTCCTGGAGTTACAACAACTTTGATTCCTGGCATCATACCTAGTACTTCTACTGCACTTTTTGCTCCAACTGGATTAGAGTTATAATCATCTGCGATTTGATAAAATTTACCAAGTGGTTTTAATTCTAAACGATGTGGTATTGGTTTTACGGCAAGTACAGCTTGTTTTAATTGATCAATCGTAATACCAAACTCTCGTCCTAAAGCAACACTAGCTAAAATATTATAAACATTATGCTTTCCTAAAAGCTTTGTCGTAAATGGATGTTTCTTTTTATCCCCTTTAAATATTATATTAAAACTAGTTCCATCTTTAGAACACTTTATATCAACTGCTCTAACATCAGCATCTTCACTATCAATACCAATCCAAATAATACGGCATTTATTTTTTAACTGGTAACTTACCTGTTTCTCATCATCCATATTCAAAACACCAATTCCATCAAGTGGTAATGATTCAATAAGTTCAAATTTTGCTTCTTGAATATTTTTTTCACTTCCAAAGGACTCTAAATGTGCTTGCCCAATTCGTGTTAAAATACCATACTTTGGTTTTACAAACTTACATAAACCTTTAATCTCACCTCTAACATAAGCTCCCATCTCTGCAACAAAAATATCATCAAACTTCGTCAAATGATTATTAATAGTAATCATAAGTCCATAAAAAGTATTTAAGTTTCTAGGCGTTGGTAAAGCATTATATTTAATATTCAAAATATCACTTAAAATATTTTTACTACTAGTCTTACCATAGCTTCCAGTAATAGCAACTACTTTTAAATTAGACATACTAGCTAATTTATTTTGTGCTTTCGTTTTATAATAAAGGAAAACGCATTTCTCTGCTGGCTTATTAATAATATTGACAATCCACATTATAAAACGGTTAAAATAAACTAAGATTGTAATAATAAAGATAATCAACCAACAAGTATTACTCTCTTCTATATTTAGGATAAAAAAGACAAGAGGTATAAGCATCAAAATACTAAATGTAATGATTAATCGTTTTACTCGTGCTGTAATTTTAAAAGCAATTTTATTTTGTTCTTTGTTTTTATCTTGCTCAAGAAAAATAATTTGAACACCATATAATATAATCATAATAAGAAGCAAAACACTGGGAATAAATTCTAAATCAAATGTAACAAAATATCCAACCGCTGCAACAAACATAATAATAAGTTCTACATTAAAGAAGTCTCGTCTATTTTTAAAAACCCATTTTAAATAACGATTATTTTCGTTATAAAGATTTTGTTGTAACATATAAAGACTTTTTCTTCCTTTATAAAGCAAAAGAATAAAAATAACAAATAATAATAAAATATAAAGTATCATAAATAAATCCTCCTACAAAAAGCTTTCTAATATTTTAATCACTTGGCCTAGGTTTTCTAAATAAGCATAATGGGTTCCAGGAAGTGTAATTAAAGCAGCATCTATCATAGCATTTTCAATCATTTTTTCTTCTTCATAGGTAACTTCACTATCTTGTTCTCCCCAAATGATTAAGGTTGGCTCTTCTATTTCTTTGGCATATTTTCCTAAATCTTCATTGACAACGTTAACAAATGTTGCGCGAAGACTAGGGCTTGCCGCTTTATAATCACGGGAACCAATATACTTTTTCATATGCTCCCCTATTTTATCTAAACCTGGTAGTTTTTTCAGTGCTTTTAAAGTCCGAACTTTAAAATTTTCAGAGTTATAAACTTTAAAGCAAGGACTAGCGAACAGAACCAATTTTTCAATAGGATGATAGGCGCTATAAAAAATTGCAACTCTTCCTCCAAAGGAATGACCCATAATAATGGGTTTTTTAATATCTAATGCTTTGACTAATTGTTCTAAAATATGAGCATAATCAGAAACATGCCAAGCAGAATCTGGTTCACTACTCTCACCAAATCCAGGAAAATCAAGAATAGTGATGCGGTATTTAGAAGAAAAAGCATCTCCAATGGGTTTCATCATTTCAATATTCTGTCCCCAACCGTGTAGTAAAATAATATCTTTTCCCTGACCATATTGAACATAATGAATGGTCGTACTTCCAAGTGTTAATTTCATAAAAACCTCTCCTATTCCCAGTATAGCATTAAAGTTTTTCTTAAGCAAAAAAATATAGAAAAAATGACACTATTTTACAATGGAAACCGTGTTTTCACTACGCCACTAGGGAATGTAATTTGAATACTTCCTGTTTTACTAGTTACAAAGTATTTTATTTTTCTTTCCCGAAAACGTTCCAAAACGACAGTATGCGGATGAAAAAACTTGTTATCACGTCCTGCTGAAATAAGTGCGACATCTGGTTTGATTTCGTCTAAAAAGAAGGAACAACTACTTGTTTTACTACCATGATGCCCCACTTTTAAAATATCGACTTTAGAAAGATGATATTCTGCAATAATTTTCTCTTCACTCTTACAGCTAGCATCTCCCATCAATAATAATTTCTGATCAAAAATCTCTCCTAACAAGACAGTACTACTATCATTTTCATCCCCCAAATCTCCGTTTAAAGAATAAAAAGAAAAATCTCCTATTTGAAATGTCATATCTTTTTCTACCTTTTGTACAGAATACTTTTGCACTAATTCTGTTTCTAGTTGATTAAGCGAATTAGAATTAATATAAATCTCATCAACCGAAAAGTTTTCTATTAAATAACGAGCCTCTCCTAAATGATCAAAATCTCCATGTGTTAACAAAAGTTTATGAATTTTACGAATCCCTTTGCTCTTTAAATAAGGAATAATGACTTGTTCTGCTAATGACGTTTTTTCTCTGAAAGGAAAACCTTGTTTTTGAAAACTAGGAACACCACCTGTATCAATTAACATCACTTCCCCTTTAGAATAAATAAGGATACTATCCCCTTGACCAATATCAAACATATAAAGATAACTGTCATTAGAAAAAGAAAAGATAGAAAAGATGAAAGGAACAAGAAAATACCAACCATAAAATTTCGTATAATGTGCTGTTTGATATAAATAAAAACAAAGCGTAAGAAGATAGAATAAAAAAAGGAAAAAGGATGGCTTTCCAACAATGACTCTTGGAAGAGTAATAGAACTAAAAAATAGAGATGATTTTTCTAAAATAAACAGAAAAAAGGAAAAAATATCATCTAAAAAAGGAAAGAAAAAAGTAAGAAAAGAGAAAGGAAAAATAAGAAAAGATACAAATGGAACATAAAACAAATTATAGAAAATACTAAAAAAATTAATTTCATAAAAATGAAAAAGTGAAATAATACTACTAGTAATAAAAGAAATAATGGATGTTTTAAGTAATTTTTTAAAATATCCTCCTTTATTAATATAAGAACTACAGATAATTAAAGAAGCACTAATAGAAAAAGAATATTGAAACCCAATCATATAAATAAAATAAGGATGAATGAAAATACAGATTGTAAAAGATAAAATAAGTAAATGAATTGGTTTAATATAAAAATAATAGATTTGATTAAGTGAAAATAACAAGAAGAACAGAGTCGCTCTTAAGACAGAAGGACTAAAGGTAAAAAGCAAGTAAAAACCTAAAAAAAGCATAACAAAGAAAAAGCGTTTTTTCTCTTTTAGTCCTGCTTTTTGTAACAGAAAAAGCAACACAAAAGAAATAAGACTAACATGCATACCACTAATAGCAAACAGATGACTAATGCCATTATTTCTAAAGCTAGTTTTAATACTTTTAGAAAGATACTGATCATTTCCTAAAATAAAGGTTTGCAAATACGGGTAGCTTTTTCTAGCTTTTTTCATTCTAAAATCTAAAAAATTTTGTATCTGATAATAAAGACTTTTCTTTTTAGAGACAATTTGAATTTCTTCAGCATGCATCAAGTAGTAAGTCTTTTCACCTTTCAAATAAGCAGCATAAGAAAATCCATTTTCATTTCTCGCTTCCGATGGCCTAGAGAGTTTTCCAGAAAGCAAAATGGTATCACCACATGAAATATTTTGCAGAAAGTCTTCTTTTTCTTTTAGATGATGAAAATAATAATAAGCAAGAACATATTCCTTTTGATATTTTACTTTCATACTTAAAACATCACTATCAATCTGATAAGAATGAAGTATTCCCGTAACCTCTTTTTGTTCCAAAGAAAAGGCGCTTTGTGTAGGAATCAAAAACAAGCGAATCGCTGTAATCAAAAGACCAATGAAAAGAAAAATATAAAAGGGATAACTATGTAGTAATATTTTCCTTAATTTTAGCAAATAAGCTTTCTCCAATTCCACTTACATTCATAATGTCTTCTATTTTTTGATAAGCACCATTCTCTTCACGATACCGAATAATAGAAATGGCTTTTGCCTCCCCAATTCCAGGAAGCGTCATCAACTCTTCTTGATTAGCCGTGTTAATAGAAATCATTTTGTTACTAGAACTTTCTGGCATAGAAGAATCTGGTTGAATACAAGCATCGTTTTGAAGTTCATAGCTCCCTCCATTCTGACATTGCTCTTGTACTTGTTTTTCTTCTTCCTGTGTCTTTTTAAAGTCTTTTACTTCTTCATAACTATAAACTATAATGACCATTTCGTCTGTTATTTTTTTACTCAAATTAATAACTGAAGTATCAGCATTTTCTGTAAGTCCACCCGCTTTTGTAATGGCATCCATCACTCTACTTTCGCTAGAAAGTGTATAAATACCTGGTTTTATTACTTCTCCTTTGATATCTATTTTATAAGTAGTAATATCGGTCACTACACGCTCTTCCTTTTCCTTCTTCTTCGCAACTTTCAATACCTTCTTTGCTTCCACTGGCTGTGCTCTTGTCATCGTAAAAAGAAAAATGCCACCACCACCAAGTAGAAGTAAAATAGAAAGTGCTATCATAATTTGTTTTCGATACCGATAAGTAAACGTCATCTTATCACCTCCATCTTATTATTAGATAAAAGTGAAAAAAATCTAAGAAAATAAAGAAATATAATAAAAAAAATACAAAGCAATATCACTTAGTACTTTCTAACTTTTTTTCATATCTTTACGAAGTCCTATCTCAACACTAACCCGTTGTACAATTGTAAGGGCTGCAATTAAACAAATCGTATAACTTCCACCATAGCTCATAAAAGGAAGTGGAACTCCCGTCATCGGAATAAGTCCAAATAATCCCATCAAATTAACAGCAATATGACAAAAGATATAAACGGCTACTCCATAACAAATAATCGCACCACGATTGGTATAACTCCGCTTTCCAATTAATAAAATCCGGTACAAGATAAAAATATAGAGAAGAAGTAGTAAAATTCCAACTAATACCCCAAGTTCTTCTACTATAACAGCAAAGATGAAATCAGTATATGGTTCTGGCAAATACAAATATTTTTGTGTAGAATTTCCAAGTCCTACTCCAGTAAGCCCTCCATTATTAATGGCAATATACCCATTACACACCTGACTACCAGTAGTAAGGAGGCGATCACACGGCCTTGTGAAATTAAGCCGTTCTAACTGTCGTTCATAAATAAGCGTTTTCCCACTACTAATGACAACAAGTATCACAACGGCAACGAGGCCAAAACAGCCAAAGATAATTTGATTTTTTATTTGTGACGAAATAGGAACCGCCAAAAAGATGGTACAAACAATCACCGTAAAAATAATAGCAGTTCCAAGGTCTGGTTGTAATAATACTAAGAAAGTAATCGCTCCCCCAACGAGCAATGGAAATAAACTAACACCATATTTATCTAACCGTTTCCCATTCACCTCATAATATCTAGCAAGCCAAACGATCATAATAACTTTAATAAACTCACTCGGTTGAATACTAAAAGGCCCAAGGTCAAACCAAGAGACCGCTTGATTCTTTGACTGTCCCATAATAAGAAGAATCACCAAAGAAGCCCCCGCTCCTAAAACACCGAGCCAAGAAACCATACCATAAAGTTTAGTATTAAAACGAATCATAATAAGAGACATCAAAAGTCCAACTCCTAAAAAGATTCCTTGCTTAATAAAGTAATTATAAGGACTCACCGCTTTTGACATATAAGCAGTTACATTAGACGAAGAAAAAACCATAATAAGGCCAAAAGCAAACATTAATACGGTGGTAATAAGCAATGGTTTATCAATGTATTTTATAATCTTCTTCAAAAAATCACTACCCTATCTTCTCCCATTTTACCATAAATAACAAAATTCGGAAATAAAAATTGCAAACTATAGTCAATTTACATGAACAAATTACGACATTTTACATACGTTATATTAGATTAAATAAAAGGAGGCAAAGTTATGTATTATTATGGTGGAGGATCATGTGGATGTGGTGGAAATAATTCTTACCAAATGCCATATTATCCAAATTACGGATGTGGTTGCAACAATAACAGCAACAATTCTACTTATGCCATTATCTTAGTATTATTTATTTTACTAGTTATTGTGATTGGAACTCGCTTCGTTGCATAAATAAACAACTCTTACGAAAAGTAAGAGTTTTTTCTTGCCTCTTTATTTTTTTTACATTTTTTGATAAAATAAGACCATTGGTGGTGATAATATGTTAAAAACAAAGGAAATATTAGATGAAAAAGATAAAAGATTAAGAGAAGTTAGTAAAGAGGTTGTTTTTCCACTAACAAAAGAAGATAAAGAACTAATAGAAAAGATGATTACTTATTTAACGGATAGTCAAATTGAAGAACGAGCAGAAAAGTATGATTTAAGACCTGGAATGGGACTTGCCGCTGTACAATTAGGTGTCTTAAAACGTTACTTTGTAGTAGTTCATGAAGTAGAAGAAGGTGTTTTTGATACTTACACATTAATCAATCCTAAAATCATCAGTAATTCAGAAGAAAAGATTTATGTAGAATTAGGGGAAGGATGTCTTTCGGTAAATCGAGAAACAGAAGGAATCGTTCCAAGATATGCTAGAGTAACATTAGAAGCATATGATGAAAATGGAAATAAAATAAGAGTAAGAGGTCGTGAAGAACTAGCGATTGCTTTCCAACATGAACTAGATCATCTAAATGGCATCTTATTTACAGATCATATTGATAAAGATAACCCATTCGCTGGAGAAGGCTTATATCGAGCAATTTAAAAGAAAAGAGGAAAAGAATGAAAACAATAAAATTATTAGGAATCATCCTACTTGGTATATTTTTAGTTGGTTGTAGTGAAAACGAAAAGAAACCTACCTTATCAGGAAAATATAATGTAGAAATCGTATTAAAGGATTATGGAACGATAAAAGTAACCCTAGATGCGGATGAAGCTCCCCTTACAGTAGAAAACTTCTTAAAGCTAGTAGACAAAAAATTCTATGATGGCTTAACGATTCATAGAGTAGTAAAAGATTTTGTAATTCAAGGTGGAGATCCAGAAGGAACAGGACAAGGTGGCAGTGAGGAGACGATTGTCGGAGAATTTTCAAGTAATGGAATCAACAATAATTTATCTCATACAAGAGGTACAATTTCTATGGCACGAAACGGAATGGATATGAATTCAGCTAGTAGTCAATTCTTCATCGTTCAAAAAGATGCAACAACACTAGATGGCGATTATGCTGCTTTTGGATATGTAACAGAAGGAATGGACATCGTAGATAAAATAGTAGAAGAAATAGAACCAAATGATGAGATGGGAACAGTAGAAAAAGAAAAACAACCGATTATTACTTCAATAAGAAAAGTAACAAAAAAGAAAGCAAATAATTAATTTTATGCTTTCTTATTTTTTTAGCTCTTTTACCAATTTCTGACCAAATAAAGCTTGAAATGGCTCTTGTTGCATTCTAGGAAGTAAATATTGGGAAATCGCAGAAGTAATCATATTATCATCATTATAAGAATAGGAATGAATCACCTCACCAAGGTGATGATAGAAATCTGGCTCCACTTCACCTAATGCATATTGGAACCGAGATAAAAAATCTGCTTGTTGGTTAGCTGTTTCGCATAAATCACCTAAATTAGAAAATTCTTTTTTAGTATAATTACTAACTGTAATTTCGTTAATAAAACAATTTTCTCTCTCAGCAACAATTTCATTTTCGATACGTTCTTTTTCTTTTTTATAATAATGATAAAACAAAGTACCATTAAAAGAGGCTGCACCCTTCTCATTTGCTTTAAATTGAATAATCTCATCTTGAATATAATCTCGATAATAAAACTCTCTATTTCGTGACAATAAAGAAAGCTCTTGCATCTCTTCTCTTTCTTTCATAGTAGTCACCGAAAATTGCTCTACAAAAAACTGACCAAAAACAAAGGCACCTCGCATACTTCCTGTTAATCTATAACTCCCATCTCTATTAATTTGAAAAACCAAACTATGTGAATTCAAATCCTGATGAATTCTAATCCCCCCATAAGGAAGAATAATCTCTGTCTGTGCACTATATCTTTTCTCATCATTAATAGCTGATAAAACTCTACAGTAGCCAACCTGCTGCTCTTCTTGATTTCTGATAACACCAGCATCATTTTGAACTTGAAATAGGCCCAAAAAAGCCTCCAATTGCGCTTCCCAATTAAATGAACAAATCTCACCAACACACATCTTTTCCATAAACTCTCCTTCTTTTAAATTATTATAATTAAAAAAAGAAAAAAGGCAAGGAAAAAGCACTTATTTACTAGCCTTATATAAATGATCAAAGAGATAAACTGGCGTCAATGCCCCCACTCCCCCAGGAACTGGAGTAATCAAAACATCTAAATCACAAACTTCTTCAAAACAAACATCCCCCACTAAAACACCATTAAGATAATTTGTCCCCACATCAATAATCACTTGACCATCTCTAAAATAGTCTCGTGTAAAATAATGGGCATGGCCAATGGCAACAATAACAATATCTGCCCTTCTTACTACTTCCTGCACATTTTCAGTCTTAGAATCACATAACGTAACAGTCGTCTTTTCTTTTAAAAATTGATAAAGAGGCATACCAGCTAAATCGCTTTTTCCTAAAATAGCAACTTCCCGCCCAACAACTGAAATAGCATAATAATCTAAAATTTTTAGTACACTTCGTGCCGTACAAGGAAGGAAATTTTCATTTTGTGTCCACATCTTTTTACTATTAGAACCAACACAATCTACATCTTTAGAAACCACAATGAAGTCTACCAATTCTTGATATGAAAATGAAGATGGAATTGGTTTTTGAATCATAATTCCAGTAACAGTAGGATCTTGATTTAATAACTCAATTTTTTGAATAATTTCCTGTTTGGTAGCAGTCTCAGAAAATGAAAAAGCTTGAAAAGAAACATGAAGTCTTTCTGCCAGCTTCTTTTTATTTCTTAAATATAGTTCATTTTCTTGAAAAGATCCTATTTGAATAATAGCAAGAACAAGAGAATCAGAAATTTCTTTTTCTAAACGCAAAATTTCTTCTTCTCGAATACCTCTACAATCTAAAACTGGCATATACTTCCCTTCTTCCCATCTTTAAATAATTTCTTCATAATCGTTAAGTTTAACACTAACTAATTTACTAACGCCAGACTCCTGCATAGTAATACCATATAAAGTATCAGCATACTCCATAGTCTTTTTCTTATGGGTAATAATCAAAAACTGAGTTTTTGCTTTATAATGGTTTAAATATTTTCCAAACTCTGAAACATTCGCTTCATCAAGCGCTGCTTCCACTTCATCAAAAATACAAAATGGAACAGTTCGAACGTTCAAAATGGCAAACAACAGACTAATCGCAGTCAGTGTTTTTTCACCTCCAGAAAGCAAACTAATAGTAGTAAGACGTTTCCCTGGAGGAGAAGCAACAATATCAATACCTGTGGTCAATAAATCATCTGGATTGGTCAGTCTTAAATCAGCTTCACCACCTTTAAACAGTTCTTTAAATACTTGTTTAAATTCTTTTTCTATTTCCTGAAAAGTATGTAAGAATTCCTCTTTCATCACATCATCCATCTCTCGCATTATTTCAAGAAGTGTAGATTCGGCATGTTCCAAATCTTCTTTTTGTTTTTTCAAGAACTCATAACGTGTAGAAACTCGCTCATACTCTTCGATTGCTAAAATATTAACCATACCTATTTCTTTGATATTGCGTTTATAAAGATTGACTTTCTCACGTGCCAAAGTATCATCAATATCTAAATGATAATCTTTTTTCGCTTTTTCAAATGTAAGAGAATATTCTTCATTCAATGTAAGAAGCATATGATCTAATTTAACATCATACCGATTTAATAAAACTTCTTTTTCCCTAATACTTTTCTCCATCTCACGAAGACGACTATTTTTAAGTTTTAAAGTAGCATCATCTTCCTCTAATTTTAACTTTAAGTCCATAATTTCTTTATTGATATTAAAAGTATCTGTGGTTAACAATTCTTTTTCAGATTGCGCTTCATGATATGCTTCGATTAATTCTTGCTCTTTTTCATCTAGTAGATTACTACTTAATGATTGATAGCTAGACCATTCTTTCGTAACACTATCATGATTTTCTAAAAGTTTTTGAATCTCACTATTCATCAAATCTTGTCTTTCTGATAAAAGAAGGGAATTTTTAGAGATATCAAAATATTCTTTTTCAATTTTCTCTAATTCTTTTAAAGTACTTTTTAAAGACTCATCTAGTGAAGTAAGTTCTTTTTTATTTGAAAGGATTTGTTCTTTATAATGAGCAAGTTTTTGTTTCAAGCTGATACTACTATTGGCTTGATAAATAGATCCTCCAGAAATAGAACCACCAACATGAACAATATCTCCTTCTAATGTAACGATACGATAGCGATTATGAATTTTTTTACTAAGACGAGTAGCCGCTAAAATTGTAGGCGCAACTAGTGTAGTTCCCAATTGGTTTTCTACGATATTTTGATATTTTTTATCATATTCTACTAGGGTAGACAAAACAGCTATAAAATCATCATCATGACTAATTTTATATAAAGTATCTTCATCAACAAACCTTCCCTTTATAACATTGAGTGGCAAGAAAGTAGCACGTCCTAGTTTATTTTCTTTTAAATAATCAACAGCTTGAATAGAGGCACTTTGATCTTTGGTGATAATAAAATTACGACTAGCTTGAATAGCGATTTCTAATGCATTGGTATACTCATCTGCAATAGATAAAATATTTCCAACTGTATTATAAATTCCCTCTAATGAAGATGCTTTTAAAATGGAGCGAACAGCATTTGGAATATTGCCACCAGCTTCTATTTCCATCTCTAGACTTTTTATCTTTTGTTCTAATACCGTGTTATCACGATTTAATTTAAAATAGTCCTGATTATAAATGGTTTGTTTCTTTTTCAGTTTTGTTTGACGCTCTAACAAGTCATCTTCATAACCCTTACTTTTAACAAGTTCCTCACCTATCCGATGATACTCTTCACGACTTACTTTAATACTAGCTTCTAAACTTCCTTTTTCTTCTAATAAAGTGCGTAACTTTTCTTGAATTTCATTTTCATCTTTTTTATTTTTACTACGCTCTTTTAACAATTGTCTTTCGCTATTTAGCTTTTCTACTTTTTCCGTAATTTTCAATAATCTTGCATTTTTCAAAGATAAATCTTGCTCTAACTTAGTAAGATAGTTTTTATCTTCCATTGATTTCGTATCCACATCTAAAGTATCGGATTGAATAGAAACTAATTCTTGTTCTAATTTTTCTTTTTCTTCTTTTACCCTATCAACAGAAAGAGAGACGTCTTCAATATCATAAGCCAAAAGGGCTACTTCATATTTTTCAAGTCCACGTTTATTTTCTAAATATTCTTTTGCTTTTTCACTTTGTTCTTTCAGTGGTAAAACTTGAATTTCTAACTCTTTAATAATATCTTCAACACGATCAATATTATTATGCGTACGATCTAACTTTCGAAGTGCTTCTTCTTTTCTTTTTTTATATTTCAAAATCCCTGCTGCTTCTTCAAAAATAATTCGTCTATCATAAGGTGAATGACTAAGAATTCTTTGTACTTCTCCTTGAGAAATAATATTAAAAGATTCTTTTCCCACTCCACTATCCATAAAAAGATCAATGATATCTTTCAATCTACATTTCTCATGATTTAAAAAATATTCATTTTCACCACTTCGATAAACTTTTCTTTTAATAGACACTTCATTAAAAGCAAGTTTTAAATAGTTATCACTATTATCAAATACGAGTTCAACAGAGGCAACATTCAACGGCTTACGACTTTTGCTTCCAGAGAAAATAACATCTGTCATCGCGCCATCTCCACGAAGGGATTTCACGGATTGTTCGCCAAGTACCCAGCGAACAGCATCTACGATATTACTTTTACCAGAACCATTAGGACCTACAATACAAGTGATATTATCATCTAATTTAAGATTTAGCTTATCCGCAAAAGATTTAAAACCACTGGTAACGATTTCTTTTAAATACATAGTATCACCACTTATCTTTCTTTATCATTATACTATATGGACAAAACTTTCGCAAACGAAAAAGAAAACCATAAACAAAATAGTTTTCTTATTTTATAATCCTGTGTTTCCATAACCGTATGTTTTTCCAACAAAATAAAAGTAATTACAATAACAAGAATAAACGTTTCCTCCTACTAAAAGTTGAACTGAAGCATAATATCTTCCTGTGTATTTACTAATATCCAAAGATACATCTTTAACCGCATTTGAGTTATTCCAAGATATATACGCTTTACTATCTACATCATTAAGCCAGTCGCTTTGTGATTTAATAATTCCAGCAAAAAAGTTAAAAGAATCTCCTTGATAATTAGGGCACCACATAGTACTTTTTAATTGCGCATAATCTGTTACATCGTAAGTATTCATTGTTGTAGCTTGACCTCTAGCAGGGCACACAGTTCCTCCCATTAATAAAGCCTTATTGTTATATTGATTCCAAATAAAATCCATATGTCCTCCATCACGCAAATATGCGCCTATCCCCCCAGTATTTTCGATATTTTCTTTGTGGTTCCATACAATGTAATCATCCTTTTTCCAGTTT
>CAJUCU010000019.1:0-17366 GCA_910585335.1 uncultured Bacilli bacterium
ATGTAAAAGGAGGAAGTATAACCTTAGGCGTTACCAAAGCCTCAGTTGGAGAGACAGTAAGCTTTACAACCAGTCCAACTAGTGGATTTACCTATCAAGGGGCTACTGTGGTATGTGAGAACGGTACCAAAACTACTATAGCAAGTAGCTCGAAATCATTTACAACAACATCGACCTGTAAATCTCCTGTAGTATGGCCAAACTGGAAAAGGGATGATTATACAGTCTGGTGGACTAGCAAGACAGAGTCGACTGGTGGAATGGGAGCCTTGAAATATGAAGGGGCACAAATGAGTATCACTTGGAATCATAATAATAGCAAAGCTTTAAGTTTCAATATGGCAAATGCTGGTCAAACTCGTGGACAAGCAACAACTGGTTATAATTATGGCGTTGATGATTATGCTACACTGCATGCTGAATTTTGGTGCCATGCCTATACCAATAGTGGATTTACCGCTTTTGTTGGGCTTTCGAAAGATAAAAGTCAGTGGGTTCATACCAATAATCAGTTATATACTGCTAAATCATGGAGTAATACGAATGCTAGACAAAATCTAAACTTAGATATTACCTCATCAGCAGGAATTTATTATATTTCATCTCAAATGATTGTGGATGCCAAATCAAGTAGTGGATTCGGCTGTTATAATGATGTAATGCAATTACTAGGTAGAACCTATGGCTATGGAAGTACAGGATTGTAATATAAAACACCAAACCGAAGTTTGGTGTTTTTCTATATACTATCTTTTTTCTCTGCAGACATAATAGTCTTTGCTAAAATGTTCACAGCAATTTGTTCTGTTTTACGCCCATCATCGCGCATTGGATTAAATTCAACAAGATCAAAGGAAGTGATTTTATCAATTTGCATTAGAACTTGATCTAAGATTTGTATGCCTTCTTCTTCTGTTAGTCCATCTTCTTCGGGAATTGAGACACCAAGGGAAAACTCAGAAGAGAAAACTCCTAAGTCAAAACTAATATGAACCCCATTAGTCTTTTCAGTAGCAATCAAAAAAGCTTGTTCCATAACGGCTTCTAATCCTTGTGTTCTAATATCATCCATGGTAAAAACAGTAACGCCAGAGTATTTCAAATTTTCTCGCTCTTTTTTATCAATACTTTTCGCACCAACAATGACTGTGTTTTTGCTAGGAATCCATTCTCCCTCATGAAAACTACTAAGCTCTCTACAATGATAGCCATTAATAGATGCTAGTGCCAGTTCATATAAATTGCCAGTTGGTGTAGACTGATAGGTATGATAATTGCTGTGAATATCAATCCAAATCACACCAATATTAGTATTTTTTTTCATACTAGCAAGCGAAGAAGCAATAGCAATAGAATGATCTCCTCCAATCGTAATCGGAAAATATCCTTCATTCAAATATTGCAACTCTGTATCATAAAGAGCCTTATTGAATTTTAAAACTTCTACTTCATTTTTTCTTTTATCCGCCAAACTTCTACTTTTAATAATAGCAGAATTTTGTTCTAAAAGAATTTTCTTTCCTTGATGAAAACTTGCTAAATCATCAATCAATCTTTTAGGACCTAATCTAGCACCATCGATATGACTTCCTAAATCACTCCCTGCACCAATTAATACTGTTTTCATTATTATCACCTTCCTTTATTTTATCCTAAAATAAAAGATAATTCAATGTACTACTTTGAGCCTTTTACGAATTTTGACGAGAAAAACGAGACAAAAGAAAAATAATAGAAAGGAAGTATTTCATAAACTGTAATGGTGAGAATATGAATAATAAAATAAATGCAGTTTACCCAAAAACAGAATACACGGTATTAAATCAAAATATAAAAAGATACATCAGCTTACTATTAGAAGAATTTATGAACAATCAAGATAGTGCAGTACAACCCAATTTTGACTATGAACTCAATATAACATATGAAAAGTACCAAGTGGGTAAGTATCTATCCTTTGCAATAAAATCAGAAATGTCAACAGGTGGAGCCCATCCAAATCATAGAATCGATACAATAATTTATGATATAGAAAAACAGGAAATAGTAAATATAGAAAGCTTGATGCAAGAAAACAAAATGCTTTTAGTCTTTCTTTCAGAAGAAAGTAGAAAAAAATTAGAGCAGTTAGGAAATTTTAAACAAGACGAATTTGAAGAAAAATGGTTCTTAGAGGGTACAGCACCAACCAGTGCCAACTTTAAAAATATTGCTTTTACAAAAGAGGGAATCGTAGTCTATTTCCCACGTTATCAAATTGCCCCATACTATAAAGGAGAATACAAAATACTGCTACCTATTAAAATACAATAAGATAAAAAGAAATGCAAAAGTTGCAAAATAGGTAAAAATATGACATATACTGAAATTAGGTGAGTATATGTTTTTTAGTTTGATAGAACTATTAAGATCCATATTTATAACAGGATCTTATTCCAACCAAGTGTTTCCAGACCCTTTAACTAAAGAGGAGGAAGAACACGCGATTGAAGCAATGCGTCTAGGCAATCGGGAGGCAAGAAATCTATTGATTGAGCACAATTTAAGACTTGTAGCACACATCGTAAAAAAATTTGATTATAAGAATATAGACCAAGATGATTTAATTAGTATTGGAACAATCGGTCTGATTAAGGGAGTTGACACATTCTCTAATAAAAAAGGAACAAAAATTACAACCTATTGTGCTAGATGTATTGAAAATGAAATTTTAATGTATTTCCGTAGTAATAATAAAAATAGTAAAAATATTTCATTAAATGAATCCATTGGTTTTGATAAAGATGGAAATGAGATTTCAATATTAGATATTCTAAAAACACCGAAACCTGATTTTCTAGAAGACATCTCTTTAAAAGATAATATTGAGCTTCTAAATGAATATATAAAAATATTGTCAAAAAGAGAAAAAGATATTTTAGTTAGAAGATATGGACTGCTAGGAAAAGAAGAACAAACCCAAAAAGTCATTGCCAAAGAGCTACATATTTCGCGTAGTTATGTATCTAGAATAGAAAAAAGAGCTTTAACAAAGATTTTAAGAGAATTCATAAAACATAATAAAATAGATAATTAGCACTCTAACTTGACAACTGCTAATATCGTGATATAATAGAGTTGTTTGAGAAAGGGATGATACCATGTATCAAGAAAAAGAAGAAAATGTTTTAGAAAAATATGGACGTAACATCAACAAAGCAGTAAAAGAAGGAAAAATTGATCCAGTAATCGGTAGAGATGATGAAATACGTAGTATTACAAGAATTTTATCAAGGAAGACAAAGAATAATCCAGTGTTAATCGGCGAAGCGGGTGTTGGTAAGACGGCTATTGTAGAAGGACTAGTTTTACGAATGGAAAAAGGGGATGTTCCAGAAACCTTAAAAAATAAAACTGTCTGGGAATTAGATATGGCTTCTCTTATCGCTGGGGCAAAATACCGTGGTGAATTTGAGGAAAGACTAAAAGAAGTACTAAAGAAAATAGAAGAAAGCGATGGAGAAATCATTATGTTTATTGATGAAATCCATATGATTGTTGGATCTGGAAATATGGAAGGAGCAATGGATACCTCTAATATTCTAAAACCACTCCTAGCACGAGGAAGCATCCATGTCATTGGGGCGACAACATTAAATGAATATAGAAAGTATATTGAAAAAGACAGCGCTCTAGAAAGAAGGTTTCAAAAAATAAAAGTTAGTGAGCCAACAGTAGAAGACACCATTACTATTTTAAGAGGCTTAAAAGAACGCTTTGAAATTTACCATGGAGTAAATATCCATGATAGTGCTTTAATAGAAGCAGCAACGCTAGCAAATCGCTATATAACAGATAGATTTTTGCCCGACAAGGCAATTGATTTAGTCGATGAAGCATGCGCTACAATCCGCGTTCAAATGGATTCTGTTCCAATTGAACTAGATATTTTAACAAGACAAATTATGCGTCTAGAAATTGAACGGCAAGCTTTAAAAAAGGAAACAGATGATCTTTCTAAAACTAGAAAAGAAAAAATTGAGATAGAATTAAAAGAACGAAAAGAACAAGAAAAGAAATTTAAAGAAGATTGGGAAAGAGAAAAGAAATTCAATGATTTAATAAGTAGTAAGAAAAAAGAATTAGAAACAGCCCGTTTTGAATTAGAACAAGCCAAAAATCGTTATGACTTTGAAACTGCAGCTAGACTACAAAATGGAGTGATTCCTTCTCTTGAAAAAGAATTGAAGAATTTAAGGGAACAAGACGAAAGCATAATTTTAAGTGACACAGTAAGTGAAGCTGATATTGCTGAAGTCATTGCTAAGTGGACGAATATCCCAGTGCAAAAACTAATGAGTACAGAAAAAGAAAGACTGCTTCATTTGAATGAAAATCTAGGAAAGAGAGTAAAAGGTCAGAAAGAAGCATTAGAACTAGTCAGCAACTCTATTCTAAGAAGTCGTAGTGGAATCAAAGACCCATCACGACCAATTGGTTCTTTTATCTTTCTAGGACCTACAGGTGTAGGTAAGACAGAAGTAGCAAGAAGCCTTGCTCATGAACTTTTTGACAATGAAACACATATGGTTCGTATTGACATGAGCGAATATATGGAAAAATTCAGTGTCTCAAGACTCATTGGTTCTCCTCCTGGCTATGTTGGGTATGAGGAAGGAGGACAATTAACAGAAGCAGTTCGTCGTAATCCGTATAGTATCGTACTATTTGATGAAATAGAAAAAGCCCATCCAGAAGTACTCAATCTATTATTGCAAGTATTAGACGATGGAAGAATCACGGACTCTAATGGTAGAACAGTAGATTTTAAGAATACCATTATCATTATGACTTCTAATCTAGCCAGTGAACATATTTTAGAAAATAATAAAGAATTAGTAATGAAAGAAGTAGAATCTTATTTTAGACCAGAGTTTATTAATCGAATTGATGAAATTATCATCTTTAATCCATTATCAAAAGAGACAACTTATGAAATATTAGATAAAATTATCTTAGAAATAGAAAAAAGATTAACTGATAAAAATATTCATATCCATTTAACAACGAAAGCAAAGGACTATCTAGTAGAGATGGGGTATAGTAAAACCTATGGCGCAAGGCCATTAAAAAGATTAGTAAGTAAGAAAATTGAAGATTTACTTGCAAAAGCAATTGTTAATGATGAAATAAAATATAAATCAACAATTACTTTTGATGTAGTAGCAGATGAAATTGTAATTCAATCTATTCTAAACGATAGTAAAACAAAATAGCCTAAATAAAAATAGAGACAACAAGTTTCCAAATAGCAAAGGGGCTATTTTTTTGTTTGCTTCAAAAGAAAAAACTCTTATTAAAAAAATGTTAAAAAGATATTGACAATTGCATATGATATTAATATAATGTTAATAACAAACGCGAAAGTTTGTAAAATTTTTAGAGGTTGTTATTAATGAAAAGATAATAACAAAAGGGAGGATTATATGAAAATAAATTTTAGCAAAGAAAGCACCCAGAAAATACTACAGAATTATTACACACAAACGGAAGGGATGCCTTGCCAGGTAGAAATGCTACCAATAGCATGTGGTAGGGGAAGAAAGACACTAACAGCAAATGTAAGTATTAACTTTTATCTGTTAGGGGAGGAGATAGCAAGTACTAAAACAATATCACAAGATGAAATAGCAGAAGTATTTGCCTCTTTATTAGACGAGGAAGGATATGAAGTTTCAAGTTTTACCCCTGATATAGAAGAGATAGAAGGTGCTTATATATGGGACCAAGGATGTGTATCTACCTATTTTGGAGGGGTAGATATAGAAGTAAAACAAAAAAGTTTTCAAAAGCAAATGGTAAAGGTAGGAAGATAAAATGACAATTAGAAATTTAAAATGTTATGAGAAGATGTTAATCATAGTAGATATGGTAAATGGTTTTGTAAAAGATGGTGATTTGCATGACAAAGAAATTGCACGTATCGTTCCAAGGCAAGAAGAGTTGATTAAGGAATATCAAAAAGAAAAACAATTAGTAGTATTTATTAAAGATACTCATACAAAAGATTCAAAGGAACATGAAAGATTTAACCCACTACAACACTGTATCAAAGGAAGTGGTGAAGAAAATGTAATAGAAGAATTAAAAAAATATGAGGACATGAAAAATACAGTATCAATTGAAAAGAATTCAACAAGCTTTATGGAAGCGCCTGCATTTAGAAATTTAGTCCATCAAACTAGTGAACTAAAACAAATTGATATAGTAGGATGTTGCACAGATATTTGCGTTTTTAATGGTACAATGGGGCTTGCAAACTACTTGGATGAATGGAACAAGTATGTAGAGGTGAAAGTACATGAAGATGCCATAGCCACTTTTGCTGAAGAGGGAAGAAGTGACTATGTAGAGGCTGCTAAATTATTAATGAAACAGCAAGGAATAACGTTAGTAAAGAAAAAATAAAATTTTTTAAGTTTTGTTATTAACAAAAAGATAAAAAGAAAAAAGGAGAAAAAATGGAAAATAAAACTTTAATGACAGACTTTTATGAATTAACCATGGCTCAAAGTTATTTTGATCAAGGAAAAAAAGAGGAGAAAGTATACTTTGATATTTTCTTTAGAACGAATCCCTTTAATGGTGGATACACTATGACTGGCGGACTTGGTGAAACAATAGAATACTTACAAAATTTTGGCTTTGCTGAAGAGGATATTGAGTATTTAAAAACAACAGAATCATTTAGTGATGAATTTTTAGAATATTTAAAAGACCTACATTTCACTGGGGATATCAATGCGATGCCAGATGGGACAGCAGCATTTCCAAATGAGCCAGTGCTAACAGTAAGAACAAACCTAATAGAAGCTCAAATCATAGAAACAGCCTTGCTTACTAACTTCAATCATGGAGGTCTAGTAACTACCAAGGCAAAAAGAATTACCTCAACAGCAGGAAATATTCCAGTACTAGATTTTGGGGCACGAAGAGCCAGAGGAATAGATTCAGCAATTGAGGCAAGTCGTCATGCTTATATCGGAGGATGTAGAGGAACTAGCAATGTTTATGCTGGAAAGAAATACGACATACCAGTAAGTGGAACAATGGCCCATTCTATGATTCAAGAAGCAGAATGTGAATATGAAGCATTTTTATCATATGCCAAAAGCCATCCCAATAATTGCATCTTTTTAGTAGATACTTTTGATACTTTAAAAAGTGGAATTCCTAATGCGATTCGTGTAAGTCGTGAATATTTAGAACCCAACGGCTATCGCTTAAAGGGAATAAGAATTGACAGTGGTGATTTAACGTATTTATCAAAAGCTGCAAAAAATATGTTAGTGGAAGCAGGATATGAAGATGTAAAAATATGTTTATCCAATGGTCTAGATGAATATACGATTGCCAAGCTTTTAAGACAAAAAGCAATAGTAGACTCCCTTGGTGTAGGCGATAATATAATAGCAAGTAAAGAAAGATTAAATGGTGTTTATAAATTAGTAGCCACAGAAAAAGATGGAAAGATGGTTCCTAAAATAAAAGTGAGTGAAGATCCTATAAAAACAACCAATCCTGGTTTAAAAACGGTATATCGTTTCTATGACTACGACAGTAATAAAGCCTTAGGAGACGTGATTGCAACGAGTGAAGAAAAAATAGCAAGAGATCAGTACACACTAGTATCAGAAAAAGAACCATGGAAGAAGAAAACATTGACAGATTATCGTATAAGAAAATTACAAATACCTATTTTTAAAAATGGCGAGTTAGTCTATCAAGAACCAACAATAAAAGAAAAGCAAAGCTACTGTGAATGCGAATATCAAACATTACCAGACTATATTACTGATATAGAAAATCCTGGGACATATTATGTAGACTTATCAAAACAAGAACGTAGATTAAAAGAATATATGTTATATGAAGCAGAACAGAAAATTGCAACACAAGCGCTAGAGGAATTAAGTTATCAAAAAGTAAAAAAGAATCATATCTAAAAAGGAGTATAATCATATGGAAAAACTAAATTTTATAAGAGTAGGGGCAATTGTAAATCAACTATATTTAGCCTCACCCAAGGAAAATGCCAAAGAATTAATAAAAATGATTCGAAAAGCAGAAAAAGAGCAAGTATCTATTGTAGTAACACCAGAGCTTTCTCTAACTGGCTATACTTGTGGCGACTTATTTGGACATAAGCATTTGCTAAATCTTGCGAAAGAAGCATTAAAAATGGTAATAGATGAGACCAAAGACTTAGATATTATTTCGATTCTAGGGCTTCCTCTTTCTTATGAAAACGAACTATTTAACTGTGCTGTTGTGATTCAAAAAGGGAAGATACTAGGAGTTGTTCCCAAAAGTTATATTCCAAACTATGGTGAGTTTTATGAAAAGCGTTGGTTTTCTTCTGGGCTAAACCTAAAAAATAAAAAGATACAACTATTGGGTGAAGAAGTGTTCATGAATACCAATTTAATTTTCAAAGATAAGAAAGAAGAGACACTGGCCTTTGCCATCGAAATATGTGAAGATTTATGGACCGTGATTCCCCCTAGTTATTATCATGCTATAAATGGTGCTACTCTTCTTTTTAACTTATCTAGCAGTAATGAAATAGTGGGAAAAGCAAGTTATAGAAAAAATCTAATAAAGGATACTTCTTCTAGAACCATATCAGCTTATATCTATGCATCAAGCGGTCTCATGGAGTCAACACAAGATTTACTATTTAGTGGTGCAAGTATGATTTATGAAAATGGTAAGATGCTAGCAGAAAATCAAAAATATGATTTGAAAAGCAATCTGATTTATGCGGATATCGATCTAGACCATCTAAGCCACGATAGAAGAAAAAATACAAGTTATAACAGTGATATCAATGATAGAGAGTACCAGGAAATAAGAATAGATGTAAAAAGAAAAATGAAAACCATAAAAAGGGAATATAAAAAATATCCGTTTATCCCTCAAAATGAAGAAGAAAGAAAAAAGCGTTGTGAAGAAATTATTGAAATACAAACCAATGCATTAGTAAGAAGATTAATACATCTAAACAATCCGAAATGTATCATTGGAATAAGTGGCGGATTAGATTCTACTCTTGCTTTCTTAATTACGATAAAAGCCTTTCAAAAATTAAAAAGAGATCCAAAAGACATAATTGCCATCACGATGAAAGGTTTTGGGACAACAAATAGAACTTACAAAAATGCCTGTGAATTAACAAACAAGTATCAGGCCACTTTAAAAGAGATAAGTATAAAAGAAGCATGTCTCTTACATATGAAAGATATTGGCCTAGATAAAAAGGACCGAAGTATAACTTATGAAAATATTCAGGCCCGTGAACGAACACAGATTTTAATGTCTTTTGCCAATTTAGAAAATGGAATTGTAATTGGAACAGGGGATTTATCGGAACTGGCACTAGGATGGTGTACTTATAATGGTGATCATATGAGTATGTACAATGTAAATAGTTCTATTCCTAAAACACTAGTTCGTGATTTAGTAAAGACACTAGCGGAAAAAGAGGAAGAAGAAAAACGAAAAATTATGTTTGACATCTTAAATACACCGATTTCACCTGAACTACTACCACCAGATAAAAATGGAGAGATACAAAAAACAGAAACAGAAATTGGCCCTTATATCCTTCATGATTTCTATCTCTACTATTTCTTGCGTTATCAAGATGCCCCATTAAAAATTTATGAACTTGCCAAAATAGCATTTCAAGATGACTATAAGGAAGAGAAAATAAAAAAGTATCTAAATATATTCATGAAACGTTTTATAAGAGAACAATTTAAAAGAAGTTGTATGCCAGATGGTGTAAAAGTAGGCAGTATCAGTCTTTCACCACGAGGAGATTTAAGACTACCTAGTGATATGAAAGGAACCATATTTACATTAGAAGAAGAGGAAATAAAATGAAAATAGGAATATTTGGTGGGAGTTTTAATCCTCCTCACAACATGCATAAAAAAATCGCGTTAGAGCTAATTGAAAAAAGATATGTAGATCAAGTGATTTTTGTTCCAACAGGAAAAAAGTATCCTAAAAAAGGTTTGATAGATGATAAAGAAAGATATCAGATGCTAAGTCTAATGACAGAGTCTTACGATAATTTATCAGTATCAGATTATGAAATGAAAAATAATCTAACCTATACGTATCAAACTTTGGCACATTTTAAGAAGGAGTATAGGGAATCTGAAATTTATTTTATCTGTGGTGGGGATAATTTAGCACAAATGACTACTTGGAAAAATTATGAGGAAATATTAGATAATTATAAAATAATTGTAATGGAGAGAGGCGAAAGAAGAGTGCTAGATCAAAAAGAATATCAGAATATTATAATCGCGCCTCTTGCCCCATCTAATCTTTCTTCTACAAAAATTAGAGATTTAATGGAAAAAGGACAAATAGAGGAAGTAGAAAAAGAAATAGATTATAAGGTCTTGGAATACATAAAGAGAAAAAAATTATATGGAAAATAGTTTAAAAGTAGTACTTATTTTGAGATTATGTTATAATCAAATTAGTAAAAAGCGATATGATAAAGAGGTGTATGGATGGAATATAAAAGCGAAAAAGAATTTTTAGAAAATTATAATAAAGACGAGTTTGAACAATTATCAATGACAGCAGATATTTTAGTAGTAAGTGTATCTGATCAAATGAAAACAAATTATAGAAAAAATAATCAAAAAAGAATGAGTGTTTTACTAGTAAAAAGAGAAAATTATCCTTTTAAGGACAAATGGTGTCTACCAGGAGGCTTTCTAGATCCTAAAAAGGAACTATTAGAAGATTGTGCCAAACGAGTATTAAAAAAAGAGACCAATCTCTCCAATATTTACTTAGAACAATTATACACTTATGATGCGATAGATCGTGATCCTAGAATGAGAGTAGTTTCTACTTCTTATGTAGCATTAATAGATAAAAATCTTTTAACAGAAAAAATGTTAGAAAATGCAAGTTGGTTTGATGTTATTTTACTAGAAGAAAAAGGAAGTTTAGTGGATGTGATTCTAGATAATGGGGAAGAACAAATTACTTTCCAAATCAAGAAACAGAAAAGAGAAAAGACTACAGACCGTTATCAATTTAGCATAACGAAAAATAAATCTTTAGCATTTGATCATCCAATGGTAATTTTAGCAGGAATTGAACGAATCCGTAATAAAATAAATTATACTGATATTGTTTTCAATATGATGCCAAAGTATTTCACATTGGGAGAACTACAACAAGTTTACGAAGTGATTTTAAATAAAAAATTATTAGACCCAGCGTTCAGAAGAATCATTGCAAATAAAGTGGAAAAGACAGAAAAGATGAAAACGGGAGAAGGGCATAGGCCATCTGTACTTTATAAATATAAAGAAAAGTAGAAATAGGAATGTAGGAGGATAATATGGGGAATAAAAAACAAGTAGATAGAATTTTTTCTTATATGCCTAAGTCACGACAGCTTGAGATAGAACAGTTTGTAGAAGAGATAGAAAAAAGAGAATATAAAGAGTTTTCAACGGACTCTGAAATTGCAGATTCTTTTCTAGAATATATGTCAGATTTTTATCAAAATACTAGAGTAGAAGAAAGGGAGGCGATTAGAAATTATTCAGGAATTTCTTTTCGTGAAATAAATGCTATTCTTCGTCACACTTGGGATTATGATTATAATGGTTCATTAACAGATGAAAAAAGAGAAACTGCCTACTTTCTAGCGGAGAAGTTAAGTAAAACGATAGAAAGGCAGGAACCATTATCTCAAAATATAAAAGCATATCGCGGTGTACCAGCCTCTATCTTTCAAGATGAGAAAATAGAAAGTATAGAAGACTTAGTGGGACTAAAAGGAACTTATTATTATGAGAGTGGTTTTACTAGTACATCGTTAATTCGAGAAAGAAGTTTCTTTGATCGACCATTAGAGTTTCATGAAAACTGTAATGTAGAAATAGAATATTTCATTCCAAAAGAGTCTAAGGATTGTATTCCTTTAATTACCAATTATTTAAGTTATTCTCCTGCTCAAACAGAACTTTTACTAAATAAAGGTAGTCTTTCAAAAATAGTAGATATATCTATTAATAAAGAAGAAAACAAAGCTTATATGAAAGCAGCATTCATTCCAAAAAGTATTTGGGATCCCATCATAACAAAGGTAAATGAAGAAACAGGAAAGAAAAGAGGCGTTTAAAAAAGAATGATATCATAGTCAAAAGACACTAGATATCATTCTTTTTATCATAAAATTATCTTTCTTCTGCTTGCACTAGTTTCGCGTGTAACACAACTTTTTCTTCTTCGTTAAAACAAGTAGAGAGAGTTAGTATTTTATCACTTGCCTGAAGAGTAGTAGAAAAATGATGTATACTACGTTCTTGTAGTTTATGAAGAAACTGGCTATATTCTTCATCACTAGAAAAGTCAGTTTGAATATAGTCATTTGTGGTATGAATTTTATAGACACTAAATACTTGCCACAAACTATTCTCATGTGGCGTAGACAATCGGATGGTATCATGATTTTCTTGAAGCCATTTGTCATCTAGTACATTTTTTAAAGTACCAAACATAGAACCATTTTTTCTACCATGAGCATATAAAATTGTATTCTTTTGAAATTCTTTACTATTATTTCGATAATCCATAAAGACCCATCCAGAGCTATTTTTAGACCGATCAAAGCTATGAGTTAAATAGTATTTATTATCAGAGTGTTGAACAACAGGATAGTTGATATTAGTACCATTTACTAAAACCCATGCTACAACTTCATTGTTAGTCTTTTTTAAATTAGAAAAATCTACTTCTAAATAATTCATTTTAATAAAATCCCAATAAGGATCAAAAGAGGGGACCTCCTCTTCTTTTTTTTTGTCTTCACCACTTGGCTTTTTCTCAATAATAGGAGTTTCTTCTTTGATTTTTTTCATTTCTTTTCCTACTTTATGATTGTCTAAAATCCATGGGATGACATAAAATAGGTTAGCAATAATCAAGATAGTAGAGAAAAGAGCAGTAAGGATAAGGCAAAAATTTTTCTTTTTTAAACGTAACTTTCTTTTTTTCATAATAAAACCCCTAAAAAGCTCTATGCTTTTCACATAGAACTTTAGTTAAACTTTTTATATAAAACAGTACTTCCTAGTAGCATCATAGAACCAACTACTAACATAATAATATTTTTATCAATACCATCTAATGTGTTAGGATTTTCTTCCTCGACTCCAGAAGAGGTGATAACATGATTTTTTCCATAGATAGCATATTCTGATAAATGGTTAGTGGTAAATGTAATATAACCATTTTCATAAATTGGTTCGAAAGTCTCCATAATATTGCCATTTTCTATGTAGGCAACTTTATAAATATCATATTTTTCTGCAACAGGAATTTTAATTTGGAATGATCCATTCTTTAATGCTACTTTTACGCCACCTTGATACATAGAAATATCATAAGCATGAATATAACGGAATGAATCAAGAAGAACATTTTGTAAATCAACATCAACAACTTTTAATGTATGATCAGAAGTAAATACTTGTTTACTAGTAAGTGTAATGTTATTATCAGTAAAAATCTTGTTGTTATTAATATTTTGATTTCCATTCGTCATCTCTTCAATCACATCGAAAGTAGTACCAGACTGAATGGTAGCCTCAATTTCCGCTCTCATAGCATCATTATGATAAATAGCACCTGAGAATGTTTTTTCGCCTACTACTAAATAAGGTGTACTATAACCACTTGATTGTGCATTATTAAAGAAGTGAGCCACTTGGTCTAATAAGTTATAATTAGACTGATTACTAGAAAGTTCATAACTAACTAGCTTAAATTTATCCCCATATTTTGGAAGTAATACTTCTTTAAGATAAATCAAAAAGTTTTTACAATTAATACATCCATTTTTTCTAAAAAGAATGATAGGGACTTTATCATCTGTCTCGCTGTAGTTACTAAGGTCGTAATCTACAATTCCCTCTGCATCGAAGGCTTCACTGATAGTTTCACTAGTAGTTCCAATTAAAGTGAAATCTTTTGCAAAAACATGAGATGGAATCACAAAAATAGAAACCAAAAGTAATAAAAATAAAACGGTATATTTTTTCATTGTTTTCTCTCCTTTTTTTTGCAATATTTTATACTATAAAATAAGTATTGTCAATGATAAAATATAAATAAAAAGTATAGAAAAAACTTCTATACTTCATCTTCTATTGGTAGTCCGTACGGGTTTCGAACCCGTGAATACTGCCTTGAGAGGGCAGCGTGTTAAGCCCCTTCACCAACGGACCAAATGGGTCTTTTTCTAAGACATTATTATCCTATCATAAATTATTAGCTTTTACAAGAAAATATCGTAAAATTATAGACTTTTTCAAAAAGTGTGGAAAGAGGGAAAGAGAATAGATTGACAAGTGACAAGCTGTCATAATATAATACCATGAGTATGACATCATGTCATATAGGAGTGATTAAAATGCCTAGTAAAACATTTTTAAACTTAAAAGAGGAGAAGAAGAAAAAGTTATTAGATGCAGCGAAAAAAGAATTTAGTAGAGTAAGACTTGCGGATGCATCCATTAACAAAATTATCAAAGAAGCCGATATTTCTCGTGGCAGCTTCTACATGTATTTTAATGACAAAGAAGATTTATATGCTTATTTATTAAGCGAACATCGCATCAATGGAATCAAAATACTAATAGATTGCTTAAATCGGAGTAAGGGAGATATTATAAAAGCTTATGAAGAGTTATATACTATTTTTTTAAATAAGTGTCTTTTAGAAAAAGAAAAAGGTTTCTTTAAAAATGTTTTCCAAAATGCAAATCTTTATATGGAAAATAAGACTGGTTTTTGCTGTTTTGAAAGCAACGAAGAAAAGGTGTTATTCCAGAAATTAGAAGATGCAATTGATAAGGAAAAGCTTTCGAGTGAAGCAAAAGAGAGTATCAAAGATATGTTAATGTTACTTTTTGATATTACGATAAAAAATGTGATTCCGCCTCTTTTTCTAGAAGTAAATAAAAAAGAAGCACAACATCACTTCCAAAGATCATTAAAATTAATTAAAGGAGGAATCTATAAATGAGACATATGATAAGAAGTTTAAAAAAACATGTCGGCGCAGTATTAATCATTATCTTATTATTGATAGGGCAAGCCATCTGTGATTTATCTCTTCCAGATTATACTTCTAAAATTATTAATATTGGAGTACAACAAGGAGGAATTGAAGAAATTGTTCCTAAAGTAATTACAGAAGTGGACATGAAAGAAGTTTTACTTTTTACAAATAGTAAGACGGAAGAAGAAATATTAAAAAGCTATGAACTGATCAATGATACCCATAAGGATTATCAAAAATATAGCAAGAAATATAATGCTTTAAAAGAAGAAAATGTTTATATTTTAAAAGAACAAGAAATGGATCAAAAACTAGAAAAAGAGATGGATCAAGCCCTTCTTGTTCATTCTGTTATGACATCAAATGCGAAAGAATACAAAAGTATTCAAGATAATATTAGAAAAGAACTACCAACTGCTATCAAAAACAATGACTTAATAGAGGTATTTAAAATGATGCCAGATGCCTCACGTGAAAAGATGTTAGAAAGCATGGACGAGAAGTTTTCAGATATGCCAGAGTCTATCATCGAACAAAGTGCGACAACTAGTATAAAATCCTTATATCAAGAAGTAGGAGTAAATACAGATAAATTACAAACAAACTATATTGTAGTATCGGGCGCCAAAATGTTAGCCATTGCGCTTTTCAGTATGACTCTAACCATTGTAGTTGGTTTCTTATCTAGTAAAATTGCAGCATCTACTTCTAAAAATTTAAGAAAAGAGATATTTGAAAAAGTACTTAATTTTTCAAAAGCAGAGTACAAAGAGTATGGTGTATCTTCTTTAATTACTAGAAGTACCAATGACATTCAACAAGTACAAATGTTAATCGTGATGTCTTTAAAAATAGCAATCTACGCTCCAATCATTGGTTTTGGTGGTGTAATGAAAGCCCTTCGGACCAATGTTTCGATGACTTGGATTATTGCCCTAGGCGTGATTGTTATTTTAGGAATCGTCGTTACTTTATTTACGCTTGTAATGCCAAGATTTAAGAAAGTACAAAAACTAATTGATCGAATGAATCAAGTAACAAGAGAAATCATTACAGGAATTCCTGTTATTCGTGCATTCTCCAATCAAAAACATGAAAGAAAACGTTTTGAAAAAGCCAACCAAGATTTAAAGAAAAATACCATGTTTGTAGATCGTGCCATGTCTATGATGATGCCAACCATGATGTTTGTCATGAATGGAATTTGTATTTTAATCGTATGGCAAGCATCTCACAGTATTGATGAGGGAATAATGCAAGTGGGGGATATGTTAGCATTCATCCAATATACAATGCAAATTGTAATGGCATTCTTAATGATTTCGATGTTTTCTATCATGCTACCACGTGCCAATGTATCAGCGAATCGTATCTATGAAGTGTTAAATACCAAGGATTCGATTAAAAATCCAACATCACCACGAAACTTTGGAAAACGAGTAAAGGGATTAGTAGAATTTAAAAATGTATCTTTCCGTTATCCAGATAGTGATGAAGATGTTTTGATGGATATTAATTTTGTAGCACAACCAGGAACAACCACCGCCTTCATTGGTTCAACTGGTTCTGGAAAGAGTACCTTAATTAATCTCATCCCCAGATTTTATGATGTGAGTGATGGAGAAATTTTAATTGATGGTATTAATATTAAAGATGTAAAGATAGAAGAGTTAAATAAAAAGATTGGTTATGTGCCACAAAAAGGTGTATTGTTCTCAGGAACAATTGCAACAAATATCAAGTATGGCAATGAAGAAATGTCAGATGAGCAAATGAAGCGCGCTGCTAAAATAGCTCAAGCGACTGAATTTATTGAGGGAAAACCGCAAAAGTATGAAGAAGAGATTGCCCAAGGGGGAACCAATGTATCGGGTGGTCAAAAACAACGCTTGTCGATTGCGCGTGCAGTAGCGATTGACCCTGAGATTTATATTTTTGATGATAGTTTTTCAGCACTTGATTTTAAAACAGATAGCGAACTTCGCCGTGCTCTTCACAAAGAAACCGAAGATGCAACAATCTTTATTGTCGCTCAACGTGTCAATACGATTATGAATGCAGATCAAATTGTAGTATTAGACGAAGGACGTGTTGTCGGAATGGGAACACATAAAGAATTATTAAAGGCTTGTGATGTTTATCGTGAGATTGCCTCAAGTCAGCTTACAAAGGAGGAGTTAGAAAATGCCTAAACATGGTCCAAAAGGTCGTGGCG
>CAJUCU010000019.1:17376-24011 GCA_910585335.1 uncultured Bacilli bacterium
CCTACAAGATAAGTCTTTTCTTTGTATTTATCTTCTCCATCGGAAGTGCTATTTTCTCTATTGTTGGTCCAAAAATTTTAGGTCGTGCCACAACAGAAATTTTTAATGGTTTAGTTGGAAAAGTAATGGGGACAACAGCTGGAATTAACTTTGAAAAAATAGCAGGAATCCTACTTACCTTACTAGGACTTTATTTAATCAGTATGATTTTCTCTTACATTCAAGGTTTCATAATGACTGGTGTTGGTCAAAAGATTACTTACACTTTAAGAGAGCAAATTTCAAATAAGTTTCATAAACTACCACTAAAGTATTATGAGTCACAGACAACAGGAGAGATTCTATCTCGTGTTACCAATGACGTCGATACTGTATCACAAACACTGGATCAGGTAACAACACAGCTTTTGTCGCAAATAACGATGATTGTTGGAATCTTCTTCATGATGTTATCAATCAATGTTTTTATGACACTAGTATCTTTAGTGATTATTCCAATCGCTTTATTCTTTATCATGTTTGTAGTGGGACGAAGTCAAAAATATTTTGCCCGCCAACAAGAGTATTTAGGTGTTTTGAATGGTCAAATCGAAGAAAACTATGCAGGGCATGAAATCGTCAATGTCTTTAATGGAAAAGATCGTGCCTTCGAAAAGTTTGCAAAGACAAATGATGAGTTGTATGATTCAGCTTGGAAAAGTCAGTTCTTATCTGGAATGATGCATCCCATTATGACTTTTATCGGTAACCTAGGTTATGTATTGGTATCGATATTAGGTGGTTATTTAGTAATTAAAAACAGAATCGAAGTAGGGGATATTTTATCATTTACACAGTATGTTCGAAACTTTACAAGTCCAATTGCCCAAATCGCGCAGGCGATGAATATGGTCCAAATGTTAGCAGCCTCAGCAGAACGTGTTTTTGAATTTTTAGATGCCGAAGAAGAAGTACCAGATAAAAAAGAAGCCGCAGCGACAGATCAATTAGTGGGAAATATTGATTTTGAAAATGTAGAGTTCGGTTATGATAAAGAAAAAACAATCATTCATAACTTCAGTGCTAAAATTAAGCAAGGTCAAAAAGTAGCCATTGTCGGACCAACTGGTGCCGGAAAGACAACAATGGTAAAATTACTAATGCGTTTTTATGATGTCAATAAAGGTGCCATCACGATAGATGGAGTCAATATTAAGGACTTTAAGCGAAATGATTTACGAGATATGTTTGGAATGGTTTTGCAAGATACCTGGTTATATTCTGATACGATTCGTGAAAACATTCGCTATGGAAAATTAGATGCTACCGATGATGAAGTAGAAGATGTAGCAATTACGGCAAAAATAGATCACTTCATTAGAACATTACCACAAGGTTACGATATGGTAGTAAATGAAGAAAGTGATAACATTTCAGAAGGACAAAAGCAGCTTTTAACAATTGCTCGTGTCATCTTAAATGATCCTAAAATCTTAATACTAGATGAAGCAACCTCGTCAGTGGACACTAGAATGGAGATTTTAATCCAAAAAGCAATGGATAAATTAATGGAAGGACGCACAAGTTTCATTATTGCCCATCGTTTATCTACCATCCGTAATGCAGATCTTATCTTAGTAATGAAAGATGGCGATATCGTAGAACAAGGAAATCATAATGATTTATTAAAGAAAAATGGATTTTATGCCACACTTTATAATTCTCAATTTGAAACAGTGGACAGCTAGTCCTTTTTTCTTTTGCAAAAAAATAAAAAATATGATAAATTTATAAAAGGTGATAGTATGAAAGTAGAAAAAATCGTAACAGGAACATTAGATGAAAATTGTTATGTATTAAGAAAAAATAATACTTGTCTAGTAGTGGATCCAGGGGATGATTATGATAAAATTAAAGAAGTAATTGGCGAAGATAAAGTACTCGCTGTACTGATTACACATTCCCATTTTGACCATGTTGGGGCACTTCGAAACTTTTTAAAGAAGAAGAGTATTAAAATATTTAAAAAGAGCAACACGCAAGATGAAGGCATAACAACGATAGGGGACTTTACTTTCCAGACACTTTATACCCAAGGGCATTCTAGCGATTCTATAACTTTTTATTTTGTGGAAGATAAAATGATGTTTGTTGGTGACTTTATTTTTAAAGATAGCATTGGAAGATGTGACTTACCAACAGGAAGTGTATCTGAAATGGATAAAAGCATCGAGAAAATAAAAAAATATCCAGGTGACATTACGGTGTACACTGGACACGGAGAGATTACTTCGCTTGAGCAAGAAATAAAAAGCAATCCTTATTTTATAAAGTAAGAATCGCTTTTTTATTTATCTTTTAATAGAATATACTTTTATATTTTCTGTGCTGTTATTTAAAGTAACATAATCTACCATTTTGCTAACCGCATCTTTATCTAGACTTTGAGAAATGAGTGTTGCACATATTGGAGTTCCATTTATAGTTCCTTGACTAATAGCGAAAGTAGCATCTTGTATTTCAACTAGCTGACGAAAGGAATTGGTTATAGGAACGCTTTGGTTTCTATTTTTAGGATAGGTTACGTAATGTGCAAAATCAACAGGAACACTTTCACTCTCTGTTTCTACTACTTTTTTTGCATCAGTGATTAAGTTCCAATGAATATGTGCATCATGATAATCGCCTTTCGTAAGAGTATAATTGCGATTAGGATTTAGCACAGAAATATTTAGCGAAATAGGACTCTTATAAGCAAGTTGCTTTCTAAAAATATAGTCATTTGCCACTTCTTTTGTTAATTCAACTTTTTCTTGATCTAAAAGTGCTGTATATTCTTCAGATGATAAAGTATCACTATGAATATATTTGACTTCTGGATGAACTCCAACCCAAGAAACGCCACCAATGATTTCTAAAACGGAAATAGCCTCAGACAATTGAACTTCTTCATAACGACAATCAAAATCCCAAAATAAGGGTTTATATTTTTCTAATTGTCGATAAGAATATAGTTCCTTTTCTAATTCATTTTGATTAAATTTTGGAATATGATTTTTCTTTAATTCTTGTAAAAATAGAGCAGTAAAATCTAGTGCACTAAATATTTGTGGTTGTATCTTTTTCATATATAATCTTCCCTCCTTGTTTTATTATACAGTATAAATAGTGACTTTCAATATATTTTTTGTTATACTAAAAAGTAAGGAGGAAAAGGTATGAAAAAATTAGAGTTGGAAAAAGTAGCGGTATCCAAAAATATGATTTGTGATATTGCAAATTTAGTTGAAAATATAATGGAAGAACAAGAATTTTTAGAGGGTGTTTTCTATTTGGCAGAAGGAGGAATTGGGAGTATATTAGAGATATCGCTTGTTTATATTTATAATGATTTTCGACATTCTTTCTCTCTTGCACACCAAGAAATGGTAAAGTTAATTGGCGATGAATATGGAATTTCTATTAGAGAAGAAGAGTATCATTACGAAGACTTTATAGATGAGAGAAGAAAAAAATATCGATACGAATATCCTATAGAAGCTATGTTAGGAGTGGGCGAAATTATTTATGATAGTAGAGGACTTCTAAGTGAATTAAAAACTAATATTATGATGGATGATAGTATTGACACTAGTAGAATGCGAACTTGCTGTCAAATAGAACCTCCGATTTCCTATATTAAGAAAAAATAATAGAAAAAAACGACATAATATGCTACAATATTTTTAGAATATAGAGGTGAAGTTATGTATATTGATTTAATTGTATTTTGTGTGCTATTAGCACTTGTATTTATCTTTTTTAAGAAGTTTGACTGCTATGTTTATTTTATTGCCATATTTGATATGATACTTCGAATTTTGACATTTATAAAATATAATATTGGCTTGCCTGATGTTGCTGCTTTAATTGGTAAATATATTCCAGAAAATATTCCAGCCATCGTAGGGAAATACCTAAACGGAACCTTTTATACGATTGTAGTTTGGATTTATGTTATTTTTATGACAATTTTCTTATCGTATACAATTCGAATTTTTTGGAAAAAGAAAAGATAAATTCCTAAGAAATGACAAAAAGAGCATTTCTTTTTTTGTATACTAAATTCAGGTGATAACATGAAGATATACCTCGATTTAGTATTATTTCTAAACTTTTTCTTTGATTTTCTGTTACTTTTTGCTGTTAGTAGATTACTAAAAGAAAGGACAACACTCATACGCCTTTTCTTTGGAAGTCTTCTGGGTTCACTTAGTATTTTTTTTCTGTTTTTACCACTGAATTCCCTAACTTTATTTTTATTAAAAATGTTAGTGAGTTTCTTGATGATTCGAGTCACCTTTCCATTTAAAAATATTAGAAGCTACTTCAAACAAGTTCTATATTTATATCTGGTTAGTATTATTTTAGGAGGGGCACTTTATCTTTTGAATCTTCACTTTAGTTATAAAAACAGTGGTGTAATCTTTTTTCATAATGGTCTAAGTATAAACTTTCTCATTCTTCTCATCGTATCACCGCTGATTATCATCTGGTATATAAAAGAAGCAAGAGAACACAAAAATACTTATCAAAATATTTATACAGTAAAAGTAGTAGCAGATAAAAAAGAGTATACACTAAAAGGATATTTGGACACAGGAAATCACCTGAAGGACCCATACAAGAAGCGAAGTGTTCTCTTAGTTGAAAAAGGCCTCATTCCAATTCAAGAAAAAGAAGTAATCTATGTTCCCTATACAGCACTCAATCATCAAGGAATCGTAAAGTGTAAAAAAGTAGAAAAAATAGAAATAAACGGAAAAAATTATACAAATATGTTAATCGGCTATTCCAAAGAAAAGTTTAAAATAGAAGGTATAGATTGTATTATCCCAATGATGATAAAGGAGGATGAAAATGGTTAGTTTATTGTTGTTAATCGGAAGTCTATTTGAAAAGTATGAAAGCATTTTTTATGTAGGGGCAACGGATATTTTGCCGGAGCCACTATCAAAAGAGGAAGAGGAGTATTATTTAGAATTAAAAGAGGATGGGGATGTTCATGCTAAAGATGAGTTGATTGAACATAATTTGAGACTAGTTGTATTTCTTGCTAAGAAATATGAAAATACAGGAGTTGATTTAGAAGACTTAGTAAGCATTGGAACGATTGGATTAATCAAAGGTATTAATACATTTAGTAGAAGTAAAAATATTAAGCTTGCGACTTATGCTTCAAGATGTATTGATAATGAAATCTTAATGTATTTAAGAAAAAATAAAAAGACAAAAACAGAAGTATCCATAGATGCCTCATTGTCTTTTGATCCAGAGGGGAATGAACTTCATTTAGAAGATGTTTTAGGAACAGATGCTGATATTGTGACAAAGGGAATTGAAGAAGAAGCGGAGCGAAAGCTCATGATTAATGAAGTGATGCGCCTAAATCCAAGAGATCGTGATATTATTATTTTACGTTATGGTCTAATGGGAAAAGAAGAAATGACTCAAAAAGAGGTGGCGGATTTACTAGGAATCAGCCAGTCTTATATCTCCAGAATAGAAAAGAAAGTAATCAAAAGACTAAAAACAATTGTGAATATAGGATAGACAAGAAAGTCTATTTTTTTTGTAGAAAATAATGGACCGAAAAATAGTTTTTACTAATGAAAGCCTGTATAGAAAAATAAAAAAAGCCTAAAATAAATTTGACGTGATAATAATCTGTGTTATACTAATAATAGAATAGGGAGGAATAAAAATGGGAAAATTAGATGGAAAAGTTGCAGTTGTTACAGGCGGAGCGATGGGCAACGGTTTAGGAGTAGTAAAAGTATTTTTGAAATATGGAGCAAGTGTGGTGGTTTTTGATTATTCTGACCAATTATCTGCCTCTTTAACAGCACTAAAACAAGAATATCCAAATTCTAACATTATTGGCTATAAAGCAGATATCAGAGATTCTAAAATGGTAGATGCTTGTTTTACCGATTTAATTGGAAAAATGGGGCATGTAGATATTTTAATTAATAATGCAGGTGTTTGTGAGTTGATGCCATTTGAAACAATGACTGATGAAGTAAGAGATAAACAATTTGATATCAATATTAAAGGAACATGGAACGTAACTAGAGCAGCACTTCCTTATTTGAAAAAGGTAGAAAATGCTTCTGTTGTAAATTTATCTAGTGTTACAGGAGTTATGGTAGCAGATCCAGGAGAAGTAGCTTATGCAACAACAAAAGCGGCTTTAATGGGATTTACCAAAGGCCTTGCTGCAGAGCTTGTCAAAGATAATATTCGTGTGAATGCTATTTTACCAGGTTATATACGTACACCAATGGTAGAAGCTATGGCAAAGTTATCAAATCCGGAAGACCCAGAAGCAGTAATAAATGGTATCATTGCAGGAATTCCAATGGGAAGAATGGGTACACCAGAAGAGTTAGGAGAATTAGCGGCATTTCTAGCATCGAATGAATCAAGTTACATCACAGGTCAAGGAATCGTTTTTGATGGAGCGTCTACATTACCTGAAACGACAACAATGGGTGTTGAATAAAACGTCAATTGGCGTTTTTTTTTTGTTTGTAGGAAGGAATAAAAAGTGCAAAGATGAAAGATGTATGATATCCTAATAATAGGTGGAGTGTATGAAAGAAAAGAAAGTCCTA
>CAJUCU010000020.1 GCA_910585335.1 uncultured Bacilli bacterium
ATATCGCTTTTCTATTTTTCACTTTTTAGGTGTCACATCATTGACAACTACACATAATGGCAAATTTATGCTAAAATACCATTAGTGGTTGATATTTTATATATCAAATCGTTAAGTAGTGAAAAAAGTTGTAGATATCTACGCCATTCGCTCCAATTTGATAAAAAACTCGGATAAATTAGCTCCGAGACTAATAAATGCTAACTAGAAATAGTTAGTTTTTTGTTGTTTAAAACGTTAACAAAAGAAATTGAAAAGCTAATGAAGTGACGAATCAAAAAAGTTTAAAATGTTCGTAAAACTTGACAATTTAAAGAAACTAAAGGATCAATTAATTCTTTAGAAATCACCGAATATTTATCTCTTGCTTCAAGATACTGATCTTCTGGTATATCACCACGAATGAGTCGTTTATAATTATTCCACAGATTTCTTTTTATTAGTTTTGAGCATTGTCTTTATCTTTTATATCATTCAAAAATTATATTTTCTTTTCCATTAATAAATATTGCTTGATTATCTGTTAAAGATATATCATTATTAGCAGTAATTCTCTCATTTTCTGTTCCCGTCTCACAATGAACCTCTAAATTATTTTCAATTAAACCAAGACCATTTTTATAATTTCCACTTGCTGCTATACTACCAGCACTCACGCCAATATAAATTCCACCATTTTCAATATACTTATTAAGAATAGGTTTAAAATTCATTTCATAAATCCTATCTACTAAATACTTTGTACTACCGCCACAAACATATATTGCATCATATTTATTTATTTCATTTTGACTCAATAACTTATGCATATCATAAATTGTTATGTTCTCATCTGTAATGTCACAATTAGTTAAGTCATCTAAACATTTTGATAAAATCCTAACCGCCTCTGGATTATTTGCAGCTGTTATAATGAATAAAACTTTTGCCTTTGATACATCACAATCTAATAACTCTAAGAATTTATTTTTAATGTTATCATTTTCAAATCCTGTACTTGTTAAAAGTATCTTTTTCATCTTACGACCTTCTTCCTATTATCTATTACTTCTAAAACTATGGTGTCTAGTCTCGAATTTCTTATCTCATCTTCTATTTTCTTTTGCATATTTTTTGCATTCAAAAAGTCAGCATTTCTAAGTTTCGTTCGTTCTAATAATAATTCATCGCTTATATGCAGATAAATAATTAAATCACAATCCAATAAAACAGTTCCAAACATTGGATTACCTGCTCTAATAGATAACTTACTTCTTACAAGTTCATTCATTTTATTTCCAATTTCTTCAGTCCAAGGGGTACTACAAACACAATCTGTTTCCTCTTTAGTTAATAATGGAAATATTTCTTTGTCCATATCTAAACCAATTTTTAATTCATTTATCAATGTTGTTTTTCCTGTACAGGTCGTTCCTAACACACAAATTCTTTTATTGCTATTTTCATTAAATATGGTTGATAAATTATTCATATTTGCTTCCATAACATTTTCTCCCATCTAATTCATCTTAATTATGGCAAATTCACTATAATTAAAGTTTTCTATCTTCCCATTAGAATTTAATAAAAAATTAAAATTTTACTACTTGATTGTGATAGACATTTTCATAATGATATAAGTATTCTAGTTTAGATCTTTATTCGACAATGCTAAAACAATCAATAATAACAATTGATTTCGTTGTCGTATAAGTTGTTGTCGTGAATTGATTGCTTAACATATAAATCTCTCTCTTTCAAAAAGTAATTAAATAATACCATGTTTATAGTTATTTATCAATTACCCTACTTGTCATAATTACTTTCATTATAGTATAAAAATTAATATAAATCTATTGAAACATAAGAAAATTATGTAAAAAATTTCTTTTTTAATATGTTAAGATAATAAATAGTGCCTATTTTTTAAATATATGTTATAATAGGTGCAGTCAGGAGGAGTAAAGTATGTTTAAAATATGTAAAAGAAAATTAGTAGTATTATTGGTTGTGATCACTGTGATTGGTTTTGGTGTTACAACTAAGAGTATTCCTATTTTCCATAATGTACGTACTACAATAAAAATGTCACACACTTCTAATATCAAAGACATCGTGGAAGACTCTAAAAATATAGAAAAAAATAATACTGGGAAGGATATAGATTCATCGTCTGATTCTCAAGATATAAATGATGATCAAGTGAATATGGATGATAACGATAATAAGCAAGAATTGATTCGTTCTAAGGCTGAAAAATCTAGTAATCAAGAGACAGAGAAGCAAACGAATACAAAAGCCGATTCTCAGTTAACAGATGCTAGTAATAATGAAAATATAGAAAAACAGGATACTACAAATACTACTTTAAAAGAAGAAACACCAACATTTCATTATGATAGAACTACTTCTATTTATGCCAATGATAATATCACTTTGTTAAGAGTAGAATATTATAACAATAATAAATTAACTTATTATTCTGTTATTGAACAGTTTGATTCTGCAACAAAGTCATATATTGAAAAAATTTATCAATGTAACCTTATAACCAATATCGATCCTTTAATACGTACTGATGTATATGTTAATGGTAATTTAGCAAAGTCTTATTAATTTGCTCATCTAAAAACCTCATTCTTAAAAAAATGAGGTTTTTATTTTCGTTTTAGATTTTTCTGTTAGTTTTCTATTTGTCTAGGTTGTGGTTTCATATTAAATTCTTTTTCATAGTATTCATATAACTCTTTAAAACGATTAAAGTGAACAATTTCTCTTTGTCTTAACCATAGAAGTGGTTCAATCACATCTGGATCTGTTGCTAAATCAATCAAGTTTTCATAAACAGCACGTGCTTTTTGTTCAGCAGCCATGTTTTCTGAAAGATTAGCAAGTGGATCTCCTGTTGAGGCAAAATATGTAACAGTGAAAGGTACCCCATCTGCATTACTTGGATATACATCTAATCCATGTTCAGCATAAGATCCTTCCAAACCTGCTGCTTTTAATTCTTCTATACTTGCATCTTTTGTTAACTGATAGACCATGGTACATATCATTTCAATATGAGCAAGTTCTTCTGTACCAATATCGGTTAGCAATGCTTTTCCTCTATTATCAGGCATTGTATATCTTTGGTTTAGATAACGAAGTGCTGCCGCAAGTTCACTATTAGCACCACCATATTGTGTTAGTATCACTTTTGCCATTTTTAAATCTTTTTTCTTAATATTAATTGGATATTGTAGTCTTTTTTCATATTTCCACATTTTAAAACTCCCCTTCCCAAGGCCAGCTTTCTTTTACCCACTGAAATGGTGTTGTATCATTGCTACTTGATACTGTAAGTGGCCCATATTTTTTTTCATATTCTTCTTTTAGCATTTCTGCCCTATTACTATAGTCATGAAATAATCGTAACATAGAAGAATTATCTGGGTAGTTATCTAGAAATAAATTTAGCTCATGAGCGGCAAAGGCCATTCTCGAAAATTCTAAAAACATCCTTTCTCGTTCATTGTTTGCCCGAAGGGTTGCAGGTCTGTAATTTTTATACTGTTTATAAAGATTGGCAAAAAGATTTCCTTTGTCGTAAGCCTCTTGGGGTGTATATAAATTAAAATTAGGGTTTTGCATATTCATAGATGCAGAGTTTTGTGGCATATTCATGTTTTGTTTTGGTAGTAAATCACTTTGATTTAACATATTAAAATCATTCATCGAAAATGCTCTGTTGTAATTATTTAATAAATAATCATAATTGTTCATGTTTATCCTCCTTTAGTTTAACTTATTCTTTTACTATGGTCCTGTATAGATATTTGCCTAAATACTAAAAATTACTTGTCAAAATATTATTTTTCTGGTAAGATATAGATGTTTCATGGCGATATTGGTGAAGTGGTTAACACGCTGGTTTGTGGCACCAGTATGCAAGGGTTCGATTCCCTTATATCGCCCCATATTGAATTTTACGCACACCTTTGTGCGAGATTAAGTAAAAGTTCGTAATACTTGATATTATGGACTTTTTTTGATATTTGTTCTGTATATTTTCTTTTTGTTTTTGCATACTAAAACAGGAACATCTTTTTTTAGCACTCGCACTTGACAATTGCTAAAAATAGTAGTATAACTAATTACAGAAAGGAAAGGTGATATTATATGTTACCAAGAAGATTTTATTTTGATACTGATTTAGACCATTTTTTTGAGGAAGAAAGCGCTAAAATGAAATGTGATATTTATCAAAAAGATAATACTTATCATGTAGAGATGGATTTACCAGGTTTTTCCAAAAACGAAATCAGAATTGAATGTAATAAAGGAAACTTAGTTGTTACTGCCGAAAAAGAAAACAATGCTGAAGATCATAGTGACGATAAGAAATATATTCGTCGTGAAAGAATTTATGGAAAATACTCGCGTAGTTTTTATTTAGGCGATATTAACGAAGATGCTATCGATGCAGAATATACAAATGGTACTCTTCATATTATTATTCCTAAGATGGATGAAGAAAAATCAAAAAGACAAATTGATATTAGATAAAAAATCTCCCTATTTTGCAAGGGAGACTTTTTTATAGTGATTTTTCATTTTCTTCTTTTAAAAATAATAAAATAATGGTATTTAAAATTACACAAATCATTGTAATTGAAATTAAGAAAAAATTATTTCTACAATATTCCATACTAAGGTCATATAAAACATTAGAGCTTAATTCTACTAGCATAATACGTGTAAATATAATACCTAGATAAAATGTTAGTGCAATTGTTAAGATATTATAAATTGGAACTTTCTCTACTATCTTTTTTCGTGTCACAATCATAAACAAACGTATCCCAATATAGATTAACACTGTTGTTAAAAACATTAAACCTTGCCAACTTGATTTTAGAATAAGAGGGACTAAAATACTTGTCATAACTAAAAATAGAATTTGTGAGATAAGACTCATATAATATAAAACTGTTTTATTCATTATTCATATTCCTTTTCTTTTACTACTTTGGTACTTTCTATCTCATCTTTAAACAATTCATCAAATCGTGGTAGTTCTTTTTTTATTACATCTGGATAAATATTTTTAGAATTTACAATTGCTTTTCTAAAATCCATAATATTTACTTCGTTACGATTTTCAAAAATTGCATAAGAGAATGCTTGCTGAAGCATAGTGATTGTAATATCAGGATATCTAGAACCTATTTCATAAATTCTTTTGTATTCACTTGTGATTTCTGTTATAAATGCCATAATTCTTTGTTGAATAAAAGGACTGTAAAGCATTTTGGCACCTGTTCTCGCTTCGATTTTAGGAAGAGAACCAAGTAGGATGGAAACTGTTTCTTCTTGTGTTGGCTCTAGTACTTCCACTTGTTGGAATCGACGCACAAAGGCTTTGTCTCTTAAAATATATCGTTCATATTCTTCTGTGGTTGTAGCACCAATTACTTTAATGTCTCCCCTATCCAAACCAGGTTTAAACATATTGGCAAAATCAAGGGATTCTCCACCTGACCCCATTAGTGTATGAACTTCGTCAATAAATAAAATTAAATTGTGATAATCTTTTAATTCATCTAAGAGAATTTGCATTCTACTTTCTCCTGTTACAGGGTCTAATCCTAAAAGTGCTGATGTATTTACTTTAATTATAGTGTAATCCTTTAAAGCATTGGGAACATTTCCTATTTGAATACGGTATGCCAACCCTTCTACGATTGCTGTTTTACCTACTCCCGGTTTTCCTGTTAAAATTGCTGATTTATCTGGTGTTAAAAGTGTTAAGACCATTTGTTTTATTTGTTCTTCACGTCCTATAGCTGGATTCGTAATATACTTTTTTTTAGTAAAGTTTTCTCCATAAGTTTCTAATATACTAATTCTTTTTTTCTTTATATCAAATTCTTCATTCATTTCTATCTCTCCCTAGGCTAATTATACCAAAAAAAAGAGTTTTGATAAACTCCTAATTTTGTTTCCGTGCCATTACTGCAAATGTTATGATACCACCAACAATTACAAGTGCTATAACTAAAATAATTACATCTGATGTATTCTTCTCGGCACTGTTTTCTACTTTTTCATCACTAACTTTTGTATCTACACCAAGTTCTTTCATGACATCATAGCGTTCTTCTTTTTCATATTCTTCTTTTATTAATGTTTCTATTTCCTCGTTCATACTAGAAGAATATCCAGCAAAAGTTTTTTCACCAATTATAATATAAGGTACACCACTTGCTTCTTCTCCCAATTTTTCTGCTACTTTTTCCATTAACTTTCCATTGTCAGAATCGCTCCATACTTCATAAGTAATTACATTAAAATACTTTCCATAATCATCTATTATTGTCTCTAAATATTCCAAAAATTCATGACAGTGTGAGCATCCATTTCCACGGAATAGATAAATATTTATTTTTCCTTCTTGATTATTTTTATAGTCTTCATGATCGAAAGCAATTTGTTCTTCTGCACATGCTTGTTGAATAGATGTAGCATTTCCCTTTAACTGTTGTTCTTCTTCTGCAAAAACTGCAACTGGCAACAGCATAAATATTGCCATTAAAAGTACTGTTATTTTCTTCCCTATTTTTTTCATCTTCTACCTCTTTTCTAAATATTATATTTCTTATTATACTATCTTTTTTGACACTTGCCAAATATTTCACAAAACTTTTATTTTAGAGATACTCCCTATAGTATTTCAAGACATCTTGCATCTCTCTTACAATAATTTCATTTATCGGATTATCAGGAATGCTTTTTTGTAAAAGGTCGTCTACTTTTTCTAATGGAACATATAAAAGTTTAAAGTCTCCTGCTTGTTCTTGTTCATCTAAGTGTGTCGCATCTAATTGAGGTTGTTCATTTGTGTAGATTAAGTAATAATAAATAATGATCTTTTTGTTTCGATCGGTGTTTAAATAATTAACATGATATTCTACCCGTTTTAAAAATGGGTTTAACTCTCCGCTAATAAAAATACCTGTTTCTTCTTCTATTTCCCGTTGTAGACATTCTAATATATTTTCTCCTTCTTTTAAATGACCACCAGGGAATTGATATGTATGATATGAATATCCTAGAAGAATTTCATTTTTAGAATTAATTATTAATGCTTTTGTTCTTATTACGGAAGAATCAATATCATTTTCGCTTAAATCATTATGATTATAAATTATTTCGTGCATAATATATCCTTTCTTTGTTTTACCGTAAATAATTATAACATAAAGAACAAAAGAAGAAAACTGGTTTTCTTTTGTAATTATCCAATATAATACTTTCATTAAATTTCGATTTTTTATTCAGCTTACACTTATAAAAGGTAGTATAAAATAAAATCTTATGTAACCATATTTATTATTTTCTTCATTACCATCAAAAAAATGAGCCAGCTTTCGCTGACTCTTCAGGGGGAGGTTAGAGTTCACGCACTTCAAAGTGTATTTAAATACTTTTACCTTTATTTTAATAGGATTAAAAATACTTAAATTTAATAAGTATTATATGAATTTTAAAATTTTGGTAGTTGAAAAGGTAGTTGAGATAATTATAAACTACCTTTTTTATTTTTTATAATTTTTCTAGCAATTTTAAATTTTTTATTTGATAATTTTTATCTAAGTTTTTTAATATTGATAATAAATGCATAATTATATAATTTATTTCATCAATATTTATTTTAAAGTTAACTTGCTTTTCGATATTTACATGGAATAATTTATTTCTTAAGCCATCTTCTTTATAATAACTTCTTATTTTGTTTGATAACTCTATAGGAATTATTTCTAATTCTTTGTTTTGCTCTAAAATTGAATTTATTGTTTTCATTATTCTCTTTTCATATTGTTCAATATTAGCTCCTGGAACAAGTTTGTATATTTCTAAGACCATTCTTTCAATTAAAGGAAATATATAAAATAAATTTTCTGGAACATCAACGTTTAACAAATTTATTTTAATTTTACCAATTATTTTTTCTGTATCTTTATTCTCTATTGCTTTTATTAAATCTATATATGTTACTTTCATAAAGATCCCCCTTTATTTTGTGCTAAATAATTAATAAAAATCAAAGAGCTAAACGTTACTATTAATTCAATATCTAAGTTTTTATTAATTAATGTACCATGTGCAACATCATTTCTAATATTTAATCCAGATATTTCATATAAAGCATAATTGATATACATTAGTCCATTAATTATAAATTTATCATCTTTAAAGTGTAAGGCTAAAGTATTTAAATTATTTCTTCCATCATCAGTTATTTTTAGATTATATTTTTTTAATAAATCTAACACTATTGATTCTATATACAAAACACTTGTAGCAAGTATAATATATTCATCTGAAAATGCTATAGAAGTTATCCTTTTAAACTCACTAATTACATAATCAAACTTGTTATTGTTTTTTAAAAATGAATATAGCATATTCTGTTTCATCACAAATGTTTTATTCAAATATTTTAACAGTTCTTCATAATAATCTTTTGCCAAAACATTAACAAGTTTTTTATTTTTCTTAGTATATTCTCCTCCAATTCTATCGTAGTAATCCTTAAAAAAATTATTAACAACAATTTCATTTGGTTTGTAATACATTTGACGACTTGAATCTATAGTAAAAACATTTACTAAACTTAATAAAGAATGTTGAGAATAAGATTGTAAAGCTTCTTTCATTTCGTTTTCAAATTCAATTTTAGAGTGTGCAAATAGTCTAATTACATTATCACTTATATCTTTTACTACTTTTTCAATTTCTTTAGTTGGAATTGTTATAGTATGTGAAAATTCTTGCAATTGTGAATTTACAAAATTATTATCAGATATTAAATACCTTTTTATAGTTAATAAATTATTAAGACATTCATATAATTTATTAGTTTGCAGTTCATTCAAACTTTCTATTCTTTGTAAGAATTTATTAATTGTTTTATTTAACTCATCTATGAATGCTAGTAATTGAATAAAATGTTCTTTTTTATTTATTGCTTTTTCATACAATTCGTTTATTTTATCAACAATATTATTAATAATTTTTTTTGAAATATCTTCATTTAAAAGTTTCTTTTTTTCTAGTCCAAATATTACATGTTCTGGATATTTATAAAAATTATTGTCATTTAAATACTGTATTATATAATTATTATACTCATCTAAATGTTTACTAACTTCTTTATCAAAAGATATTACTAACGACAAATGTACATTATTGCTAATAAATTTATGAATAATACAGTTTAATTTTGTATCATTAGATTTTAAATTTGTACAAATCCTTTCTATATATTCTAGATTAATAAAAATATTGTTTTCTATACAATACTGTATTGTTAAATTATAAAAATCAAACACATTATTTATAAATGTTACATAAGGTTTGTCTATTTCTCTAAACTTTATAAGAGTATTTTGGTAATTTTCATAAATCTCCTTATAATCATTAACTTTTTGTCTATATTCTTTGTTCTTTATTGTTGTGTAATAAGATATTATAAATTCTGAAATTAGTAAGTAATCTTTATTTTGCAATTTTTTTGAATACAAATATAGTTTTAATAATTGCTCAATATCTTCTTGCTTTAATATTATTTCGTAACTATTAAATACAAAAAGTAATCTTCCATTTGAGAAAAAGAAACAATTATATAGATTTATAAACTTTGAAAATTCCATTTTATAAGTTTCTAATTCTGAATCTAGATTAAACATATAATTAAAACTATCTTTTGATTCGGTCATATCTATAAAGCTTGATATATATTCTTTTAATTCTGTTGTCATAACTCATTCCTTATTATATGACAAGATAACAATAGTAATGAGGGGGACCAACTACTATCATATTGTCATTTTGCACTAATACTTTGGTTTCTTATTATTTGTTCACTACACGTTGAGGTTTATCATTTACTAAATCGATTACATTATCACACCATATTGCAACTAATCTATCAATTGCTTCTTTTGTATAGAATGCATAGGGAGCTGTCGCCATAACATTTCCCTTATAATCATACATTTTCTTTTCATTTCCATATAATTCAAAAGCATAACTTATTTCTTCTTTTTCGGCTCTATTAAGAAGTAAATTATGATTATATAATTCTCTAGGATTATTAACTACATTAATAAACGCATTACCATTCATTGTATTTATTAAATCATCTGTAATTAATTTGCTTGTTTCATCATTTGTAGCAAATGCTGGAAAAATAAAATCTGCTTCTTTAAATATAGTTTCTAAATTGACCTTTTTATAGCTATTTTGTTTTTCACTTCTATTCCAATAAATAACATTCATGCCTAATGCTTGACACATATCAGCTATTTTAGAGCCTATTGTCCCAAGACCAATAATACCTGCTGTTTTATTTCTTATTTCAGTTGTTAACATATATTGTGAATAATCCATTTTATAATCTGTCTTTGCTTGAATTGGAAATTTCTTTGCTAAACACATCATAAGAAATATTCCATATTCAGCAACCGAATCAGTTGAATATTTTGGTATATTACAAACAACTATATTATTATTTTTGCAATAATCTAAATCTATCCAATCGAATGCTGTTGTTGATAAACAAACGCCCTTTAAATTCTTAATTTTACTTAAATGACTAGCATTAATATCCCAATTATACCAATCTGGATCTACTACTAATATTTTATCTTCTTCATCTGTTAAATATGGTGCTTTATCTAAATCAAAAGTATCTTCTAAAAAGATAATCTCTCCAACTAGACTTAATTCTTGAATTTGTTTTTCAGTAAAACTATTTTTTGTGTACGTTATATATAATTTCATTTTATTTCCTCCTTCAATATTTCAGCATATTTAGCTAAACCTTCCCAAACTATAACTGAATATAGATTATTTATATCTTTTAATTCATTAATAATATAGATTGCTATATTTTATACTGTAGCTCCAGTTCCAATTACATCATCTATATAAGTTTTATCCAATTTACTTATAACGTAATCAATTTTGAGACTAATTTCATAAAAATCTAAATTACCAACCATATTATTAATTATTTTGTCTATAAAATTAATTTCGATTTAAAATGTATGCTCATGAATATGTTTTCCATGAACAGAATCAATATTTCTAATTACGCAAAGTCTTGTTCTCCTTATTCACCCTTCACTTTTAACATTTCTAATGTTTTATCATAAATGTCCGATAGTTCATTTACTCCATCTTCGGAGCTTATATGCCCCTTATCATTTACTACAATAGTTTTTGCATTTAACACTTCTTCAAATTTTTCTTTTTGACTTAAAGATACAAAGTAATCATTATCTGAAAAAATACAATTAATATTATTAGTAATACTTTTAATCTTGTCAAAATTTATATTTGTATGAATCCATGGAGAAGCTGTATTATATGAATCTTCATCCTCTATTGCTTCAGGGAGCAAATCTAACCATGGAGCAACAAACAGAATACCGCCTATCTTATCGACATTTTTATTTTCTAAATATCTTAATATTGTTTGACATCCAATACTATGTCCAATAAAATAAGTATTTTCATTTAAAATATCTACTTGTTTATCTAATTCAGAAACCCATTCTTTTATCTTAGGATTTTCAGTATTAGGCATATTAAATCTTATTACTTTATTATTTTCATCATTGATTTTTTCATCTAACCATGGATACCATCCATCATCTTTAGTTCCATCCCAACAATGAACCATATAAATTTTATTCATTTATGTTTCCTCCTTAAAATTAAACTTCAAGATTTATGTCTAATACTTGTTGTTTATTCCTTTTATTAGTACATTTGTTAAATTAACTATATTTTCCCTATTACCGAATTTATGAAATGTCTTTTTCTTATATTACAATCTCACCACTATTTAATTTATTATTTTACTTCTAATCTCGTCATAAGAAGCATTCTTAGTACATGCCATGTCATAATTATTTTAAATAAATCTATTCTTTCTTCTATTCCTTGATTTATTAGAATATAATATCCACCAAATCCATTATAACATATCTTGTAAGTTTTCTAGATAATAGAATTTAATTATTGCATAAGAAAGGCTTTCAAATGGAAAAGGGTGAAGATACTAAAATAAAAAGAGAGTCAGTTTTTGCTGACTCTTTCAGTTGATAAATTCTAATATCAGTTTGCCATAATTTAAATACTATTGAAATTATTATATTATAAGGATTTTTAAATTTAATAAATTTTAGAAAAACAACTTATTTTTTTGCTATTAGTATCTATATTTCGTATCTAAAAATACAAATTCGTTATAAACAAAAGTATTCCCCTCTTTCGAGGGGAATTTCAGGGGGTTCGGTTGAATATACTCTCACACTTTAGTTCGTGAGAGATATCGGCGTGACATACATCACGCATCTTAATCATAAGGGATATTTTCCAAAAAGTCAATGCGTATGTGAAATATTATTCTTACTTGACACAAAGTGTTCTTTAATTCATTAAAATCCCAGAAATTAATTTTTCTTTTAATTCTTTATGATCTGTATCTTTATTCTTTAAATATTCCTCTGAATCTTTTTTTGCTTGTAACAGGATTTTATAATCTTGTCTTAAACTTGCAATTTTAAACTCCATGTCACCACTTTGTTTTGTTCCAAATAAATCGCCATGACCACGTAATTTAAAATCTTCCTCACTTATCACGAATCCATCTTGTACTTTTTCCATTATTTCTAATCGTTTTGTATCTGTATCACTTACTAAAATACATTGAGACTTTGCACTTCCACGTCCTACTCGACCACGTAATTGATGTAGTGTTGAAAGACCGAATCGGTTCGCATCAAAAATGACCATTGTGGTAGCATTCGGTACATCTACCCCCACTTCAATCACTGTAGTAGAAATTAGAATTTGAATTTTATTTTGTAAAAACTCTTGCATAATTAAATCTTTAGCAGCGGTGGCCATTTTTCCATGAATAATATCAATATTATACTTATCTTTAAAGGCCAGTTGCATTTGTTCTTTTAAATGACATACCGATTTTAAATCACCAGAATTTTCATTATCTTCTATTAAAGGAGCGATAACATAAACTTGATGATTTTGCTTTAACTCTTCATACATCATCGTTAGAACATCTTTGATTTCATCATTGGTTTTGACATAGGTTGCAATTGGTTTTCTTCCCTTTGGACGCTCTTTAATGATTGTTACATCCATATCACCATAAATCGTTAATGCATAAGTTCTTGGGATTGGTGTCGCACTCATATAAAGAATGTCTGGCATATAACCTTTGTTTTGTAAATTTGTCCTTTGGTTTACTCCAAAACGATGTTGTTCATCTGTAATAACTAAGCCTAAATTATTATATTCTACTTCTTCTTGAATTAAGGCATGAGTCCCAACAATAAAATTAATATTACCATTTTTTAAATTTTCATAAATCTGTTGTTTTTCTTTTTTAGATGTAGACCCCGTTAAAAGTTCTAAATGGTATGGTGTATCTTTTAGTAACTCCTTTAAATTATGATAATGTTGCGTTGCTAGTATTTCTGTTGGGGCCATTAATGCTGCTTGATAGCCTGCTATACAGTTGGCATACATGGCAATAAAAGCGACTATCGTCTTTCCACTTCCTACATCTCCTTGTAACAAGCGATTCATTCGATGAGGTGCCTTTAGGTCCTCTATAATTTCCGATACTGCTTTTTCTTGATCTGAGGTTAGAGAAAAAGGTAATTGCTTTATAAATTTTTTTATATCTGTTTCTTTTATTTCCCTGCTTAACCCTTTATTATTTAATTTATTTTGTCTTTTTAAATAATTTATTTTAAACATAAAGGCAAACAATTCTTCATATTTTAATCTATTAATTACATCTTGTAATTTATCCATACTTGGTGGATTATGTACAATGTTTAATGCGGTTCTTTTATTCACAAATTGATATTTTTCTAAATATTCTTCTGGTATATAATCATTTATTTCACGCCCATACATCAAAAGAGCCATATTGATATAACTACTTAAATTTTTATTGGTTAATCCGCTAGTACAATGATAAACTGGCTCAATTCTCTCTTTATTAGAAAGAATACCCATTTTTATTTCTGAAGCGGTAATAATATTTTTCTTTTTATCATATTTTCCGATTACTGTAATACCAGTTCCTACTTCTAATTGCTTTTTTAGAAAAGCTCGATTGAAGATAGAAACTCCTACTACTCCACTTGGTGTTACAAAACGGAAGTTCATTTTGTTTAACCCTGCTTTAAAACGCATTAGAATAGGGACGCTTTCTACTTTCCCATCAATGATAATATGACCATCATCCTCTGTTTCTTGTAGTGATCCTCTTTTCAGTACATCATATCTAAACGGATAATGTGTTACCAAATCTTCTACTGTATTAATATTTAATTTATTCAGTAGGGAAAGTGATTTGGGACCAATACCTTTTACATCTTTGATTTCTGCCATAATATCACGTCCTTTTCTCGCCTATTATAACACAATTTTTTATAAAAATAAACTATTTTCCATAGGGCTTTCTTATATTTTAGTTAAATTATTTCTATCTTAGTCTCTCCTTTTTTCCATTATTTTACAAAGATAAAAAAGTTTCAATTTTTCTTCATTTTTTGTTGACAAATACTCCTTAAACCGTTATTATATAAATCACCAATTCGGAATTAGGCGAATTGGTCGCTAGTATCACACTAGCCAACCCCTTTTTATTCTTTTTTGAGACTGCCCTCAGGGGGTGCAGTCTCTTTTTGTTCATGAAAAGAAGATTTAGTTACCACCAAATCTTCTTTTTCTTTTATTATATTCTAATATGGCTATATCCAATTGTTCTTCATTAAAATCAGGAAAGTAAGTTTTCGGAAAATAGTACTCTGCATAGGCCGATTGATAAATCATAAAATTACTAGTTCTAAGTTCTCCGCTTGTATGAATAACAAAATCAAGCGGTGGTAGTTGTTGATATAAGTTTTTTTCTATCCATTCTTTTGTTATTTCCTCTTTGGTTATTTTTCCTTCTAATATTTGTTCCACAATTTTTTGTGTCATATCGACTATTTCATATTGACCACCATAATTGAGACATATATTTAAAATTCCTTGCTTGTTATCTTTGGTTTCTTGCTCTAACTTTTCCATAGCATTTAAAACATCTTTAGGGATGTTTTCTTTTCGCCCTGAAAAAACAACTTTCACCCCTTTTTCCTTTAAAGACAGAAATTCCTTTTGAAAAATTGTGATAAATAATTTCATCAAATAATCTACTTCCTTTTTATCACGCTTAAAATTTTCTGTAGAGAAAGCATAAATGCTTACGCAAGGAATTTTCTTATCATAAATATAGGTCAATAGCCTTTTTAAATTTTTCGCACCTGCTTTGTGACCTTGACTACGTGTTAATTGTTTCTCTGTTGCCCAGCGGCCATTTCCGTCCATAATGATTCCTAAGTGTTTCGGTAAAACTAAATTTGTATAATCCATAATTCCTCCCAATTTAGTATGAAAAGTTCATTCTATATAAAAGCCCTCGTTTCTAGCGTTAAGAAACGGGGCATATTCCATTACTCTTCTTCTTTTTCTTCTAGTGATTTATAATACTGATACCGTTTTATCGCATTACTTTTATTCTCTTCTAATAGTTTTTTATAATCTTTTGTAATGGCCTTTAACGCTCTGTAGCGGTCTTCTCCTCCAACAAAATCAGAATACTTTTCAAAGTCTACTTTACAATCTATTTTAAATTGTTCTTTTTCTGGATTGTAATGGAAAATTGGGAAATATCCACTTTCTGTTGCTTTTTTCTCTTCTTCTATACTACTTTTCATACCAGCGATAATTCCCTGTGCAATACATGGGGCATAGGCAATGATTAAAGATGGGCCATCATAACTTTCTGCTTCATGTAATACTTTTACAGCTTGATTTGGATTTGCACCAAGTGAGATGGTGGCAACATAAACATGAGGATAGGTTAAGGCTATTTTAGCTAAATCCTTTTTCGCAGTCTTTTTACCATTTGAGGCGAATTTTGCTACGGCCCCAAGTGGGGTTGACTTTGAAGATTGCCCGCCTGTATTAGAATACACTTCTGTATCTAATACTAAGATATTTACATTATCGCGACTAGATAGAACATGGTCAATTCCACTATATCCAATATCATAAGCCCAACCATCACCACCAACCATCCATACAGATTTTGGTTTAATAAACTGTTTTAGTTTTTTCAATTCTTCAATTTTGCTATTATCGACAATCTCATATAAAGCTTCTGCCGTTTCTTTTGTTATTTTTTTGGTATATGCCTTATAGGTTGCTTTTTCACTGTTTTTTACCTGCTCTATATTTTCTTCAATCAGTGATATGATTCTACGTTTTTGTTGCATATCTGCAATTTTCATTCCATATCCATATTCAGCGTTATCTTCAAATAAAGAGTTGGCCCAAGGGATAGAATATGGTGTAGATGGGGTTGATGCTCCATAGATAGAAGAACAACCTGTGGCATTTGCAATCATAAGACGGTCTCCAAATAGCTGAGTTAGAAGTTTTAAATAAGCCGTTTCTCCACAACCACTACATGCTCCACTAAACTCAAATTTTGGCGTCATAAATTGACTTCCTTTTACTGTTGTTTTTAAAACCTTCTTTTCTGTTACCTCATTTACTAAATGCTGGAACTCCTCGTCTTTTCCTTTTTTTTCTAGCTCCTCTTTTTTGTCCATTACGATTGCTTTTTTGCCTTTTTTACCAGGACAAACCTCTTCACATAAAGAGCAGCCTGTACAATCTTTTAGACTAGCAGAGATGATAAACTTATAATCATCTTCTTTCATTTTGGCATCTAGTAAATCTCCTTTTAGGCTCTCTGGTGCATCCATTACTTCTTTTTTATCTAATAGAAAAGGACGAATCACGGCATGTGGACAAACAAGTGAGCACAAGTTACATTGAATACAGTTCTCACTGATAAAGCATGGTGCTACTTCTGAAATATTTCTTTTTTCTAATCTAGAAAGTCCTGATGTAAAGGTTCCCTCTGGTGCTGCTAAGAAATTACTAACTGGTAATTGATCTCCTTCCATTGCATCAATCAAGGCAAATACCGATTTTTTCTCTTCCACTATATTCTCTATTTCTACATCTGGAATCTTCATCGTTCTAAGAGTACTAAGTGCTTCATCAATTGCTGTTAAATTTTTTGTAACAAGATCTCCACCTTTACTAGCAAAGCGAAGGCGAATACCATCCTTAATTTGCTTTACAGCAAAATCAAAATCTATGATATGCCCTAGTTTGAAAATTAGTGTTTCTATGATAGCACTAATCTTAGGCCCTAGACCATTTTCCTTGGCTATTTTATTGGCATCTACGACATAGAATTTTACTTTCTTTTTCTGTAATATTTTCTTGTCATAGTCTGTTAGCATTTGCCATATTTCTACATCACTTTTACTACTATTTAGTAAAAAGATTCCTTTATCTTCAATGTAGTCTAACATTTTTAGTTTTTTCAAATAAGTTTCTTTGGTACACACTAATAAAGAGGCTTTTTCAACATAATAAGTAGAATGAATTTGTGTTTTTCCAAAGCGTAAGTGCGATGCTGTGATTCCCCCACTTTTTTTAGAATCGTATTTAAAGTAGCCTTGAACATAGGCATTGGTATTATTTCCTGTAATTTTCATTAAGTCTTTACAAGCACTTACCATACCATCGCTACCATAACCATATACTAAAAATTCTGTATGTTTTTTTGGTAGCGAAAAATCTTTCTTATAAGGGATACTTAGATTGGTTACATCGTCTTCTATTCCTACTGTAAAATTGGTATGTGCATCTTTGCTATCCAAAAAGTCAAAGACCCCCTTTATCATAGCAGGCGTTGTATTTTTACTAGACAAACCATAACGTCCACCAATTACCATTACTTTGCTTTCTGATTCTTTTATTGTTTGGATGACATCTAAGTAAAGTGGTTCGCCGCTGGATCCTGCTTCTTTGGTACGATCTAATACTGCAATTTTTTTAACAGACTTTGGCAATGCCTTTAAAAAATATTTGGTACTAAAAGGTCTATATAAATGAACTTCTAATAAGCCAATATCTTCTTTTTTATTTTGCATAAAATCAATGGTTTCACGAATCGTCTCACAAACTGATCCCATGGCTACAATCACCTTTGTTGCCGTTTTGCTACCATAGTATGAAAATGGTGCATAGTCTCGTCCTGTTATTTTATTGATTTCATCCATGTAAGATGCAACGATATCTGGAATCTTATCATAAAATGAATTTCTTACTTCTGTTGCCTGAAAATATATATCTTCATTTTGTGCAGTCCCTCTTGTAACTGGTTTTTCAGGATTTAGGGCTCTACTTCTAAATTCATCTAGAGCTTTTTCATCCAATAGTTTTTTTAACTTTTCTGTATCGATTACGTCTATTTTAGAAAGTTCATGACTTGTACGAAATCCATCAAAAAAGTGTAAAAAGGGAATGCTTCCTTTTATAGCAGACAAATGGGCAACTCCAGTTAAATCCATTACTTGTTGAACTGATGATGAAGCAAGAAGGGCAAAACCAGTCATCCTAGTTGCATAAATATCCTGATGATCTCCAAAAATAGATAAAGCATGTGTTGCTAAACTACGAGATGCTACATGAATCACTCCTGGCAACATTTCCCCTGCCATTTTGTACATATTGGGAATCATCAATAATAACCCTTGGCTTGCTGTATATGTTGTTGTAAGACATCCTGCTTGTAGAGAACCATGCACCAAACCAGCTGCTCCTGCTTCACTTTGCATTTGTACTACTTTAACAGGTGTTCCAAAATAGTTTTTACGCCCCTCATTCGCCCATTTATCTGTTAATTCTGCCATTGGGGATGCTGGCGTAATTGGATAAATACCCGCTACTTCTGTAAATTGATAAGAAACATGTGCTGCTGCTTCATTCCCATCCATTATTTTCTTCATCTTCATCACCTCATTATCTCTTTATATATATTATATAATAAATTTCTATAAAAGAACAGAATTAATCAAAAAGAAAATAAGACAAGGTGTTCTTGCGTTTAAAAAACGACGACTTGTCTTAGTAGGCTTTTAACTAACTATCTTTATATATTCCTCTAAGGTAGTATTTCTATGGATTGTAATTCTTGGAATCAACAGTTTTTCACTTTTTAATGTGGCCTTTCTTTGACCACCAATAAACCCTAAATGAAATCCTGCTTCTTTTACTGCTTCTACTGCATGGTTATTATATTCATAAAGTGGATAACAAAAGGAAATTGTGTCGTTTAAAATAGATTTACTCTTTTTTAAATCAGCAACAATCTCTTTTTTATCTATACATTTTAGAGCACTGCCTTGTCCTCCTGTACATCTCCCTGGTTCATGAAGCTCATTTGTATGGGAACCAAACTCTAAATACGGAGACTGATAATTATCTTTAAAATACCAGGCTGTAATTAAAAATAAGGTGGCATTTACTTTAAATTCGTTTAAAAGTGGCACTATGTTTTCTGCTTTATCTCCGTCATCAATGGTAATTAAAATACTTTTTTCAGGAAGTCTTATTTTTTTATCTAGAAACTCTTCCATTTCTTTAGTAGTAATTGTGAAATACTGATTTTGGGTTAGGTATTCAAAATGACTTCGTATTTGGGAGATAGGATGACAGATTACACTCGTACAAGAAGTATCTTCTTCCTTATGAATAAAGTGATAGGCTGTTACTGGAATTTCTGTTGCAAACTTTGTTTCTTCTAGTTCTTTTACTTCTTGAATATCTGTTTTTAATATTTTAAATAGTTCTCCAAAGTACTCGATATGGTATGCATTTTCTTCTTTTTTTATTACTTGCCCTTCGATAGGATAAAAAAGTTCATATGTCTTTTTATTTTCCCGATAAAGAGTTACTTTTTCTTTTGTTTTTATCTTCTCTGGAAATGGTATATAATGCTGATATCTATGGTCTTCTATTTTTTCTTGTTCCGTTTTGGCAATACAAGTATCTAGAATATATTTCTTTTTGTTTTCTATTTCAAAATAGGGAGTGGTAAAGTCATCTGTCATAGCAAGGGTTAGAAGTTCTCCTTTTTCTATGGTTCCTACTTCTTGATACTTTTTATTTTTCTTCTCATAAATTTTGCATGTCTTCATCACTTCTACATTTTGTGCATAATGACTTTTTATTTTTTCTATTTTGGTTTGTTCTTGTTCTTCTTTTTTTCGTTTGCGTTTTTCTTGTTCTGCTTCCTGATAACTAAAAAAAGACCATATACCTACTAGTATCAATATTATTATCATTACTATTAGGATGATTGGTCTTTTCTTTTTCATAGTTTTCTCCTTTATTTAGGGACTTTCTTATTTTTCTTATTCGTTACAATCCAAGCATTAGAGACACTTCTGCCCCCATACTCTCCTCCAGCACTTGGTCGATTATAGAGTTTTCCATTCACCGCCATTGTAGAGGAAGCTCCCCCATCTAGATTGGCTGCATTATATGCTTTATAGCGTTTTAAAATATCAATTGCTTCATTCATATTTGCTCCGATGCTATATCCTGGGAGACGTCCTTCAATGATTAAGAATAAAACTACACCATCTTTTCGTTGGGCAATAATACTCCTTGGTGCAATTCCCCAACCACCATCGCCGTGAATTTTAGCAGATTTTCCATTTACGATTAAAAATGGTCCGAATTCTACTGCATCTTTCATTCCTTTTTGGATTGCTTCTTGTGGTGAAGCGGATGTCAAATACATTTTATGATCTTTAGTAAATCCAATTAAGCCGCCATCGCCACCTGAGTGTGTCCAAACTAATTCTCCATCTTTAATAATAGAACCATATGGAGTAGAACCATTCCCCCAACCATCTAGGTCTTCGAATCCTCCTCCATTAATCCCTACTAATCCACCATTATCACGACAAAGTTTTGCAACGCTTGCTCCTTGTCGTCCTAAAAGCTTTGGTGTAGCAAGCTCTACATCAGCTGGGTCATAAATTACAGTTAAGTATCCTTTGAAGTTTTCTTCTTCTAAACGAATGATTTTATATACATCGTTATCTGGATCTTTTTCAAATAGTTCTTTTTCATATTGAGATGAATAATTTTTCTTCCCATCTCCGCCAATTATAATATCATCTAGATTTACTTCTTCTGATACTTGTTCAATATAGTTTTCACTCATTACTTTATTTACGGTTTTTTCACTATATAATGTGTAGGCTAAATATTTATGATTCATCGTAGTCATCGCAGTTGGTATCCAAAATGTCTTAAAATTTACAATAGGAGTATAGATGATAATTAGGGCAATGACTGCTAGCAAATCTAGTAAGATAACACCAATTGTAAACTTACTAATTTTTTTCTCTTTTCTTTCTTTTTTTTGTTTCTTCATATATCTACTCCACTACATATGGAACATTTAAAGTCCCATCTCCAGATTTGATTAAGTTTTTATCTAAGCATACTGTTGGTACTATATTTTTCTTTTCTGTTACTTTTTCCTCTTCTAAAATACCATTTTTATTATATACCCAAGCCATAGAAGAATCGGTATTATTCATTAAATAAAAGTCCGTTAATGTTTCATTATTGTTATAATCATATAGGTTTAGAAGTCCTACTTTATTGGTAATCATATCATTATATTGATTCAAATAAGCACCTTCTGTGACAGTCATTATAGGAAATGAACATTCTGATAAGATAGTATTGTATGGTAGCGTATTAAAGTAATTTCGATTTAGGTAGTATGCAATATTATAGCGATTAAGCGGACTATAAAGAGCGTTTTTATTACCAAAAGCACGCATTTCTATATTATCTCCTACTTTTACATAATCATTTAAAGAAAGTCTTACTATGTTTTCTTTTTCTTCATAAACCTTATATATATCATTTCCTAATTTTACATATTTATTAATATTTGTATCATGTCCCTCTTGGTTGATGATATAAGGGTCAGCGAGAGTTCCACTTCCACCTGTTACTTTTATATTTTTCTTTAGTGTCATTACAACACGAACGCCATAGCCACCTTCTTCTACCGCTTCACTGACTGTTCCATCTTCAGCGATATAAAGATGATTTTCTTCTTCGTTTTTTCCAAGTAGCCAACTGCTTTGTTTATTATATAGATAACTGTTTTTCCCCAATGAGTCAACATAGTCTTTTAATGATAAAGGAGAGAAATATGATTTCTTTTCATTCTGACATTTTACTTCTTTTTCGTTCAATACCCCTTCACACCATTTTGTTTCCGTTAAAAGAGCGATATCTCCTGGTATTGTTTTTTGATAAACACCTGTATTTTCAGTTTCATTCTTATTTAGCCAATAGTTTAAATTCGAAGTTTCATACTCTCCTTCTGCCCCCCAATTTAGAATACCTTCATTGGTATTTGAGACAATTTTTATCGAGTTATCGGCATATATTTTCATAATTCGATAAAGGCGGTTTCCAAAGTAAACATAATTATTATCTACCATTCCTTTAAATTGATAGCCATCTTTTTCTTGGTGTAGACCATTTTTTTCTGTTGTGATTTTATTATTTTTTAAAATGGCTGCTTTTAAGGTTTCTTCTTCTTTTTTTATTACCACATTTTGTTTACTGTAATAATAGAAAGATCGTCCGCCAAAGTATATCGCAAGTACTATAACTAAGATAATGCTTACTATATTAAAGATGTATTCCCATTTGAATACTTGGATTTTTATTTTTTTGTCACATCTATTTTCATTTTCTTTTTTCTTTTTCATACTAACATACCCTTAATAAACTTTCCATAATGATTATAACAAAACTTGTCCTCTCGAGCAAGTTTTGGGAATGATAATTTCTAAACTCTTTACAATATATTATTTACTTTTCTATTATTCCACACATTATTGTTAATAAAAAAACAGAATTCACCATTTTGGGTATCCTGTATTTTTTAATTTACTTAGCCTTTTATATTTCTAATTTCTTCTATTGATAAGTCTGTAATTTCTGAAATGACTTTGATATCAAAATTTTGTTCCAACATTTTCTTGACAACTTCTAACCTTTCTTCTGTTCGCCCTTCTTCATGCCCCTCCTCACGGCCTTCTCTAAACGCTTGCTCTTTTAGTGCTTCTTCT
>CAJUCU010000021.1:0-2193 GCA_910585335.1 uncultured Bacilli bacterium
ATGATGAGGCGAGTGAGTTTGTCACTTCTTCTACAGGAATTGATTTTGCCCAAGCGCCATCTGATACGAATGGAAAAGGAGTCTATACTCTAGCATCTACCAAAAAAGATAGATATCCAGTTCACTACTTTCGAGGTGCAGTAACGGATAATAATGTAAAGTTTGCAGACTTTTGTTGGAAGGTTGTAAGAACAACCAGTACAGGCGGCATCAAGATAATCTATAATGGCAAGCCAGATGGTAATGGATATTGTTCTAATACAACAGGTGCTATTACACAAATAGGAAGAAGTCAATTCAATAGTAACCAAAATTCACCAGCGGATGTTGGATATATGTATGGAAATAGAGAAGATTATATTTTTCAAAGAATATCTACTAGTTCAAGTATTAATAAAAACTGGACTTATGGAAATGATGTAGAATGGGATGGAGAAAAATATATTCTAAAAGATACAATAACTAGTAGTACAGAAAACTGGAATACCGATTCTTCTACTATTGCTACAAAATATCATTACACTTGTCTAAGTACAGAAAATAGCTGTGCAGAAGTAGGTTATACTTATTATATTGGGCATGATTCTTACTTTTATTATTTAAAACTTAAAGGTGGAAAGACGATAGAAGATGCGAAGAAAGAGATGTTTACGAATACAACAAATTCTACGATAAAGACAAAAATAGATACATGGTATCAAACAAATATGCTAGATTATACGGAAGCTCTTGAAGACACAGTATGGTGTAATGATAGAAGTATTGATAGAGGACCATTAAAGAGTAAAGATGAAGATTCATCTACCACAGGTGGTGCGAATCAAAATAATTATACATCGTTTGGAGCAGAAGGAAGAAATATAAAGACAACAAGTCCAAGTGTGATATGCCCAAATGATAATGACAAATTTACGGTAAGTAAAGAAAATGGAAATGGAGCCTTAACTTATCCAGTAGCACTTTTAACTGCAGATGAATTGACTTTAGCGGGACATGGATTTTCTGGATATAACAGTTTTAGTTATTTATATACAAATGAAGCGGATTGGACTTTGTCCCCATCTTCCGTTGGTAACTTAAATGTCTATAATATCTGCTTGAACTTGAACGGGGCCATCTACCAGAGTTGCTACACTTATTCTCTAAGTGGTGTACGTCCAGCCTTATCACTTGCCCCTGGAACTAAAATTGTGCGTGGGAATGGTAGTGTTACAGATCCTTTCGTTATCTAAAATAAAAATACATAAAAAAGATGCTAACAAAGAGAGTAGCATCTTTTTAGTTTTCAGACTCATTCGTAGTAGTATTTTTACTACGTTCTTCCACTTGTGTTTTAATAACATCAAGCATCTTATTTTTCAGCTCCTGATCAGCACCTTCCCAGATAAGTTCTAGAAAAACGCCCATACCAGGTAGCGTTACTTCATCTCCTTCTTGAATAGACTCCTCGATAGCACTACGTAATTGATCATAATTATCACCTTTAAAGTTATTGATGATATGATCTCTAATATTAATATCCATATTTTTCCCTCCTAACCATAGTTTACATAGATTTTATTTTTTTATACATTTTAACTTTTCAAAATGTTAATTTAGACGTATACTTAATATAAAGGAGGAATCAATATGCCAATATGGTTAATTATAGTAATTGTAATCGTTGTCTTAATCGTACTATGGTTCTTAACTACATATAATAAACTAGTAGTACTTAGAAACAGAGTAAGAGATCAATGGGCTCAAATTGACGTACAACTAAAAAGAAGAGCCAATCTAATCCCTAATTTAGTAGAAACAGTAAAAGGTTATGCGAAACATGAAAAAGCAACTTTAGAAGATGTAGTAAAAGCACGTAATACATTTGTTTCAGCACAATCAACAGAAGAAGAAATGAAGGCAAGTGGAGAACTTACCCAAGCATTATCTAGATTGATGGTATTAAGCGAATCTTATCCAGAATTAAGAGCAAACGAGAATTTCATGAGTTTGCAAAATGATTTAAAAGATACAGAAGATAAGATTAGTACAATGAGACAATTTTATAATGATACAGTACTAAAATATAATAACAAAATAGAAATGGTGCCATCAAATATCGTTGCTAAAATGTTCCATTTTGAGAAAAAAGAGTTCTTTGAAGCAACAGGAAAAGATCGTGATGTGCCAACCGTATCATTTGAATAACTTGCA
>CAJUCU010000021.1:2203-22773 GCA_910585335.1 uncultured Bacilli bacterium
CAAGTTTTTTTCAAATAGCAGAAAGGAGTAAAATATGCAAAGAAAATTTTTGTTTCTGCTTCTATTTTTATTTTTCCTATACCCAAAAGGAGTAGAGGCAGCAAATACAACACGCCGAATGTATATAAATATCGATGTCTTAGAAAATGGTTCCATTCACGTAGAAGAAGTAGCAGAACTAACAGGAGAATATAACGGTCGTCTTCGTAACATTGAGTATCGAAATGGAAATGCCCGTATTTTTACAGGTGAATATGAAGACTTCAGTGGAAGTAGTATTTATAATGGGAGTTCGATAAAAGACTTGAAAGTATGTGATACTTCTTTAGATATATCAAAAAATAGTTTTCATTGCGAAAGTGAATATAGAGAAGTTTTATCAGGGAGTAAAGGTCAAAGTGGTGTTTATGAACGGGAAGACACCTCTAATGGCATCAACTTAAAAATCTACAACCCTTCTAGCAGAAAAAAAGCCTTCTACTTATCCTATACTGTTTCTGATGTTGTAGTACTGCATAATGATGTAGCAGAAATCGCTTGGAACATTTTAGGATATACATACGATGAAAATATCAAAGATTTCAAAGTATGGGTGAATTTACCAAAAAAAGATCCAGATCTTAGAGTTTGGCTAAAAGGAAATGCCAATAATTTAAACGGAGAAATTAGAAAAGAAAATGATAAAACTGCATACATTTATTATAATTTCTTAGGAGCGAACAACCCGGTTACAGTTCGTATGATGTTTGATAAAACAATTACCCCACAAGCAACAAAGCAAAGTCAAGTGGAGGGAAAAGAAAATATTTTAAAAACAGAACAAGAAGCAGCAGATCAAGCAAACGCTATAAGAAAAAAAATAAAAAGACAAAATGTGATTGTGATACTTTTAACACTTCTATGGCTTGGTGGAAGTGCCACAGCAACTGTTTTTCTAGAAATAGCCAAAAGAAAAAATAAAAAAGTAGACTTCGCACAAGATTATTACCGAGATTTTCCAGGAAACTATGGTCCAGAAATTCTAGAGTACTTATTAAAAAAGAATGTAACAGATAAAGGAATGTCAGCCTCGCTTTTAAATATCGTAGATAAAAAAGTATTAAAAGTAGAAAAAAATGAAGAAGGCAAAAATGACTATTTTTTAATACGACAAAATAAAGAAATGACCAATCTAACGGAAAACGAAAAAAGACTTTGCCAACTGTTCATTGAAAAAATTGGTGATCATGAAAAAGTCTCTCTTCATAAAATAAAAAATTATGGTAACAATCAAAAAAATGCAAAAATCATGATGGCAAAATATACAGAATGGAAAAATAATGCCATAACAGAAGGAAGAAGCCTGAACTTTTTTGCAGGGATTCATATCACTCAAACAATAACATTGATATTAGGAATCCTATCTATTGCTATCCTATGGTTGAACGTCTCTCTAGATACTGGCTTTATCCCAGGTTATCTATCTATCGTGATAGGTATTGCTGAAGCAATTTATGCAATGAATTATTCTTTCAAAACAAAAGAAGGCGCTTTAGAATATGCCAAGTGGCAGGCATTTAAACGTTTTTTGAAAGACTTCGGACTTCTTCATGAAAAAGAACTACCCGAAATAGCATTATGGGGGAAATATTTAGTTTATGCCACGGTTTTAGGTTGTGCAGATGAAGTAGAAAAGGCAATGAAGATTCATATGGAAACACTAAATATAGAGAGTAGCAGTCCATTATATTTAGATTATTATTACACCAATACTTTGCTACATGCTAATCTATATTCTTCTATCGCATCATCGGCAAGAACTGGAATTTCATCTTCCCGCTCTTCTATTGCCAGTAGTTCCACCTCATCTGGTTCAGGATTTGGTGGCGGTTCTTCCTTTGGCGGAGGCTCCTTTGGTGGAGGAGGCGGCGGCGGACGATTCTAATATTCTATATTTTCAAAAAGAAAAGAACAGGACATCTTTTCTTTTTTTTGATTATCAGGTAAAATAATAGTGGTGATTCAAATGCATGTAGTATTAAATAATGTTTCCTATCCAGTTGAAATTGTAAAAAAGAAAACAACTAAGAATACTTATATTAGAATAAAAGAAGACTTAACTATCTATGTAACAACCAATGCAAGAAGTAGCGACCAAAGCATTCATCGTCTACTAGAACAAAAAAAAGAAGCCCTAGAAAAAATGCTACATAAACAGCAAACAAAAAATGAGAATAATAGTGATTTTCACTATTTAGGAAAACGCTATCGAATCGTCTTTACCAACCAAAAGGAAATGATCATAGGTTCTAGCAAAGTATTTATGAATAAAGAACAGGACCTTGATAAATTTTATAAAAAAGAAGCCAAAAGAATATATAAAGAACACTTAGATGCAATTTATAGCAAGTTTTCCTATAAGGTTCCATATCCTGCTTTAAAAATTAGAAAAATGACTACTCGCTGGGGTGTGTGTAATACCAAAGAAAAGATCATTACTCTAAATCTAGAATTAATGAAGCGAGATTTAAAGTATTTAGATTATGTAATCGTACATGAACTATCTCATTTAATTCACGCAAACCACTCTAAATCATTTTGGGAAGTGGTAGAAGAAAATGAACCAAATTATAAAAAAATAAGAAAAGAAATGAAAGAATTTTAGAGGTGTTTTATGTTAATTAGTAGTGTTGAAAATCCAAAAATAAAAGAATATATAAAGTTGCAACAAAAAAAGTATCGAGATAAATCAGGAAAGTTTATTGTAGAAGGGATGCATTTAGTTTTAGAAGCTTATAAATGTGGTATTTTAGAAGAAGTGATACTAGAGCAAGATGAAGTGATTCCACTAGACGCCAAAATCGTCTATGTAACAGAAGAAGTAATCAAAAAAATTTCTACACTAGACCACCCTGTACCTATATTGGCCCTTTGTAAAAAGAAAGAAGAACAAGAAGAACTAGGTAGTCGCGTGCTCCTACTAGATAATATCCAGGACCCAGGAAACCTTGGGACCATTATTAGAAGTGCTGTCGCATTTGATATTGATACCATTGTCCTATCAGAAAAAACAGTCGATTTATACAATCCAAAAGTCGTAAGATCAACACAAGGAATGCTATTTCATACGAATATTGTAAGAAGAAATTTAAAAGAAGTCATAAATGAGTTGAAGCAAAAAGAAATTCCTGTTTACGGAACCAAAGTGGAGTATGGAGAAGATGCTCGAGTGGTACGAGACCGAAAGTCGTATGCATTAATTGTGGGAAATGAAGGTTCAGGTGTAGAAGAAGAGTTAAGTGCACTTTGTGATCAAAATCTATATATCGAAATGAATAGCAATGTAGAAAGCTTAAATGTAGGAGTGGCAACTAGCATTCTATTATACGAATTAAGGGGCGAATTTCATGAGTAAAGTATATATTGGAAAGATTGTTGGAACCCATGGAATTAAAGGTGAAATTAGAATTATTTCCGATTTTCCCTATAAAGAAAAAGCATTCTTAAAAGACACTTTTTTATGTATAGAAGAAGAAAAGTATAAAATTACAGGCTACAGAAAACACAAAAACTATGATATGATAACACTAGAAGGCTATAACGATATAAATGAAGTTTTATTCCTTATGAAAAAGAAAGTCTATAAAGAAAAAGAAGCCTTAAATTTAGCAGATGATGAGATATTAGACGAAGAGTTAATCACATATCAAGTAAAGACAACAGATAGAAAAGATGGTATAATAAAAGAAATCTTCTTTGGTGGTCCATCTAATAAAATTATAAGACTAGAAATAGAGAAGGAAGAAATACTACTTCCACTAAAGTCTCCTTTTATAAAAAAGATAGATAGCAAAAACAAAGAAATAATAATTGAAATTCCTGAAGGAATGTAGGTGAGTTTATGAAAATAGATATTTTAACACTTTTTCCAGAGATGTTTGAAAACATTTTTTCTTCATCCATTATAAAGCGTGCCCAAGAAGAACAAAAAGTAGTAATCAACACAATAAACTTTCGTGATTATTCCAAAGATCCACATCATAAAGTAGATGACACCCCATATGGTGGAGGCGATGGAATGGTGTTAACATGCCAGCCAATCTTTGATTGTGTAGAAGCATTAAAAACAGAAAAAAGCAAAGTGATTCTCCTAACACCAGATGGTACCAAGTATGAGCAGAAGTTAGCATATAATTTAAGCGAAGAAGAACACTTAATTATAATATGTGGGCATTATGAAGGCTTTGACGAGCGAATTAGAACCCTAGCAGACCTAGAACTAAGTATTGGTGATTATGTATTAACAGGCGGAGAGTATGCAAGTCTAGTCATAGTAGACTCCATTGTTCGCCTAATCCCTGGAGTTATAAAAGAATCATCTCATCAGAACGAATCTTTTAATGAAAATCTCTTAGATTATCCAAACTATACCAAACCTCGCGAATTTAGAGGAATGGAAGTACCCGAAGTTTTAGTAAGTGGAGATCATAAAAAAATTGCAGAATATCGCAAAAATGAGAGCATAAAAAAAACACAGTTAAGAAGACCCGATATGACGCTCAAAAGGAGTGACGGTTATGAGTTATAAAATAAAGAAAAAACAAAAAACGAAAAATTATCAATATAGACCAAATAACCTCACTGGCTACCCCTTATCATCTAAAAAACATAAATTTATCATCCAGAATACAGAAGTAAAAAACATTTTAATAATGGATAAAACAATCGCTTCTAAATTAGTCGCTAAGAAAGTAACAGCCAAATATGAACGTTTATTAAAGACTTTGACAGAATTATTAGTCTCAGATGATGACACAGGCACTTGCTATAGAGAAGCTTTGAACTTAATCGAAAAGTTTCGCCTAGAAATAAAAAATAAATATCGTTGCTACTTAAATGAAAAAGAACTAAAAATCATGGCGAATAAACTAAAAAGAATGCAAAGTGTAGCCCTACAAAAAGAAATAGAACTAAAATCATACATACCAGAAGAATACATTGGTAAATCTAGATAAAAATAAAAAAACTTTACAAAGTTCGTCTTGCTTTTTATTGCAGATGAACTTTTTCTTTGTTACAATGAACTTGGAGAGTGAAGTATGAAAACTGTAATAATTACTGGAGGAGCTTCTGAAATAGGATTGAAAACAGCGATAGAATTTGCCAAGCATAACTTTCAGATAGTTCTAACTTATTGTGAAAACCGTGAAAAAACAGAAAAAAACGCCATTTTTCTAAAAGAAAAGTATCAAACAGAAGTGATGAGTTGTTATTGCAATTTGCGCGAGGAAAGTTCCATTCAAGTTATGTTAGAACAAGTAAAAGCAAAATTTTCGGAAGTAGATGTCCTAGTGAATAATGCAGCAGTATGCTATGACTGTCTTTATTGCGAGAAAGAAAAAGCAAAGTTTATGGATACTTTAGAAGTAAATGTAGTAGGAACATTCTTAATCAGCAAATTAGTAGGGGAAGAGATGTATCAAAATAAAAATGGAGCCATCATCAACCTTTCTTCTACCAATGGCCTAACTCAGTATTATCCAATGTCAATTGATTATGATGCTTCTAAAGCCGCAATCATCTCACTTACTTCAAACTTATCCGTGGCCTATAGTCCTTATGTCCGTGTTAACTGTGTAGCCCCTGGCTGGATTGGAACCGAGAAAGAATTAAAGGATTTAGATCAGGACTATATAGAAAGCGAAACAGAAAAAATATCACTAAAACGGTTAGGAAGACCAGATGAAGTAGCCAAAGCAATTTATTTTTTAGCTAGTGATGATGCCAGTTATATCAATAATACTATAATAAAAGTAGATGGAGGTATGCGTTAGATGGAAAAACTAGAAAAATTAATAATAGACGTAGAAGAATCTTTGAAAGAGGAATTTGCAAAAATAGAAGATTCAGAAATGTTTTATAGCAAGAAAGTACTAGCTGCTTTTAAAAAGTATCAAGTGACAGAAAGTGACTTTGCTTCTACCACGGGATATGGCTATAACGATACAGGTAGAGATAAAATTGAGTCTGTGTTTGCCGAAGTTTTAGGTGCAGAAAAAGCACTGGTAAGAAGTCAGTTTATATCAGGAAGTCATGCATTAACCGTATGTCTATTCGGTCTTTTGCGGCCAAATGATATCCTACTTAGTATTAGTGGAAAGCCTTATGATACCCTAGATGAAGTAATCGGTATCAAGGAAAATCCCTCAAGCCTAAAATCATTCGGCGTTACCTATTACCAAATAGATTTAGTAGATAATGACTTTGATGAAAATCAAATTATCGAATTTTTAAAACAGCACCAAGTAAAAGTGATTGAAATTCAACGTTCAAAAGGTTATTCTACTAGAAAGAGTTTAAGTAACCAAAAGCTAGAGCGAATCATTCAAAAAATTCGCCAAGTGGATGAAGACGTTATCATCATGGTAGATAATTGTTACTGTGAGTTTGTGGATGACAAATCTCCACTAGAAGTAGGTGCTGATGTCATTGTTGGGTCCTTAATTAAAAACCTAGGTGGTGGAATTGCCCCTAATGGTGCTTATATTGCGGGCAAAAAAAAATATGTAGAATTGTGTGCAGAACGTTTAACACTACCTGGCGAAGGAGCGGAAGTAGGTCCATCACTAGGAATCAATAAGCAAATTTTGCAAGGGCTATTTATGGCCCCATCTGTAGTAGCAAGTGCCTTAAAAACAGCCGTTTTAACATCCGCTGTAATGGAAAGTTTAGGCTATGAAGTAGAACCAACAAAAAAAGAACAACGGGTGGATATTGTTCAAAATATCATTTTCCGTGATAAAGAGAAGTTAATTCGTTTTACGAGAGGAATTCAACATGCCTCACCAATTGACTCTCATGCTCAAGTGGAAGCATGGGATATGCCTGGCTATGATGATCAAGTGGTTATGGCCTCTGGCAGTTTTACCCAAGGTTCTTCCATAGAACTTTCATGTGATGGTCCAATTAGAGACCCATATATTGCCTATATGCAAGGCGCCCTCACTTATTCCTACGGAAAGTTAGGATTAATGGAAGCGATTAAAAATTTAGGCGAGGAGAAGTAAAATGAAAGTACCAAGTGGGTGGGATAGTAGTACTTATCAAAAGTTTCAAAGTGAACTACTACTATTAGAAGATAAGACATATAAAGAATTTAATTTTAAATTAATTTTTACAGATTATAAAAAAATAGGAATACGTGTACCAATTTTAAAAGAACTAGCCAAAAAAATTTCTAAGAATGATCCCTTTTCCTTTTTAGAAGTAGTAGAAGAAGAGTACTATGAAGAAGTTCTACTAGAAGGACTAGTAATTGCCAATCTGAAAGACTTAAAAGATACACTGTTCTATTTAGAACGTTATATTGAAAAAATCGATAATTGGGCTCTTTGTGATTATGTAATTTCTAATCTAAAAATCATCAAGCTCAATAAAAAGATATTCTTTAAGAAAATAAAAGCATATACCAAAAGTAAAGATGAATATAGAGTTCGGTTTGGTCTTGTGATGCTTTTAGATTATTACGTCGAAAAAGAGTATATAGACCGCATTTTCAAGATATGTAATCGAGTAAAAGTAGATACTTATTATGTCAATATGGCCACCTCTTGGTTAATCAGCGAATGTTTCGTGAAAGAAAAACAAAAAACATTAGAGTATTTGAAAAAAAATAAATTAAATAAATTTACGCAAAATAAAGCAATTAGTAAGATTCGAGAGTCAAATCGCGTAAGTAAAAATGATAAAATGAGAGTACTAGATTTCAAAAAGTAATAAAAAGAAAGAGAATCGAAAAAAAATGGTTGACTTTTTCCCATTTTTTTCATATACTTATAACAGTCAAGAAAAGGAAAGCGATGTAATATCCACCTGACCAGCGAGTAGTGGTAGGTAAAAAGCCAAAGAAATATAAATAGTTATATTGGTTTTTTAAGTGGATATCGCATAATATCCACTTTTCTTAATTTATGGAGGTGTTAATTATCGCAAACAATAAAAATAACATGATGATTAACGAACAAATCAAAGCAAAAGAAGTATTGGTAATAGGACCAAACGGGGAACAAGTGGGTGTAAAAAGTATAAATGACGCCCTAACACTTGCCCAGTATGCTTCACTAGATTTAGTTCTGATAAGTCCTAATGCGACTCCACCTGTTTGTAAAGTAATGGATTATAACAAATATCGTTATGAGAAACAGAAAAAGGAGAAAGAAGCATTAAAACGTCAACGTGCGAACATGTCTGAGTTAAAAGAGTATCGCCTGTCTCCAACCATTGACATTGGTGACTTCGGAACCAAACTTAGAAATGCGTTAAAGTACTTAGAAAAAGGGGACCGTATCAAACTAACTGTTCGTTTTAAAGGTCGTCAAATGGCGCACACAGAATTAGGTCGTGAAGTCATCATGCGTTTTATTGAAAAAACAAAGGACTATGCCGATGTCGATCAACAACCAAAGTTGGACGGTAGAGTAATGTCTTGTGTATTAGTGCCTAAAAAAGAAAAATAGTAGGAGGAATTAAGTATGCCAAAAATGAAAACACATAAAGGAACAAAAAAAGTTCTAAAAGTGAGAAAAGGTGGAACTATCAGTATTGGTAGACCAGGTAGCCGTCATAATACAGGAAAAAAATCAAGTGCCATCAATCGTAAAAATAGAAAAGGGTCTACTTTAAGTAAGGCAGATCAAAATCGTTTACAAAATATTATTAAATAATAAAAGGAGGAGTAAAAAATGGCAAGAGTAAAAAATGGAGCAGTGACAAAAGCTCGTCATAAAAAAGTATTAAAACAAGCCAAAGGTTATTTTGGAAGTAAGCATAGATTATATAAAACAGCAAAAGAACAATTAATGCATTCAGGACAATATGCTTATCGTGACCGTAAACAAAAAAAGAGAGATTTCAGAAAATTATGGATCACTAGAATTAACGCTGCATGTCGTGAAAATGAAATCAGTTATTCAAGATTCATCGAAGGACTTACAAAAGCAGGTGTAGAAGTAAACCGTAAAATGCTATCAGAAATTGCAATTAATGATCCTAAGATGTTCGCAGAATTTGTACGTGTTGCAAAAGATGGAAAAGAAGGAAAGATAAGCAAAAAAGAAGTAGCAAAATTAACAGAAGTAACAATCCAAGGCGGTGCCAAGAAAGAAACTGCTAAGGAAGAAAAGAAAGTAGCAAAAAAAGAGTCTAGTACAGACTATAGTAAAATGTCAGTTGCAGAACTAAGAGAAGTGGCAAAAGAAAAAGGAATCAAGGGAGCAACTACAATGAAAAAAGCAGAATTGCTTGAAGCATTAAAATAAAAAAACATATTAGTGAATTTAGATACCTAGTGCCTACGGGTGGTATTTATTAGAAGCTAGTAGAAGAAAAACAAAAAGGAGATTTAGATATGACAATTGTATCAATGAATTATTTATTAGAGTCAGGTGTTCATTTCGGACATCAAAAAAGAAGATGGAATCCAAAAATGAAGGAGTACATCTATACAACAAGAGATGATATTTACATCATCGATTTACAAAAAACTTCAAAAAAATTAGAAGAAGCATATGAAGCAATGAAAAAGATTGCCGAAGATGGTGGAAAGTTCCTATTCGTTGGAACAAAAAAACAAGCCCAAGAAGCATGTGAAGAATCTGCTGTTAGAACCAATATGTATTTCGTTAACGAAAGATGGTTAGGTGGAACACTAACAAACTTTAAAACAATCCGTTCTCGTGTTAGAAGAATGGACGAAATCGACAAAATGGAGTCTGATGGAACTTTTGATTTACTACCAAAAAAAGAAGTAATCAAAATTAAGAAGGAATATGAAAAGTTAAACCGTAACTTAAGAGGAATTCGCGAAATGAAAAAACTTCCTCAAGCATTAGTAATTGTAGATCCAAGAAAAGAAGATATTGCAATTAAAGAAGCACATATTCTAGGAATTCCAGTATTTGGTATCGTAGATACAAACTGTGACCCAGATGTAGTAGATTATGTTATTCCAGGAAACGATGACGCTGTTCGTGCCGTAAAATTAATTATCGGTTCTCTTACAAACGCAATCGCTGAAGTAAATGGAAATGAAATGATCGATTACTTAACAGAAGAAGATAAACAAAAAGCACCAAAGAAAGAAACAAAAGAGGAAACAGCAACAGTAGAAGTAAAAGAAACAGAAAAAAACAACACTGACAGTGAAGAAAAAGTAGAAAATGAAGCAGTTGATTTAGAGAGTATGACTTTAACAGATTTAAAGAAACTAGCAAAAGAAAAAGAGGTTAAAGGATACTCAACAATGAAAAAACAAGAATTAATTGATGCTTTAAGATAAAAGGAGGGTGGCAGGTTTTGCACCCTTTTTTTGAATAAATGAAAAAGAGGAGGATTATTATGTTTAAAGCAAGTGATGTAAAGGAATTAAGAGAAAAAACAGGAGCTGGAATGCTAGATTGTAAAAAAGCATTAGAAGCAACTGAAGGAAATATGGACCAAGCAATTGATTGGTTAAGAGAAAAAGGAATTGCCAAAGCAGCAAAAAAAGAATCACGCATTGCAGCAGAGGGACTATGTGTAATAAAAACAGAAGGAAATAATGCTGTAATATTAGAAGTAAACTCTGAGACTGATTTCGTTGCCAAAAATGAAGAGTTCGTAAGTTTTGTAGACTATTTAGCAAGCATCGTTTTAAAAAATGATGTAGATAGTGTAGAAGAGGTATTAAAACTAGAGGATGAGAATGAAACAATAGAACAAAAGTTAATTGCTATTACTGCAAAAATTGGTGAAAAAATTAGTTTTAGACGTTTTGTAAAAGTAACAAAAGCAGAAAATGAACAATTTGGACCATATTTACATATGGGTGGAAGAATTGCAACTCTAGTAGTAACAAGAGATGCAAATGATGAAGTAGCAAAAGATGTGGCTATGCATGTAGCAGCTATGAATCCAGTTTGTGCTAGACGCGATGAAATGCCTGAAGAGTTGCTAGAACATGAAAAGAAAGTAATCAAAGAACAAGTAATGAACGAAGGTAAACCAGAAGAAATCGCTGAAAAAATGGTAGCAGGTAGAATTAATAAATTCTATAAAGAATCATGCTTAGAAGAACAAGAATTCATCAAAGATTCATCTATGACAGTAGGGGCCTTTGTTAAAAATAATGGCGGAGAAATCGTATCAATGACTCGTTTCGCTGTTGGAGAAGGAATAGAGAAAAAAGAAGAAAACTTCGCTGATGAAGTAATGAATCAAATTAACGGATAATGGATTGGAGCAGTTATGAAAAAAGTCGTTTTTTTCCTAGTCATTATACTATGTACAGTCGGGTGTTCGGTCAAAAAGATAGAAGAACAGACGGATGCCGAAAAGTTTGCAGTCGAGTATAATATAAAAGAAAAGAATCCTTTTCATTACGTTACCATAGAAGAGGCCATCACTCTCTTTGAAAAAGGAAGCGGCATTATATTTTTAGGCAACTCAGATGGAGAATGGTCAAGACTATGCGTAAAAATATTAAATCAAGCATTTTTAGAACAGAAGATCGAAAAAGTAAACTATCTCAATCTAAAAATGGCAGAAGAACACAAAGAAAAATATAAAAAGTTAACCAAACAAATTACTTCTCAATTAAAAAAAGGAGAGAAATTAAAAACACCAGCACTCTTCTTTGTAAAAAACGGGAAAATCGAAAACTATAGTTTAGACTACGAGGCAATTACAACAGGAAATAAAGAAGGCTATAGCGAGAAAGAGAAAAAAGCACTAAGAAAAAAATATATAAATTTAATTGAAAAGTATCAAGAGAAAATGACAAGTTAATTGCCGTTTTCTTTTTTTTGATTTTCCTTGACCAAAAAATATAGCCATGATACGATTGATGTGCTAAAAATAGAAAAATTCATATTGGTTTTCATATAATAAATAGAAGGTGATGACATGTTAAATATTGCAACCATGAATATACAAAATAAATATAAAATAAAAAAATACGATGGACTACTAGGACAAGAAGACCATATTGAAATGCTTTTTGAGTTAATAAAAAAGTATCATATCAATATTGTAGGCTTGCAAGAAGTAAATCCAAGGTATTATAGACGTCTAGAAAAAAGAATAACTCCGCCATATGTATGTTATGGAAATACTAGGTACCAAGAGAATATAGTGACAAACCATATAGGAGTATTAGAAACTTTCAATGAACGAGTTCCAATCATTACAGATCAAAAGGTACTAAGCTATAAAACAGAATATTTACCATGGCTTTCCTCTCTCGTTCCAAGAATCGTGACTATGACAAAACTAGCTACAGAACAGGGCGAGATTGTAGTATTCAATACCCATCTAGACCATAGAAAAAATAAAACAAAAGTAAAGGAATTAAAATACTTACTAAAAATGATAAAGGAAATTTCACATCCTGTTATTTTAATGGGAGACTTTAATATGACAACGAAAAATAAAGATTTTGTTCTCTTCACAAAAGAACTAAAAAATCTAAAAATCAATCACATAGACATAAAAGAAAAAACATATAAGGAAGCAACAACCAATTATGCAATCGATCATGTATTTTTATCGGAAAGTTTTAAAGTAGAAAGTGTATTACTAGAAAAAGATAAGAAGTATCAGAGCTTTAGTGACCATTATCCGATAATTTTAAAATTGCACTTGGGTTTTTCTAAAAAATAGGATATAATAAAAATAGGTGAAGTGTTATGATAACGATCAAAAGAGATGAAAGTGAAATTGACGAGATTAAAATTATAAATCAAATTAGAGCATTAGGAATTGATATGATTGATGAAGCAGAAAGTGGTCATCCAGGTATCGTATTAGGTGCCGCGCCAATCATCTACACACTATACGCTCATCATTTACGTTTTGATATTGAACATCCCGATTGGTTGAATAGAGACCGCTTTATTTTGTCAGCAGGACATGGTTCTGCCTTATTATATAGCACCCTACACATGGCAGGATTTAATATTGAAATCAATGATTTAAAAAACTTTCGTAAACTAGGTTCTATGACGCCAGGACATCCAGAATACGGAAAAACACCAGGTGTAGATATGACTACTGGACCTTTAGGACAAGGATTTGCTACAGCAGTAGGAATTGCAATGGCAGAAGCCCACCTTGGTACCACTTTTAATAATAAACGTAGAAACTTGATTGACTTCACCACATACGTACTATGTGGTGATGGAGATTTAATGGAGGGAATCTCTTACGAAGCAGCCTCACTAGCAGGAACACTAAAGTTGAATAAATTAATTGTACTCTACGATTCAAATAAAATCTCATTAGATGGAAAAACATCTCTTACCTTTACAGAAAACGTAGGAGACCGCTTTCAAGCCTTGGGATGGAATACGATATTAGTAAGCGATGGAGAAGACATTGATGCGATTGATAAAGCAATCCAAAAAGCAAAGCAAAGCGACAAACCAACATTAATTGAAGTACAAACAACAATAGGCAAATTCTCTAAAAATGAAAACAGTAATCTAGCACATGGGAAACCATTAGATAAGAAAGATATTTCGAATATCAAGAAAAAGATGAAACTACGTGATATTCCATTCGCTGTCTCTTCTGATACAATTGAAGACTTTCAACGTCTGATTCAAAATCGAAACAAAAATTTATATAAAAACTTTGAAAAAGAGAGAGAGTCATTAAGCGAAGAAGAACAAGAAGAGTTAGACTTCTTCTTAAATAATAAGAAAAAAATTGAAATCGTAGATTTCACATATAAATATTTAGAAGGCGAAAAAGAAGCATACCGGGAGTCATCTCATAAAACATTAAATGCAATCGCCAAAAACACAAAGTACTTATTCGGTGGCTCTGCTGATTTATTTGGAGCATGTAATAATTATCTAGAAAAAGAAGGTGACTTTTCTGCAAATGATTATAGTGGCGGAAATATTTATTTCGGAGTAAGAGAGCATGCAATGGGAGCGATTTTAAATGGCCTAGCGTTAGTTGGCTACAGACCCTACGGATCTACTTTTCTAAGTTTTTCCGACTACTTAAAGCCATCCCTTCGTCTTTCTGCACTAATGAACTTAGGTGTGATTTATATATTGACACATGATTCTATTTCTGTTGGAGAAGATGGACCAACCCATCAGCCAGTAGAACAACTGGCACAACTAAGAGCACTTCCTAATCTAGAAGTATTCCGTCCAGCCGATGCCAACGAAATCATCGGAAGTTATAAAGTAATCTTGGAAGAAGTAAAAGGACCAGCTGCCATCATCCTATCACGAAATAAAGCAGAGATTTTAGAATCAACGAAGATAAGTGAAATTCCAAAGGGTGGATATATTGTCCGTAAAGAAACGCTAAATCTAGGCGGCATTATCATTGCCACAGGCGAAGAAGTTCATCTAGCATTAAAACTAGCAGAAAGACTTTACAGCAAAGGTTTTGATATTCGTGTCGTATCGATGCCTAACATGAAAAGATTCATGGAAATGGACGAAGAATACAAAGAAGAAATTTTACCAGTCGGTATTAGAAAAATTGTAATAGAAAGAGCTTCTTCTAGTTCTTGGAACAAATTAGTCTTCAACGACAAATATATCTTCTCTGTAGATTCATTTGGAGATTCAGGAAGTAGTGAAGAATTAGATAAAAAGTTTGGCTTTGATTTAGAGACTATGGAAGAAAAAATAGAAAATCTCTTAAAATAAACAAAATTCGACAAAATATAACTCTTATATTGATTATCCTAATACTAGGTGATAATATGAGAGTTTTTTATATTTTTGATATGAAACCAGAGTTTAAAACGTTATATCATGGAAATGAATCCGCACTTTATGGTGTTCTTCGTGGACTATACTATTTAAACCATGATGATATTATGTATGGCTATAATCTATTTCAGCAGCTCACAAATCGAATCGATAAAAATAGCATCGATCACATTCTCTTTGTAAAAATGCACCAAGATATTCCCTATAGCAAAAGAGACGGAAAGCATAGAATTAATAACTTATATAAAGATGAAATCAGCATTCTTGAGGTAAAGCGTTCCTATATCAAAATAGAAGCGGAACAAGAAGGGACCTCTTTTTTTGAAATTCTATCTTCCATCAACAAAAACTTCTTTGTTTGCGATTTCGAACTACAAGAATATTTCTTTATAGATGGACTAAAAACACTTGTCTAAAAGTATAATTTCTAGTAGAATAATAACAAGGAGCGTGATAATATGTTACAAGATATTTTACAAGTTTTAGTAGGACTTATTGTTGGACTTGTAATTGGATTCTTCGGAGCACGTATGTTTATGAAAAAATACTTAAAGAAAAATCCGCCAATCAATAGAGAGATGATTAAAGCATTAATGATGCAAATGGGAAGAAAACCAAACGAGAAACAAATCAATCAAATGATGAAATCAATGGAAAAATATATGTAATTTTCTATATTTGATTTTAGAAGAGAGAATTTTTCTCTCGTTTTCTTTTGGAAAAAGATACTTTATGTTATACTAATAATAGCAAAAAAGGAAGTGGCATGTTATGAAAGATTTTAAAGAAAAGCTTTCTTTAGTCCCTACGAAACCAGGGAGCTATCAAATGAAAAACAAAGATGGCATTATCATTTACGTAGGAAAAGCCAAAAACTTAAAAAACCGTTTGAAAAGCTATTTCACTGGTACTGTAACGGGAAAGACTAGGATGCTGGTAGAAGATATTGATGACTTTGAATACATTGTAACCTCCTCAGAACTAGAATCTTTAATTTTAGAAATTACGTTGATAAAAAAATATGACCCTAAATATAACATTCTCCTAAAAGATGATAAAACTTATCCTTATATTGAACTCACCAAAGAAAAGTATCCTCGTCTACGTATTATAAGAAACATAAAGAGAAAGAAAAATACCAATTATTTATATGGACCTTATCCCAATGTCACCGCTGCTAGAAAAACAGTCAATATGATTAATCGGCTATATCCACTAAGAAAGTGTGAACATCTAAAAAAAGAATTATGTCTATATTATCACATCCATGAATGCTTGGGATACTGTGAAAAAGAAGTAGACAAAGAAAACATTGAAAAAATGGTGAAGGAAATTACTACCTTTCTAAAAGGGGATAGCACCTTTATCAAGAAAAAAATAGAAGAAGAAATGATGCGAGCGAGCGAAGCCATGAATTATGAACGGGCTTTGGAATTAAAAACGATGCTCGAAGATATTGACATTACCTTAAGAAAACAAAAGATCGACTTAAATCATAATTATCATTTTGACTTAGTGAACTTTTATCAAGATAAAAATTATCTATCTATACAAATCTTCTTTGTAAGGGAAGGCTTACTAGTAGGGCGCGACAAAACGATCATTAGCAGTGATTTAGATATCACAGAACAAGTAACGGAATATATCTTAACATTTTACGATAAAAAAGGACTGCTGCCAAAAGAATTATTGGTGCCAGAAGAAATGGATAGTAATCTTTTAAGCGAATACTTGAATATTAAAGTACACACCCCATATCGTGGTAAATTAAAAAATCTACTTGATTTAGCCCGAGAGAATGCCAAAGAGAACTTAACCGAACAAGAAGAAACATTAAAGAAAAATGATGATTTAAGGTTAGCAGCGATAGAGGAGTTAAAAGAACTATTGCACTTAGAAAGTGTATCTCGGATGGAGTCTTTCGACAACTCCCATCTTTTCGGAACTTTCTATGTAGGTGGTATGGTAGTTTATGATGATTTTCTTCCACTGAAAGACGAATATCGCAAGTTTAAGATATCTACTGAGGTAAAAGATGATTTAGGAGCCATGAGGGAAGTACTATATCGCAGATATTATAAAGTTTTAATGGAAGATTTAAAAAAGCCTGATTTAATTGTAATGGATGGAGGTTATACTCAAGTAGGAGTGGCCAAAGAAATCATCACCTCCCTTGGTCTAAACATTCCAATTATTGGACTACAAAAAAATAAAAAACACAGAACAAGTAGTATTATTGATGAAAACGGAAATATTTTGCCAGTAAAAAGTGATAGTAATTTATTTCTATTTTTATCGAAAATTCAAGAAGAAGTTCATAGGTATGCAATTACCTATCACCGCAATATCAAAGCAAAAGGAGCCCTTTCTTCTGTACTTGATTTGGTGCCAGGAATTGGTGAGGTGCGCAAAAAAGAGCTACTAAAAAAATTCTCTTCTCTGAAGAAGATGAAAGAAGCGAGTGAAGAGGCACTAGCAGAAGTAGTGGGAAGCGATGTGGCTAAAAATTTGCATCAGTATTTGAAAGATTTATAGTATAATGAAAAAAAAGAGAGGTTGGATAACAATGAAAAAGAAAAAAAACGGATTTACAATGATTGAACTACTAGCGGTTATTACGATTATCGGTATCTTATCTTCAGTAGCAGTCTCAGCAGTAACACAGTATATGCACAAGGCCAAAAAACAAGATTTTGAAATGCTAGAAAAGAATTTAAAAGCAGAAGTTCAAAACTATTTTGTGGATCATTCTGAAGACATACCAAATATCGGAGCAAGTAAAACCATCACAGCACAAACCCTACTGAATGATGGATATTTAAAAAACTTATTAGATCCAGATAAAAATGGAGTAAATTGTAATTTAACAAGTAGTAAAGTAGTTGTGACTAGAAGAGGAAGTGCGCAAGATTTTAATATGACACTAGATTACAAAGTCTGTGTAGTATGTTCTAAAATGAAATCCAAAGGATGCTAGGAGTGGTAGTATGAGTAAAATTCAAGTAATGAGTGAGATTCTAGCCAATAAAATTGCAGCAGGTGAAGTAGTAGAAAAAACAATGAATGTGGTAAAAGAGCTAGTAGAAAATAGTATTGATGCCAAAAGTAGTGAGATAAAAATCGAACTACTAGACTCAGGCGTAAAAGAAATCAGAATAACAGATGATGGAATAGGGATGGATGAAAACGATGCAACGCTTGCTTTTTCTAGACATGCCACCAGCAAACTTTTAGATGTAGAAGACTTATTTAATATTGAATCTCTTGGATTTCGTGGAGAAGCCCTACCATCTATCGCTTCTGTTTCTCATATCACATTAAAGACATCAGATCAAAAAACAGGAACTTTAGTAGAAATAGATGGTGGAAGAATAGAAAAGGTAGAAAAAAGTGATTTACAAAAAGGAACAACCATTACCGTTTCGAATCTCTTTTATAATACACCAGTACGCTTAAAATATCTAAAGAATCTATATACAGAACTAGCGAATATTGTGGAATACGTTGATAAAATGGCACTATCTTACCCTGAAATCAAATTTACTCTAATAAATAATGAAAAAACACTTTTAGAGACAGATGGAAATGGTGATTTACGAAAAGTAATTTATCAAATATATGGAGCAGAAGTAGCCAAAAAAATGGTCGAAGTAGAGGCAAGTAATGATGACTACGTAGTAACAGGCTACATTTCTTACCCAGAAGTTTATAAATCAAATCGAAATGCGATTACAACTCTAGTCAACAACAGAGTAATCCGCAACAACGAATTAAATAAAATGATTGTGGAATCCTATCATACCTATATTCCGAAAGATAAATTCCCTATCATTGTCTTGAATATCTCAGTCGATCCTATCTTAATAGATATTAATATTCATCCTACTAAAATGGATATAAAATTTTCTAAGATGGAGGAGTTAAAGGAGTTAGTTGAAAAAATGATTAGGCAGCGCCTTAAACAACTTCTTTTAATACCAAAAGCTTCGGTACGAACAGCAACAAGCGTAAGTGAAGTAGCAAAACCACTTGCTAACGCATTTTATAAAACCGATATAGAGCCTCTTGATACCACATCATATGAAGAGGTAGTACTAGACTTACAAGAAATCAAAGAAGCAGAAGAAGTATATCAAGACGAAAATGAAGAAAGTCAAGAAGAAGAGACACCTCGTATCAAGAAAATGATTCCAAAAGGAATTGTTCATATGACATATATCATTGCCGAAAATGAAGATGGCATGTTTATCATTGATCAACACGCTGCTGCTGAACGCATCAACTACGAAAAATATCTTCGTGAAATGAGCAAAGAAGAAAAAGAAACCATTGCCCCATTAATTCCAATATCAATCGAGATGATGCCCAATGAGTATATTATCATAAAAGAAAATATTTCATTTTTAGATAGTTTTGGTATTAAAATAGAAGAATTTGGTTCTAACACTTTTATAATAAGAGAACACCCCACTTGGTTAAAAGAAGGGTACGAAAAAGCCTCTCTTCAAAAAATTTTAGAATTAATCGCGACAAAAGAAGACTTTTCAAAAGAAAAATTTATCGAAAAGACAGCTATTACACTAGCATGTCGTATGTCGATTAAAGCAAATGACTATATCAATATAGATGAGATGGAGTATCTTTTGGAAACACTTAGAAAGTGTAAGAACCCATTTACTTGCCCTCATGGTAGACCAACCATCATTACTTATACCAAATACGATTTAGAAAAAATGTTTAAACGTGCAATGGATTAGGCAAAGGAGAAAGAAAATGATTATTGTAATCGTCGGACCAACTGGCGTTGGAAAAACAAAATTAAGTGTAGAGCTAGCCAAAAAACTAAATGCTGAAATTATCAATGCTGACTCAACACAAGTATATAAACACTTAAATATCGGAACAGCAAAAATAAAAGAGGATGAGAAAGAAGGAGTTCCACATCATTTATTTGATATAAAAGAAGTAGATGACTTTTATACCGTTTTCGATTATCAAAGAGATTGTCGCAGCAAAATAGAAGAAATATTTTCTCGCGGGAAGAATGTCATTTTAGTTGGAGGAACTGGTCTTTATATCAAAGCAGCTTTATATGACTATAAGTTCCAAGAAGGAACGACTTATCATGAATATGAAGAGTTAACAAACCAAGCAATATTAGATAAAATAAAGACTTATCAAGAAACAGATATCCATGTAAACAATCGAAAACGATTAATTAGACTCTTAAATAAATTAGAAAACAAGGAAGAAATTACAAATAACAAAGATAAAGCTTTGTATGATTTTAAAATAATTGGACTGACAACCGACCGAGAAAAACTATATGACATTATCAATAAAAGAGCAGATATAATGATAAAACACGGTTTAAAAGAAGAAGTAACAGGTCTAAAATCTCATTTTGCCACATCAAAAGTAATGCAGACAGCAATTGGTTATAAAGAATTTATAGACTATTTTAATGGGAATAAAACCCTAGATGAAGTAGCAGAAGAGATTAAGAAGAATAGTAGGCACTATGCCAAAAGACAGTATACGTTTTTTAAACATCAATTCTCAGTTCAATGGTATAAAGTAGATTACGATTGTTTTGAAAACACCATAAATGAAGTTTATTATGATATTTCAAATAATGAGTGAAATTCCTATTTGAGTAACAAAGAGTATAACATTTATAAAATTAGAAAGAGCAAATAATATTTTTGTTCTTTTTTCTTGCCTAAATTTGAAAAAATGCTCATTTTACAAAGGTTAAAAATCAGTGTATCATCGGGGAAAAAGAAAAGGAGGTACTTTCAATGCAACCGTTAT
>CAJUCU010000022.1:0-5484 GCA_910585335.1 uncultured Bacilli bacterium
GTGATACAGAACGTTATCTTACTGTAAAACTAGATCAACCAATGCATATATCAGCGGTAGAATATGTTCCTGCAGCAGGAGGAAATGGAAAAATCTATGATGGAACTGTATGGGGAAGTATGGATGGAGAAAACTGGACTGTACTTTCACAAAAGAAAGGTTTAACTTATACCAATGCTGCTACTACTCTTGAACAAGCGATTGAAAATATTAAAAGTTTCGATATAGAAGTTCCACAAAGAGTACAATATGTAAAAATAGTAGCCGATAGAACAAACGGAAACTGGATTGCCGTACGTGCCTTTAACTTCTATGAAGATACAACAATAAAATCAGTAGCATCGTTCTCGTTTGATGGTGCGAATGCTGGCGTTATCTCTTTGTTTGATGAGTATAAAAATACAAATTGGCAATATAGTATTGATGGTGGAACCACTTGGCAAAAAGTAATTGGTGATAGTCATACATTATCTGCTATAGAATTAGAGAAAATTAATGCAGAAGATAAAATTAAAATTATTTTAGGTAATGATAAAACAGAATATTCTATCAATATTCGTAAAGGTGAAGTACCTGAGGAAGGTTATTTAAACGATTTAGAGAATAAACCAATTGCACAACCAGATCAAGAAAGTCTTGAATGGAAAATATTTGGTGATGATAGTTGGACTTCTTATAAAGATGCAGAGCCTAATGTAAGAGGGGACAAAACCTTATTAGTTAGAAGAAGAGCTACAGGAGTTACAACAGCAAGTGATGCCATTGAATATCAATTCACAGAAGATAATCAACCACAAAATAGAAGATATATTCCTATTAAGCATTTAAGTATGCATGCTTTTTCTACTCAATCTGTAGATACTACAAGGCCTTTTTATGCACCTAATGCGATTGATGCAAATCCGAATACATTATGGCATACCGATTTTAGATATTCTGTATTAACTCAACCAACTAAACCATTCTTAACTATTAAGCTTGATCAAGCTAAATATATTTCTTCTTTAGAATTTATTCAAAAGAGATATAAGGATGCAGATCCTATTTATATTAAGAATGCTACTGTTTATGTTAGTATGGATGGAGAAAATTGGACGCAAGCTGGCAGAATTGAAAATTGTTCCGAAGAAGAGTTGGTATTAAGAAAAATCAACTTTAAAGAAAGTGTTCAAGGACAATATGTAAAACTTGAAATGGAAACATATGGTATATTCGCATCTGTTGCTATGATTAATTTATACGAAGATAAAACAAAGACACCTATCACTCTTCCAACTGCGGAAGTTGAATATAGTACTACAGAGCTTACTAATCAAAATGTAGTTGCTAAACTTGTTAATGCAAATACGAATATTACAGTTACAAACAATAATGGTAAAGATTTCTATACATTTACAGAAAATGGAGAATTTACATTTGAGTTTGTTGATGAAGATGGTAATAAGGGTAGCACTAAGGCCGTAGTTTCTAATATTGATAAGATTGTACCAACAGCAAGAGTAATATATAGTACAACACAATTCACTAATAAAGATGTCGTTGTTACTTTAACTGATGCAAGTGAGGATATTACTATTACTAATAATAATGGTTCTAATATCTATGTATTTACAGAAAATGGAGAATTCACATTTGAATTTGTAGATAAAGCAGGAAATTCTAATAAAATAACAGCAACTATTAACAATATTGATAAAGTTGCCCCAACTGCTACTGTAACATATAGTACTACTGAGTTAACTAATAAAAATGTAGTAGCAACATTAACTAATGCAAGTGAAGATATCACTATTACTAATAATAATGGTAAGAATACTTATACATTTGCAGAAAATGGAGAATTTACATTTGAATTTGTTGATAAAGCAGGAAATAGAGGTACAGCAGTAGCTACTGTTGAGAATATCGATAGAGTTGTACCAACAGCCAAAGTGTTCTATAGTACTACTCGTCCTACTACTGAAGCTGTAGTAGCAACATTAACTGATGCTAGTAAAGATATTACTATTACGAATAACGATGGTAAAAATACTTATACATTTACTAAAAATGGAGAATTTACATTTGAATTCGTAGATAAAGCTGGAAATAAAGGTACAGCAGTGGCTCGAGTTGATTGGATCCAAAAGGATTTAGTTAATGCAACTATTTCTTATAATATTACGAAATTAACGAATCAAAACGTTATTGCTACTATTGATTTTGAAGCAACTGGTGTAAAAATAACGAATAATGGTGGTAAGAATACTTATATATTTACAGAAAATGGAGAATTTACATTTGAATACGTAGATAAAACTGGTAAACCAGGAACAGCGGTAGCTCGTGTTGATTGGATTGACCGTGTAGCACCAAAAGCTGCTGTTACTTATAACATTGCTAACGTAACAAACAAAGATGTTATTGCAACTATCCGCTTTGATAAACAAAATGTTAGAGTTACTAATAACGGTGGTAAGAATACTTATACGTTTACAGAAAATGGCGAATTTACATTTGAATATGTAGATGAAGCAGGCAATGCTGGAAAAATGTCTGCTAAGGTTAATTGGATTGATAAAGAACCAATTAGAGCAGAAGTTACTTATAGTATTAATAAATTAACCAATAAAGATGTGGTTGCCACTGTTCAGTTAAACAAAAAGAATGCAAGAATCACAAATAATAATGGTAAAAATACTTATACATTTACTAAAAATGGCGAATTTACATTTGAGTTTATAGATGATGCAGGAAATATAGGGGCAGCAATTGCTCGTGTTGATTGGATTGATAAAGAAGCACCACAAGCTACTATTACTTATGATATTAATAAATTAACTAATAAGAATGTAGTAGCAACGATTCAGTTTAATGAAAAAGACGTAAGAATCATAAATAATGGTGGAAAGAATACTTATACATTTACAGAAAATGGCGAATTTACATTTGAGTTTACTGATGCAGCTGGAAATAAAGGTACAGCAGTGGCTCGTGTTGATTGGATTAATAAAGACCCACTTGGATCTAGATTAATTTATAGTACTACAAAACCTACAAATAAAGATGTAGTAGTAACAATCGAATTCAATAAAGAAAATGTTCAAATTCTAAATAATAATGGTTCTAATACTTACTTATTTACAGAAAATGGAGAATTTACATTTGAATATGTAGATGAAGCTGGTAATAAAGGTAGTGCTATAGCCAAAGTTACTTGGATTGATAGAGAAGCACCAACAGCGATTGTTTCTTACAATATTACAAAATTAACAAACAAGGATGTTATTGCAACCATTCATTTAAGTGAAGAGAATGCTCATATTACCAATAATAATGGTTCTAATACTTATACTTTTACTGAAAACGGAGAATTTGTATTTGAATTTGTGGATGAAGCTGGTAATAAAGGTAGTGCTCTAGCTAAAGTTACTTGGATTGATAAAGAAGTTCCAAAAGCAACTATTACTTATAATATTTCAACACTTACTGATAAAGATGTAGTAGCAACCATTGACTTTAATAAAAAAGGTGTAAAAATTACGAATAATGATGGTAAAAACACTTATACCTTTACCAAAAATGGAGAATTTACATTCTTATTTGTAGATGAAGTTGGAAATGTTGGAACTGCAGTAGCACGTGTTGATTGGATTGAAAAAGAGAAATTTACTTTCCGTGTTAGTTATGATATTTCAACATTAACAAATCAAAATGTTACAGCTACACTTCACTTTAATAAAGAAGGCGCTAAAATTACCAATAATGGTGGTAAGAATACGTACATCTTTACAAAAAATGGAGAATTTACATTTGAATTTGTTGATAATAAAGGTAAAGCAGGTACAGCAGTAGCTCGTGTTGATTGGATTGATAAAGTCGCTCCAAAAGCAAAAGTTACCTACGATATTAATCAATTAACTACTCAAAATGTAGTAGCAAGCATTACGTTTGATAAAAAGAATGTAAGAGTTACAAATAATGATGGTAAAACTAACTATGTATTTACTGAAAATGGAGAATTCACATTCGAATATGTAGATGAAGCTGGTAATAAAGGTAGCGCTTTAGCTAAAGTTACTTGGATTAATAAAACCCCAGACTCTAGTAATCCTGATGAGCCAGATGGTCCAAGTCCTGAAGAGCCAACGGAACCAGATGTTCCTAATAAGCCAACCAATCCAGATAAACCTACAACACCTGATAGGCCAGCAGATTCTAATAAGCCAAATGTACCATCTATTATTACAAAACCTAGTATTAAGATTGATTCTAGTTCTAGTCTTTTAAATAATAGTGGTGCAAAGAAACAAGAAACAGAAATCGTTTATAATACATATAAAACTGGAATAATCAGTGTTAAAATTCCAATGGATGAAATTAAAGAAAATGGTTCTTTAGGTTATATGAAACCAAAATTGAGTAGTGCATTGAAAAAGCAACTTAATAGTAAGTATGATTGTTTTGATGTATACTTTGAAACAGAAAATAATAAAAAGAACTATTTTGAAGATACTTCTATATTTATGACATTTGATGTTAATTCAGTGGAAAATTTAGTTGTTTATAAACTTACAAATAATGGTAAATTGATTCAACTTGATTATAAAGAGATTGGAAACAATAAAATTCAAATTGAAACAACTGGTCTTGGAAAATATATTCTATCTTATAAAGAAGATAAAAAAGATAAAAATGAAGTTTCTAAAAAAGTAGAAAAGACTCCTCAGACTAAAAAAGAGATAAGTAATCAAAAAGGTATCAATATGGATATGTATATTTCTATTCTAGGTGGTATTTTAATTACTATTAGTGCTCTTTTCATCATCAAACTTAGAAGAAATAAAAGTAAATCAATTTATTAGAATTTATATAGGATAAAGGCAAGGAATATTGCTTTTATCTTTTTTTTGTAATTATTTTGAAATAGTATATAATAGATGTAAAGAGGTGAAATTATGGGAAAGGTAGCACTTATTACAGGAGGTTCTCGTGGAATTGGAAAAGCGATTGCAATAGAATTTGCAAAGAGAGCTTATGATGTTGTTATTAATTATAAAGAACATGAGCAGGAGGCTTTGACTTTAAAGATGGAACTTGAAAAGAAATATTCGATTTCTGTTCTTTTAGAAAAGGCAGATGTTTCTTCTTTAGAAGACGTAGAAAGTATGGTAGACGATGTGATGAATACGTATGGTAGGATTGATGTTTTGGTTAATAATGCTGGTATTGCTATTGATAAAGAATTTTGTGATAGGACAGTTTCTGACTTTGAAAAGACGCTTTCTATTAATTTAATTGGTCCTTTCATAGTTAGTAAGCTTGTTGGAAGTATTATGATGGAAAATCGGGGGGTAAAATCATTAATATTTCTAGTACGAATGGGATTCATACGTTTTTTCCAACCAGTATTGATTATGATGCATCTAAAGCAGGCGTTATTAATTTAACACATAATTTAGCAATCCAGTTCGCTCCTTATGTTAATGTAAACTGTGTAGCACC
>CAJUCU010000022.1:5494-9356 GCA_910585335.1 uncultured Bacilli bacterium
TGGGTTAATACAGATATGAATAAAGATTTACCAAAGGAATTGCTCGATGAGGAATTAGAGAAGATTTATTTGAAGAGATTTGCAGAACCAGAGGATATTGCAAAAGTTGTCTTCTTTTTGGCAAGTGATGATGCTAGGTATATTAATGGAGAAGTAATAAAAGTAGATGGTGGTTATTAATTTTTTTAGAAAAGAGTTGATAATATGAAAGTTTTTCATGATTTAATTAAAGAGATATGTGAAGAAGAGAATATAGGATATCAAGTTTTATCTAAAGATTGGCTTCTAATGTTAGAAAAAGATGGAATAACAAAGTTTATTTCTGGTTATAAATTCGATTTAGTGGGGCATGCTTTGGGAAATATTATGGATGATAAGTATGCAACATATGAAGTATTGCTTTCAAAAAATATTCCAGTTATTCCACATTTTATTTTGTTTCGTCCCAGTAATCATTGTGAATATGCTATAAATTCTAATGATTATCATCAAGCTCATCTTTTTTTTCAAGAAAATAATCAAGATATTGTTATTAAAGCAAATGAAGGGACTTGTGGCAATGAAGTTTATCATATTCAAAATGTTCACGATATGGATCAATGCTTAAATAAACTTTTTATTACTAATTTTTCAGTTAGTCTTTGTCCTTTTTATTCTATTAAAACAGAATACAGAATTATTATACTTCGAAATCGACCTGTACTAATTTATGGTAAGAGGCGTCCTATTGTGGTTGGGGATGGAAAAAAAACAATCCGAGAATTGTTGTTGGAGTTTAATCCTTATTATTTTCAAAATCGGTTACAGGATGTATTATATTCTCGAGTTTTAGAAAAAAATCAAGAATATCAGTATAGCTGGCAGTTTAATTTGTCTAAAGGTTCTGTTCCCTTTCATGTAGATGATAGCAAAACTCGAGATTCCTTGTTTTTCATTGTCAATCAAGTTATTCAAGAATTGAAACCGGGTTTTTGTAGTATTGACATTATTGAAACCATAGATGGTAAGAAGCTTATTATGGAATTAAATAGTGGTGTGATGATGAAGAATTATTTGAACTTTGTATCCAATGGTAGAGAAGTTGTTAAAAATATTTATAAACAAGCGGTGTTGGAAATGTTCTTAGATGAAAATGAGTTGAATAACAAGTAGTTTAACATTCCGATAAGTGTATTTATATATCTTTTTTACTCATTTTAGATATCTAGTTTACGTGAGTGAAATAGCATTTTGTTAACTGAAATTGGGCTACTCGCCTTTTTTCTTTTTTAATGGTATACTAACATTAGGTGATTGAATGAAAACGGTGGAGAGAAATGTCTTAGTACTTGCTTATTTAGGAGATACGATTTATGAGAACTTTGTTAGAAGACATTTAATTTTACAAGATATTGCGAATGTCAATGATTTGCAAAAAGAGGCAGTATCTTTTGTTAGTGCTAGAAATCAGTCAAGATTTGTTCATATATTAATAGAACAAGAATTTTTTAGTGAAGAGGAGCTTTCTGTTATTATGCGCGCTCGTAATTATAAGACCACTTCTCATCCTAAAAACTGTTCTATTACTGAGTATAAATATGCAACAGGGCTTGAGAGTTTGATTGGCTATTTAAGCCTTGAAGGTCAAAATGAGAGAATTGAGGAAATTATGAAAAAAATACTAGGAGGTAGTTTATGTTAGTATATGGGAAAAATGTGGCAAAAGAATTTTTGAAAAATCCACAAAATGTGAAAAAAGTAATTTTGCAAGAGAATTTTGATGACAAAGAGATAAATTCTATACTGGAAAATAACATTTTCAAGGTGGAAGTGTTACGAAAACATGAAATGGACCATTTGGTAGATGGCTTACATCAAGGTATAATGTTAGATATTAAGGACTACCAATATCGAGATTTAGATCAGTTATTAGATGAAAACTTCGTTGTTATTCTAGACCATATTGAAGATCCACATAATTTTGGTGCCATTATTAGAACTTGTGAAGCAGCTGGAGTTTCTGGCATTATTATTACAAAAGACCGTCAAGTAGGTGTTACTCCTACTGTTGTCAAAACAAGTGCTGGTGCTATTTACAATATGAAGATTTCTCAAGTGATTAATTTAACTTCCACTATTTCTAAACTTAAAGATCATGGTTTTTGGGTAGTTGGAACGGCTCTTGAAGATAGTACAGATTATCGTGAAATTGATTATACTGGTAAAATTGCATTAGTAATTGGAAATGAAGGGAAAGGCATCAGTCGCTTGGTTCGTGAGTCTTGTGACTTTGTTGCCAAGATTCCTATGTATGGGACAACGAATAGTTTAAATGCATCTGTAGCAAGTGGAATTATGATTTATGAGGTAGTTCGAAATAGAAAGTAGGGATATTTTGAATTATAAAGATGTAAATGACTATGAAATGCTATATTTAGTTGGAGAAAAAGATGAAGAGGCTGAAAAAATACTCTTTGGTAAATATCGTAATCTGATTATGAAACTCGTTCCTAAGTATTTACCATTTGTTTTACCTAGAGGTGGAGAATTTGATGATTTGGTTCAAGAAGGTTATGTAGGACTTTATTCTGCCATTCAAAATTATAGTCCTCAAAATCATACTCTTTTTTATACTTTTGCTTACGTTTGTATTGAACGACAAATGGCCACTTATTGTAAAAGGCTTAGTACGAATAAGCAAGAAGTTTTAAATTATAGTTATTCATTAGATGTTACGCCAGAAAATACAAGAGATTCTTTTTCGTCTGTTATTGCCAGTGAAGAAGATGGACCATATCAATCATTAGTAATTTCTGATTTTATACAAGAAATTATTGATTTTAAAAATAGTCTACCTATTGATATGGCTTGTGTATTTGAACTTCGTGTCAATGGTTTTACTTATAAAGAAATATCTATTTTACTTGGTTTTCCTAAGTCTAGAGTAGATAGTGCTATTAACCAAATACGAATGCGTCTAAAAAGAGTAAACTTAAAAGAAAAATTGGCAAAGGCTTAAAAATATTTGTCTTTTTTTTATTTTTGATATAGAATGATAATAGGGTGAATAGGATATGGGTGTGACTGAAAGAGTAACTTTAAAAGACTGGCTTAGACAGTCTCATACGACAAAAGAGTATCAATCCTTATTTATGGTAATGGATATGACAATGCATTATATTCATAATCAAGGATATGGAGTTTTACCCAAACGTGGTAGAGATGGGTATCCAGAACTTGATACTAGTCGTATTCTGGTTGTAACTGGAGAAAATCCACAGGTTATATTTCTTGATATTGATACGATAGAACCAAGTTATCAAAAACAATTGGTACGTGATAATATTTATAGTAATGCCTATACTGCAATTAAAGCCTATTCTAACTTTGATGAAGAATTGAATCATAAATTTTTAAAAGAAAACTTTAGAGAATTTGAACTTTTTTTACCAGAAGAAGATGTACCTTACTATCGTGGTATTATTGAAAGAGATGCTTCTGTTTATTATGCAGAGTATACGCAAAAAAGAATAGAAAAGCAGGTAGAAAAAGAGGGTGGTACTCTACAAGGATTTGGTAATACTTTGTCTAAGTCTACAGATATTGGGAAAGCAATTGCTAGCCAGTATGGTCAATTAGATAGTAATAATACTGCAGCTTTTGTTCATCTATACATTTTCCCTGCTGTTATTCTTGCTTTAAGTTTGTTAATTCCGCTTATTGCATGGGTTTTTGCTCTTTTAGAAAGATAGGAAAATATATATTAGTGATATTTTGGAATCTGATTATATAAAATATTGATGGATTCGTTGTTTAAATGCGAAAATAAGTTTAAAAATTATTGACATTCTTTGGTGGTTGTGGTATTTTACTAGTGAGCACG
>CAJUCU010000022.1:9366-22657 GCA_910585335.1 uncultured Bacilli bacterium
AAAGAGTGTTTTTTATTTTGATAAAGAAAAGGTGAATGATATGGCCAAAAAAGATGAGACTAAAAACGAGGAAAGTATGAAAAAAAGTGTAAAAAAGTCTAATAAACAGGAAGAGAAAAAAGGTTTGTGGGAAAGATTCATGATATTTTGTCATGGTGTAGGAGATGAATTTAAGAGAGTTCATTGGCCTAGTAGAAAAGATATGGCGAAGTATTCTATTGCAACAGTTGTGTTTGTTGTGTTCCTTTCTTTATTTTTCTATGTGGTAGATGTTATCTTTGCACTTGTTCATTCTTTATTTCATTAAAAAGGGGGAGATATGTTATGGAAAAACAATGGTATGTAGTGAATACTTATTCTGGACATGAGAATAAAGTAAAAGAGAAATTAGAGATGCGTGCAGAATCTATGGATATGCAAGATTATATTTATCGTGTAATTGTACCAGAACAAAAAGAAGTAGAATTAAAAGATGGTGTACAAAAAGAAAAACTTAAAAAGATGTTCCCTGGTTATATCCTAGTTGAAATGGTTATGACAGATGAAGCTTGGTATGTGGTACGTAATACCCCAGGAGTTACAGGATTTATCGGTTCTAGTGGTAAGGGAGCGAAACCTACACCATTACAACCATATGAAGTGGATAGAATTTTATCTACTATGGGAATTAGTAGAATGGATGTAGATGAAGATTTAGCTATTGGTACTAAAGTTAGTATTGTCGATGGACCATTTAAAGGAATGTTTGGTAAAATTGATGAACTTGATCTTGAAAATAACAAGATTACTTTACTTGTTGATTTGTTTGGACAAGAAACTTCTGTAGAAGTTGAACTAAATCAGATTCAAAAAGCATAAAATAGTTGCAAATAATCCATTATTATGTTATTATTTAGGGGCTATATTTAATTTAATATAGATTAAGTGGGAAGTTACAAGAAGCTTTTAGATAAGCGGATGAAAAGCTGTTTGAACCACTCGCGAAAACTAAAAATTTATAGGAGGTGTTTTTCGTGGCAAAAGAAGTAGTTAAGAAAATCAAATTACAAATTGAAGCAGGAAAAGCTACACCAGCTCCACCAGTTGGTACAGTACTTGGACCTGCAGGAATCAATTTAGGAGAATTTTGTACAAAGTATAATGATGCTACTAGAGATAAAATGGGAGACGTTTTACCAGTAGAAATTTCAATATACGATGATAGAAGTTTTGATTTTGTTATTAAGACTCCACCAACTAGTTTCTTGCTAAAGAAATATGCAAAAGTTGCTAAGGGTTCTGTTAAAGGCGCAAGTAGTATTGTTGCAACTTTGACTGCAGCTCAAGTAAAAGAGATTGCAGAAATTAAGTTACCTGATTTAAATTGCTATACAGTAGATGAAGCAATGAGAATTGTAGAAGGTACAGCAAGAAATATGGGAATTGCTGTTGAAGGTATGGAACAAAAAACAGCAGAAGAAGTACAAGAAAAAGAGACAGAAGCTTTAGAAGAAACTGAAGACGAAGCTGTAGCCGAATAAAATAACAAGAAAAAAAACTAGAATATTCATATAGGTTTTTATCTATGTGGAAGGTAATATCCGCTTGTACCACATAAGGAGGAATAAAAATGAAGAAGAGAAGTAAGAAATATTCTCAAGCTTTAGCTAAAATAGAGAAAAATAAAATCTATGAAAAAGATGAAGCTGTGAAGTTAGTAAAAGAAACATCTATTAGTAGTTTTGATGGTTCTATCGAAGTAGCAATGAGATTAAATCTTGATACTAAGAAGGCTGATCAACAATTAAGAGGTGCTATTGTTTTACCTAAAGGAACAGGTAAAGAAATTAAAGTTTTAGTAATTGCTAAAGGAGAAAATGCAAAGAAAGCACAAGATGCTGGAGCAGATTATGTTGGAGATATGGACATGATTGAAAAAATCGAAAAAGAAAACTGGTTCGATTTTGATACTATGATTGCTACTCCAGATATGATGCCACTTCTTGGAAAATTAGGGCGTGTTTTAGGACCTAAAGGTTTAATGCCAAACCCTAAAACAGGTACTGTTACAATGGATGTAGCAAAGGCTGTAGAAGAAGTGAAAGCTGGTCGTGTAGAATATAGAACTGATAGTTATGGAAATGTTCATGGAATTATTGGTAAAGCATCATTTACAGAAGAAGATTTAACTGAAAATTTGAATGCCTTTGTTGCAGCAATTTTAAAAGTAAAACCTTCTACAGTAAAGGGTGATTATGTAAAGAATATCTCTATTTCTTCAACAATGGGTCCTGGAATTAAAATTAATCCACAAAACTTTGACAAGTAAGAAGAAATAGGTTATAATAATAACAATTTGTTGGTGCCATAGACAGTAGGTTGCTTGTAAATCCTACCGAGGACTACTTTATAAAAGAGTTTAAGTTCTACTGTCTATTATAGTAGAACTTTTTTATGGCTAAGACTAAAATGAGGAGGTGTGTTATGGCAAGTGAGAAAATCTTAAAACAAAAGCAAACTGTAATTGATGAGATTAAAGGACATGTTGATGGTGCAAGTACTATTGTATTGTTTGATTATCGTGGTATTACAGATAGTGAATCTAAAGAACTTCGTCGTAAGCTTCGTGAGACAAACTCTGACTATAAAGTGTATAAAAACACTCTGATGGCTAGAGCGTTTAACGACTTAAATATTGATCTTAATGATTCGTTAAATGGTCCTAGTGCCTTTGCTTATGGTGAAGATCAAGTTGCACCAATTAAGGTTTTAACTGATTTTGCAAAAGAACACCAAGCATTAAAGTTGAAAGTTGGTATTATTGATGGAGAAGTGGCAGATCAAGCAAAGCTTTCTGAATATGCTGCATTACCATCAAGAGATGGACTACTTACTATGCTTGCTGGTTCTATGATTGGTCTTGTTAAAGACTTATCTATCTGCTTAGATTTATATGCACAAGAAAAAGAAGAAAATTAATTATTAAATAAAATTTAGGAAATAGGAGGAATTTAAAATGGCTAAATTAAATAAAGAAGATTTTATTAGTTCTTTAAAAGAAATGAATCTTTTAGAGATCAAAGAATTAGTAGATGCAATGAAAGAGGAGTTTGGTGTTGATCCATCTGCAGTAGCAGTTGCTGCACCAGTTGCTGGCGGAGCTGCAGCAGATGCTGCACCTGCAAACGTATCAGTATGTATTGCTGATGCTGGAGCTGCCAAAGTTGGAGTTATCAAAGTAGTTCGTGAAATTACTGGACTTGGACTTAAAGAATCTAAAGATATCGTTGATCAAAACGGTGTTGTTAAAGAAAATGTACCTACTGAAGAAGCAAATGAAATCAAAGCTAAACTTGAAGAAGCTGGCGCTACTGTAGAATTTAAGTAATTGTAAGAATGAGACTTCTATTTGGAAGTCTTTTTCGTTATGTTAAGTAGGAAGTTTATTATAATGTAAAATTTCGTAAAAATCATTGACAAAATAAAATGTTTTCTATATAATATAGTTTACGAAAGGAGACAACTGAACTTTTAAAGTAGAGGTTGTCTCTTTCTTTTTATATTATTAAAAGGATGATTGAATGGGTCAATATTTTGAAAATGAAAAATTACCTAGTAAGGTACAGAAAAAAGAAGTGATTGTTTGTGATGAAAAATTTGTTTTTTATACAGATAATGGAGTTTTTTCTAAAGATGGATTAGATTTTGGTAGTAGACTTTTGATAGAAACGATAGTTTCTGAAGATTTGGGAAATCATATTTTGGATGTAGGCTGTGGTTATGGTCCTCTTGGTATTGTTTTGGGAAAAATAAAAGATATCTATGTTGATATGATTGATGTGAATCTTAGAGCCCTTCATTTAGCGGAGCGAAATGCAAGAGAGAATCATTTTGATATGGTTCATATCTTTGAAAGTGATTGTTATGATGAAGTGAAGGGAAAATATACGACCATTGTTACTAATCCGCCAATTCGAGCGGGGAAGAAAATAGTTTATGAAATTGTCATGAATGCCAAAGATTATCTAGAACAAGATGGAAAGCTGTTTTTGGTAATTCGGAAAGAACAAGGAGCGAAATCGTTAATTTCCGACATGGAAAAAATATATAATGTAGAAGTACTAGAACGAAAAAAGGGCTTTTTTATAATTAAGTGTACTTTTTAATTGACTTATTGATTCATTTGTGTTAATAATATAAATTGGCAACGTATTATTTTTTATAAATATGTTCTTTGAATTATAATGTGTATAGGGGTGAATATAGTGGCATATAAGAACGTTAAATGCGGAGATTTTCGCACAAGAAGAAATTTCTCAAAAATTAGAAATACGTATGAGTTGAAAGACTTATTAGAAATTCAGAAAAAGTCTTATCAATGGTTTACAGAAAAGGGAATAAAAGAGGTTTTTGAAGATTTATTTCCAGTTGAAAACTTCTCTGGAACTTTGTCTTTAGAGTTTGGCGATTATCATTTTGATGAACCAAAATATTCTATTAAAGAAAGCAAAGACCGTGAGTCTACTTTTGCAGCGCCTTTAAAAGTTGAAGTGCGTCTATTTAATCGTGAGACAGGTGAAGTGAAAGAGCAAGAAATCTTTATGGGTGATATGCCTATTATGACAGATAGTGGAACTTTCATTATCAATGGTGCAGAACGTGTTATTGTTTCTCAACTTGTTCGTTCACCTAGTGTTTATTTTAATCATGAAATCGATAAAAATGGTCGTGAATTAATTACTTCACAAATCATTCCTACTCGTGGAACATGGTTAGAATTCGAAACAGATGCAAGAGATGTGCTTTATGTTCGAATTGATCGTACTCGAAAGGTTACCCTTACTACACTTTTACGTGCATTTGGTTTATCTAGTGATGATGAAATACTTTCTATGTTTGGTGAAGATGAGTATTTAAAGAATACAATTGGTAAAGATGCTACTAAGAATACAGATGAAGCCTTAATAGAAATCTATGAAAAATTAAGACCTGGAGAACCTGCAACTCTTGATTCATCTAAAAACCAGATTATTACTCGTTTCTTTGATGAATTCCGTTATGATTTAGCACGTGTTGGTCGTTATAAATTTAATCGTAAACTAAATGTAGTTGATCGTTTGCTTAATCAAACCTTAGCAGAAGATGTAAAAATAGGAGATGAAGTCGTTTTAGCGAAGGGAACTCTTATTACTAAGGCTAATATTGATACTTTAAAAGATGCATTAGAAAAAGGATTTGGTCTTTTAGAGGCAAAAGTGAATGAAGAATTAGATACATTTAATCGTGTTCAAGAAATCAAAATTGTGGATCCACTTGATAAGAAGAAAAAGTTAATTGTAATCGGAAACGATTATGAACTTGATGTAAAACGTCTAACAATTTCTGATGTTTATGCGTCTGTTTCTTATTACTTAAACCTTTTACATGGTGTTGGTAATTTTGATGAAATTGACCACTTAGGAAATCGTCGTATTCGTCAAGTAGGAGAACTTTTACAAAATCAATTTAGAATTGGTGTTTCTCGTATGGAACGTGTAATTCGTGAGCGAATGACAACACAAGAGATGGAAGAAGTAACTCCTAAAACATTGATTAATATTCGCCCTGTTACTGCGGCAATGAAAGAATTCTTTGGTAGCAGTCAGTTATCACAATTTATGGATCAAACTAATCCAATCGCTGAACTTACGAATAAACGTCGTTTATCTGCTTTAGGACCAGGTGGACTATCACGTGATCGTGCTGGTGTTGAAGTACGTGACGTTAATACTTCCCACTATGGTAGAATTTGTCCAATTGAGTCTCCAGAAGGACCAAATATCGGACTTATTACTTCACTTGCTAGTTATGCAAAAGTAGATGAGTATGGTTTCGTTATGACTCCATATCGTAAAGTTGTAGATTGTAAAATTACAGATGAAGTAGAATATTTAACAGCGGATGAAGAGTTGGATTATATTATTTCACAATCTACCGTTGAAACAGATGATGATAATCAAATTGTTCAAACACAAGTTAATGCTCGTTTTAGAGGAGATAATATTTTAGCAAAACCTGAACAAGTAGATTATATCGACGTTTCTCCTCAACAAGTTGTATCTGTTACTACTAGTTGTATTCCTTTCCTAGAGCATGACGATGCAACTCGTGCTTCAATGGGTGCCAACATGCAACGTCAGGCAATGCCATTAATTAAAACAGAAGCTCCATTTATTGGAACAGGTGTTGAGCATATTGCTGCAAAAGACTCTGGAGTTGTTATTGTTGCAAAAGCAGATGGAGTTGTAGAATATGTAGATGCACGAAAAGTAGTTGTTAAAACAAAAGGTGGCAAAGATACTTACAACTTGGCTAACTTTGAACTTGCCAACTCTGGTATTTGTAATCATCAAAGACCAATTGTTAAAGTAGGAGATAAAGTTGTAGCTGGCAAGACTATTCTTGCTGATGGTAATAGTACTGATATGGGAGAACTTGCTTTAGGTAAAAACATGGTAGTTGCTTTCATGACATTCAATGGATATAACTATGAAGATGCTGTTATCTTAAATGAAAACTTAGTAAAAGAAGATGCTTATACTTCTCTACACTTAGAAGATTATGAAATGCAATGTCGTGAGACAAAACTTGGACCCGAAGAGATTACAAGAGATATTCCAAATGTTAGTGAAGAAGCACGTCGTAACCTAGATGAAAATGGTATTGTAACCATTGGTACTGAAGTAAAAGAAGGAGATATTCTAGTTGGTAAAGTAACACCAAAGGGAATGGCTGAACTTACTTCAGAAGAGAAATTATTGCATGCTATCTTTGGAGAAAAAACTCGTGAAGTTCGTGATACTTCATTACGTGTTCCACATGGTGGAGATGGTATTGTTCACGATATTAAGATTTATTCTCGTAAGGAAAATGATGAACTTCCTGCAGGTGTTTCTAAAATTATTCGTGTTTATATTATCCAAAAACGTAAGATTCAAGTTGGAGATAAAATGTCTGGACGTCATGGTAACAAAGGTGTTATTTCCCTTATTCTTCCACAAGAAGATATGCCATACTTACCAGATGGTAGACCAGTAGATGTTATGCTTAATCCACAAGGTGTTCCTTCACGTATGAACTTAGGACAGATTTTGGAAATTCATATGGGAATGGCTGCTAAAAAGTTAGGTGTACATGTTGCAACTCCAGTATTCGATGGTGCTCATATTGAAGATATTGAAGCAATGATGCAAGAAGCTGGTATGGATAAAGACGGTAAGACTATTCTTTATAATGGTCGTACTGGTGAACCATTTGATAATCGTATTTCCGTTGGTGTCATGTATATGATTAAACTGCATCACATGGTTGATGATAAATTACATGCACGTGCTACTGGTCCATATTCACTGGTTACACAACAACCACTTGGTGGTAAAGCTCAGTTTGGTGGACAGAGATTTGGAGAGATGGAAGTTTGGGCACTTTATGCTTATGGTGCTGCACATACTCTACAAGAAATTTTAACTGTTAAGTCAGATGACGTTATTGGCCGTGTTAAAGTATATGAAGCAATCGTTAAAGGTCAAGAAATTAATCAGGCAGGAGTTCCAGAGTCGTTTAGAGTACTTATGAAAGAATTCCAAGCATTAGGACTTGATATTTCTATCATTAATGATGAAGGTGAGACATTAGAACTTAAAGAAATCGAAGAAGCAGAGGATAAAGAAGATACTAAACTTTCTATTGATGAGCTAGAGGCTTCTCCTGCTACAGAAATTAGAGAACAAAAAGACGAAGAAGAATTTAATTTAGAGATGAAAGAAGTTCTAGAAGATGATGAAGATGAATTCATGGAAGAGGATGAATTTTTAGAGGAAGGAGTTGATGCTGAATGATAGAAGTTAATAAATTCGAAGCATTAAAAATAGGTATCGCTTCTCCTTCTAAGATTCGTGAATGGAGTTATGGTGAAGTTAAAAAGCCAGAAACAATTAACTACCGTACTCTTCGTCCTGAACGTGATGGACTTTTCTGTGAAAAGATTTTCGGACCATCTAAAGATTTTGAATGTGCTTGTGGTAAATATAAGCGTGTTCGTTATAAAAATATCGTATGTGATCGCTGTGGTGTAGAAGTTACACGTAGCAAAGTTCGTCGTGAACGTATGGGACATATTGAACTTGCTTCTCCAGTTTCACATATTTGGTTCTTTAAAGGTGTTCCTTCACGTATGGGACTTGTTCTTGATATGAGTCCAAGGGACTTAGAGGAAGTACTTTACTTTGTTAGTTATGTTGTTATTGATAAAGGAAATGCTCCACTTGAGAATAAGCAAACACTATCTGAAAAAGAATACCGTGCTTATTATGAAAAATATGGTACTGGATTCAAAGTAGGAATGGGTGCTGAAGCGATTAAAGAACTACTTAAAAAAGTGGATTTAAAGAAAGAAATTGATGATATTACGGCAGAGCTTGAAAATGCACAAGGTCAAAAGAGAACTCGTTTGGTAAAACGACTTGATGTGTTAGATGCTTTCTATCAATCAGGAAATCGCCCTGAGTGGATGATTATGGACTGTATTCCTGTTATTCCACCAGAGCTTCGTCCTATGATTCAATTAGATGGTGGACGTTTTGCCACTAGTGACTTAAATGATTTATATCGTCGTGTTATTAACCGTAATAATCGTTTAAAGAAATTAATTGATTTAGGGGCTCCTGGTATCATTATTCAAAATGAAAAACGTATGCTACAAGAAGCAGTGGATGCTCTATTTGATAATGGTCGTCGTGGAAGAAGTGTCACAGGTGCTGGAAATCGTCCTCTTAAATCAATTTCTAGCATGTTAAAAGGTAAGCAAGGACGTTTCCGTCAAAACTTACTTGGTAAACGTGTGGATTACTCTGGCCGTAGTGTTATCGTTGTTGGTCCATCTTTGAAGATGTATCAATGTGGTATTCCAAAGGAAATGGCGTTAGAGTTATTTAAACCTCATGTTATTCATGGTTTAGTTAGTCAAGATATTGCTCATAATATTAAAGCTGCTAAGCGTTTAATTGATAATCAAGATCCTGTTGTTTGGGATATTGTTGAAGAGGTTATAAAAGAACATCCAGTTTTATTAAACCGTGCTCCGACATTACATAGACTTGGAATTCAAGCGTTTGAACCAATTCTAGTTGGTGGTAAGGCGATTCGTCTTCATCCACTTGTATGTACTGCCTTTAATGCAGACTTTGATGGAGACCAGATGGCTGTTCACGTACCACTTTCTGAAGAGGCCCAAGCAGAAGCTAGACTTTTAATGTTAGGTTCTAACAACATCCTACATCCAAAGTCAGGTGACCCAATTGTTACACCTTCACAGGATATGGTTTTAGGAAACTATTATATTACAATGGAAAAAGCTGGTTTAGATGGAGAAGGACGTGTATTTAAAAATTCTAATGAGGCATTAATGGCTTATGAAAGACGTGAAATTACGCTTCATACAAGAGTTGCAATCCCAGTAGATTCATTCAAATATAAAGTATTTATGGATGAAGCGAAGGGAAAATACTTAGTAACTACACCAGGTAAACTTAAATTCAATGAAATTTTACCAGATTCTTTCCCTTATATTAATGAACCTACAGATGATAATATTCAAAAAATTACACCTAATAAGTATTTCATTGAGCGTGGTAAGAATATTAAAGAAGAAATTGAAGCAATGCCACTTGTTAAACCTTTTGTTAAAAGTACTTTAGAGAAAATCATTGCTCAAGTATTTAAACGTTATAAAACAACTGAGACTTCTGCAATGCTTGATAATTTAAAAGATTTAGGATTTAAGTATTCTACTATTGCTGGTATTACCATTAGTATTTCTGATGTTGAAACTAGTAAGAATAAAAAAGCAATTGTTGAAGAGGCACAAAAAGTTGTTGATAAAATTAATAAGCAATATAAACGTGGTTTAATTACAGAAGAAGAACGTTTTAATAAAGTAATTGAAACATGGAATGGTGCAAAAGACCAAGTGCAAAAAGAACTTGAGGAAATTGCTAATAGTGATGTAGATAATCCAATCTTCATGATGATGCATTCTAAGGCCCGTGGTAATATTTCAAACTTTACACAGGTTGCTGGTATGCGTGGTATCATGGCTAAACCGAATGGTGAGTCTGTAGAAATTCCAGTACTTTCTTCATTCAAAGAGGGACTTTCTGTATCTGAATTCTTCTTATCTACTCATGGTACTCGTAAAGGTCTTGCAGATACTGCCTTAAAGACTGCCGATTCTGGATATTTAACAAGACGTCTTGTTGATGTCAGCCAAGATATGATTATTCGTGAAGAAGACTGTGGAACGGATCAAGGTGTTGTTGTTCGTGACTTTATCAATGAAAAAACTGGTACTGTTATCGAAGGACTTTATGACCGTATTGTGGGTCGTTATGCGAATAAGAAAATTATTCATCCAGAAACAAAAGAGGTACTTGTTGATAAACTTCAATTAATTACAGAGTCTCTTGCTGAAAAAGTAATTGCTGCTGGAATTACAGAAGTTGAAATTAGAAACATCTTAACATGTAATACAGTAAATGGAATCTGTCAAAAATGTTATGGTCGTAACCTTGCAACTGGTAATATTGTTGAAATTGGAGAGGCCGTTGGTGTTATGGCAGCACAATCTATCGGTGAACCTGGTACACAGCTTACCATGCGTACCTTCCATACTGGTGGTGTTGCTGGTGGAGAAGATATCACTCAAGGTCTTCCACGTGTACAAGAGTTATTTGAGGCACGTAATCCAAAAGGTAAGGCTACTATTGCGGAGATTGATGGTAAGATTACTAAAATTAAAGAAGATCATGGTAAGTATAAAATTAGTGTTACAAACAAACTAGAAACAAAAGAACATGTAACAAATTATGCTTCTAAGCTTTGTGTAGAAAAAGGTGACGAAGTACATTGTGGTGACCGTCTTACAGAAGGTGCTATTAGTCCTAAAGAGTTATTAGCGGTGACTGATCCAATTACTACACAAGAGTATATTTTAAAAGAAGTACAACATACTTATCGTTCTCAAGGTGTTGATATCTCAGATAAACACGTTGAAATTATTGCTCGTCGTATGATTAGCAAGATGAGAATCGTAGAAAGTGGAGATACTAAATTCTTACCTGGTTCTCTTGTTAACTTCCGTGAATTTACAGATGGAAATACAGAAGTTGTACTTAAGGGTAAAAAACCAGCTTTAGGTAAACCTGTTTTACTAGGAATTACAAAAGCTTCCCTTGAAACTGATTCATTCTTATCCGCTGCATCATTCCAAGAGACAACGAGAATTTTAACTGATGCTGCGATTCGCGGAAAAATAGATCCATTAGAGGGATTAAAAGAAAATGTTATTATTGGTAAACTAATTCCTGCAGGAACTGGTTCTCGCCAATATCGTGATATTGATTATGCTTTGAAAAGTGAATTTATTGATGAAGAACCACTTGAAAAGTTAGAAGATCAATTTATGGAATAGAAATAGCACATCTTTCGAGATGTGTTTTTCTGTACTTTTTTTGCAATTTGTGTTATAATAACAAGCTAATCGGAGCGGAGTGAACAGTTATGAGATGGTTGAATATTGATTATACTAGTAAAATAAATGATTTTTCAAAATTTACTGATGGAAATCATGCTTCTTTTTCTAATAGCAGAAATAGAAGGAGAAAAGTATTTATTTAAAAAGTATGATGAAAAGTGTGATTCTAATAGGAAATTGGTAATTGATAAGTTTGAAAATATTACATATGATAAAGTGAATGCTTTTCCTGTTGGCAATTTCTTTATTGATGGAGAAAATAGAGGTTATTTGTCTAAATATTATGAAGGGGCAGTAAATTTTTCTGATCCTTTGAGTTTTATTATCCCTTATGATGTTCGTTATCAAGCAACTCTTGATGTTTCTTCACAACTTCGTTTCCTACACGAAAATGGCGTTATTGCTAACGATATTCGTCTGGCTAATAATCTTATTTCATTTAGAGAACGTTGTGGTGTGATGATTGATTTCGAAGATATGATACTAGAAAGTAATTATGTCTATAGACCATCTTACTATCATTTTTATTTAGATGATAATCATCTTGTATTTGCGTCTCCTACAAAGTTAGATGATGTTAAGAAACAATTTGTTTGCAATACATCTCTCTTACTTGGTAAAGATCTTGAAAGTGTTATTATGAAAAGAGAAGGACTATTTTTAGACATGTTTTCATTTGATCAGGACATATACGATTTTACTAGAACTTTATTTTATAGTGAAGAGATGCTTTACTTTGATGAAATTGCTCCTAAATTTCAGGATGAAGAAAAAGTAAAGAATTACATTAAAGAATAACTAGGAGAGATGCTTTATTTTATAAAATATTAGTACTTACTTGGAGATGATGATTTTGAAATGGCTTGATGTACAATATGCAGATGGATATGACAAGTTGATTTCTATGAAAAATGGAAAGCATGCTTCTTTTTCTCGTATGAAAGTTGAAGGAGAAGATTATTTGTTAAAAGTTTATCATAATTGCACTGATGGTAAGATAAGGGTAATTGATCGGTTTCGTGATTTATCTTATGATGGCGTGCATGCTTTTCCTGTTGGTAATGTTTATGTTTATGGACGTAATGAAGGTTATGTTTCTAAAGAGTATACAGATGCTTTAGATTTTTCAGATGAATGGTGTTCTGATGTTTTTCCTTATAGTTTAAAATATCAGGCGACTCTTGATGTTTCTTCGCAACTTCGCTTTTTACATGAGAATGGTTTTATCGTTAATGATATTCGGCTTACTAATAATCTTATTTCTTTTCATTATCAACATGGTATGATGATTGATTTTGAAAATATGATACTAGAGGGTGACCACCAGAATCCTGCTTCTTATTATAAATTATATGAATATAATTATCGTGAAGCTTTGCCTCCTTCTAAATGGGAAGATGTAAAGAAACAATTTTTATGTAATACTTCGCTTTTATTAAATCAAAATTTTGAATACTTTGTTATTTGTCATGGCTTTGCAGATTTAGCGGATAACTTTACTTTTGATAAGGATATTTATGATTTTGCTAAAACCTTATTTTATACTGATGAGATACTTTATTTTGATGAGATTGCTCCTAAATTTCAGGATGAAGAAAAAATAAAATATTATATTAAAAAATAGCTATTTATCTAAATTTTTGTTTGTTATGTTAGAGGAGAAAGACTATGTTCTTTCTTTTTTGTGGTATAAATTGAAAAGTTAAGTGTCCAAAAAGGACAAAAAAAAGACACATAGAATTA
>CAJUCU010000023.1 GCA_910585335.1 uncultured Bacilli bacterium
TTATATACAAATCTTACACATCCAAATGTTTTTGTAATCAATACTCTTTGACTTTTATTCGGATACATTCTGAATTGATATGACCGATACATATTATCACCCCTGTATCCCTAACATACTACACGTACATTTGTTTGTCAATATGTTTTTTTACTTTTCTTAGAGCAAATTCCTTATAAATAAAAAAAGTCAAAAAAAGAAGGAAATCATCCTTCTACTTTTATACCACTCTAACCTACAATATGATAAGTATCTCTTGCAATCATAAGCTCTTCATCCGTTGCTAGTACATAAACAGGAATACGAGAGTCATCACCACTAATAATACCTTCCACACCGCGTCGAACTATCGTTTCTTTGTTTCTTTCTTCATTTAAAGTAACGCCAAGTGGGTATAATTTATTGACAACTTCTTGACGAATAATATCATCATTTTCACCACCACCTGCTGTAAAGCAAATAGCATCTACATGTCCACCAAGTTTGACATAATATTTAGCAATATAATCAACAATTCTACTGGTATACATAGAAATAGCCAAAACTACTTTTTGTTCATTCGCAAGATAAGCTCGGTCAATATCACGTAAATCATTCATACCAGCAATCCCTTGAAGACCACTAGATTTGTTTAATTGATGATCTACCCACTCTAAGTTTCTTTCTTCTTTTTTCATAATATAACTAATAATAGAATAATCAATATCCCCACTACGAGTTCCCATCATAATACCAGCATTAGGAGTAAAGCCCATTGAAGTATCAATACAAATACCCTCTTTAATAGCAGAAATACTAGCACCATTTCCAATATGACAAATAATTAAGTTAGGCTTCTTTGTTAAAACAGAAGTCATTTTTTCTGTAATAAATTTATGACTTAGCCCATGGAATCCATACTTACGAACATCATATTTAATATACCATTCATAGGGAACTGGATAAAGATAAGTTGCTTCATCAATAGTTTGATGGAAAGCAGTATCAAAACAGGCAACCATTTGAGCCTTAGGAATCGCCTCATGAAAAGCATGCACACCACGAAGGGCTGCCGGATTATGAAGTGGTGCTAAACCAGAAATACTCTCTATTTCTTTTAAAACACGATCATTAATTAAAACAGACTTAGAATACTTATTACCACCATGAACAATTCTATGACCAACTGCTTCAATCTCATCTAGTGAATCATCATTATGATCATGAAGTTCTGCAGTCTTATGAATCTTCTCATCCCCTACACGAATCGTATAATCTCCATCATCTGTTCCTATTCGCTCAAAACTTCCCTTTGTCAAAACTCTTTCTTCAGGCATTTCATAAAGTCGAAACTTCAAAGTACTACTACCTGCATTAACAGATAATAATTTCATTTAACTCACGTCCTCTCAATTACCTATATTATACAATAGGATTTCAAAAACTACTACTAAAATTATATTTTTTTATCTATGAACAAATTTCTTACAAAAAAAACAGAAAATATAATCTGTTAAAGTATTAATAATTTCCTGTTTTTTGTAAAATAATACCTAAATCATAAAAAGTACCATCTGCTTTTTGAGCTAAAGTAGTAACCCCACCAGTAGTGTTCGCAGTATAAAACTTAACAATAGAAGACACTTCAGGCACTTTTCCATAACTTTTTAAATTATATGGATCTGTAGCTAATGCTTTTTTTAGTGGAATATATTCGACACTACCATCATGCATCAAAAATAATGCTGTATCTCCTACTACACTTTGACCAAATCCACCTATGAAAATATCATCAATTTCTTGAGCAAAGGCAATATCTTGTTTCTGTAACTCAATATCCTCAGTACTTGTAACCCAACCTAAACTATAATTTTGGCTAATCTGATGAGCATTAAATGCAAAAGATATGTTTTTCTTAGATTGATCTAAAGAAATATTAATTGTACCTGCATTATTTTTATAAACAGCAAGAGTATAATTTCCACCAGGATTATTAATGCATTTACTAGCATCAAATGATAATGAAACATTTTGATTAAGAGGTAAATCAGAATCATCAGAAGCATCTTCTTGCTCATTCATCTCTTCCTCTTTCTTATTTTTTTCATTTTTCTCTACAACATCTGAAGACTCTTTAAAATGAAAAATATCTTTATCATACATAATATAAACAACAAGTCCTAAAATAATGAGAATCAGCACAACTAGTAACCAAACAAATTTTTTGTTCGTATTTTCCTTCTTTCCTACACTACTATTCATCTCTTCCATATTTAAAATCCTCCTTATCTTAAGGATATCATATCCTTTTATCTATAAAACATCAAATTAAGTACATTGACAAAATTTTACAAAAAAAGATAGGCTCCTCGCCTATCTATTAAGTTATAATAAATCATTACTTATTGTTATAACTTCCACTGATTTGATTCATACCGTTTTGAACTAAACGTCTAGTGATTTCACCACCAACTGAACCGTTAGCACGACTAGTAGCATCTGGTCCTAAATTAACACCAAATTCATTAGCTATTTCATATTTCATTTTATCGATAGCTTGTTTAGCTCCTGGAACTCTCATTTTCATAGAGTTAGTATTGTTACTGTTGTTGTTCATTGTTTTCACCTCCTATACATTTATAGATTGTGAAAAAATGAAAATTTAATACATATTTTACATTGGTAAATTATGCCTTTTTTTATAATAAATCTTGATAGTTCTCTTCTTCTTCATCCGTAATTTTTAAAGTAAATGTATGAAGGACACATGTATCAATCAATTCTTGATAAGAAAACTCTTCTTCCATGCGTAAACATGTCTCAATATTTGGATGAATAACAGGATGTTTAGGCACAAAAACTGTACAACAATCTTCATATGGCAAAATACTAATATCATATGTATCTATTTTTTTTGCAATATCCATTATTTCTAATTTATCAAGACATGCTACTGGACGAATCACAGGCATAGAAGTAACAGAATTAATGACATTCATACTAACCAAGGTTTGACTGGCTACTTGTCCAATGGATTCCCCATTTACAATAACAAGACCATGATTCTTTTTAGCAAGCTGCTCCATAATACGATACATCATCCGCCGCATCATAGTAATAGAGTACTCTGGCTTACATTTTTTATAAATTTCTTCTTGAAGTGCCGTAAAAGGAACAATATGTAATTGAATGGAATTAGTATAAGTCACTAATTTTTTTGTTAATTCAATTACTTTATTTCGTGCTTCGATACTAGTATGCGGAATCGCTTCAAAGTAAACAGCATCCAAAGTCATTCCACGTTTTAAAGCAAGATATCCTGCTACAGGAGAATCAATGCCACCACTAAGCATTAGCATTCCCTTCTCTTGCGTTCCAACAGGATAACCACCAACTGCTTTGATACTATTTGTATAAATATAACTTTGTCCCTGTCTAATTTCAACTGTAAAAGTAACATCAGGACGATGAACATCTACTTTAATATTACATATATTTTTTAAAATAATACCACCCAAGTGGGATGCATACTCTAAACTAGAAATAGGAAATGTTTTATCACTTCGCTTCACTTCTATTTTAAAAGTTTGAAACGTATGATGATGAGCGACTTCTAATAATTGTGACTCAATCATCTCTTTATTAGTATCCACCATATAAGCAAGATGATACTTATGAATACCAAATGTATTTTGTACAATTTTCTCTATTTTTTCTAAATCTTGATCTAAAAACTCAAGATACATTCTAGAACGATCTTTCACAAGCTTCACATCATACTTTTTTAATTTATGTTGCAAATTTTCTGTTAATTTTTTAATAAAAAAATTGCGATTTCCCTTCTTGGTTGTAAGTTCTCCATATTTAATTAATATAACACGCATACTATCCCTCCAACATCGATATTGTACTAAATTATCGATAAAAAATCAAAAGAATAAGAACAAACTTAAAAATTTATATCGCAAGTAGAATAGTTCTAATCCTAAAATAGATATACCAAAGTAAAAGAGTACTATGTTTAACTATAATACTCTTTTAATCTCCTAGCTTTTCAGACTCTTCATGATCAATTGTCTCAACCAAAGTTTTAGTTCGATATAAAGTCTTCTTATAAACTTGATACTTTTTAGGAATATCATCTATGTTTTCATAATCTCTTCCCATTTTTTTATTAAAGGTATAAAGAAAAATTGCCTCATCATAAACTCCATCTAATCCATTTTTATGACCATCCTTATAATTATAAGAAATAATTTGTTGACTAGAACCATTCGGTTTTTTCTCGCTCCATTTCCCTACTTTATAAATTTGATATTTATCCTCTGCAATATATTGATGATCAATTAAATAATTTCCACATTGCAACGTAACATATTTCTTTTCATCTTCATATTCCACTTTAGATTCTAAAAAACTACAATAGCGTTCACCACCAAATGGATTTTTCACCCGAGAAAACAGGCCATTATCTAAAAGTTCCATCATATAAACAACATCATTGCTATTCTCCATTTGATAAGTAGTGGCACTAAGTCCAAACATTCGAGCATTATACTCCATTACTTTATATTTTTCACTTGTACTAGTTTGTATGGCAATTACCAAAAGAACAGACGCTAGTATCAAACATACTGTTGATACAGTCAAAATTTCTCTTGAGCCAAACCCTTTATTATTTCTAATCATCATACACCGCCAATAACTTTTTATATATATTTTCATCTACTAGCTTAGTCGTCCGAATTGACGTATCCAGAGATTTTTTATAATCTCCTTTGAAAAACTCCTTCTCTGCCTGTAAAAGTCCAGAATCTATTTCGCTATAATCATTTCGATAACGATTTCCATAAACAATAGCCATTTCTGCCATTTGAGCTGTCTTAATCATCTCATTAGTTGTATTATAAAGTTTCAAAACCAAATCTCTCGCTGTATCTACCCGTGTATTTAAAACAGGAATCACGATGGGCTTTTTTTCAAGCTCTTTAATGACTTCTAATATTGCTTCATTTGCCTCTGCTAATTGTACAAAATAATTATCTGTAATAATAGGTAGTTTATAACTCCTGATTTTTACTTTACATCTTTTCAAAAATCCTTCTATTTCAGTAAGTTGTTCTCTTGCCCTTTGTTCATCATCATACATATTACCAAGAGATTTTAGTGCAATATCAAATGATTCTTCCATCTGTTTCAAACGAATCGTTAAATCCTCGATTTCTTTATGCATAATAGAATAAGGCGAAGTAGCCTGTCCTACTTGTCCAACAAGTTTCTTATAATCATCGTTAATAACAACCAAAGTCTTATTGACATCTTTAATAATTTCTAAATCTTCATCGTTAAGATCATACATCTTTTTAATATCATCTAATTGCGCATATACATCTTCTACTAATTTATTAGTCTTTTTCAACTTTTTAGAAAAATCTTTATCAATTTCTTCGTAAACTTTTCGAGACAGTCTTTCTTTTTCGAAATCAACAAACAAAGAATCTAAATAATCAAGAATCGTTTTTAGTTCAAACATACAATCTTCTAGATTTAAAACCTTCACTTTATCTAGAATCGTATTAATATTATTATTAGCTTCTTGAATATTATACTCTAAATTCAAATAAGAAAGAGGATAATCTACTTCTTCCATCTCTTTCCAAACTGCTTCTACTTCTTTAATTCTCTTAGGAATCAATTGTTTAGCCATAAGTAAAACATCAGGAACTTCTTCTACTATAATTCCCATATGATCAATCATAGTATCTAGTGCTTTTACTATATGAACCACTTCGTTATATTCATTAGCATCCATTGCTTTTTCGAAATCCAAAAATCTCTTTTCAATATTTTCAAGCTGCAAAGAAATAGCTTCTTGGACATCATCATACAAATCTTTATGCTGCTGATATTCTTTGTTTTCTTTTCTATATTTTGTTTTTAACTTCGTTACAATACTGCGATACTTTTCTTCACTTAAAGTAATTTCCATAATCTGTTCTAATAAATGATTGGCTTTTTCTCGAGCTTTATAAATTTCAAGTTCTGTCTTGGCAATACGATAACGACAGCTTTTATAATCTTTTTTATCAAAGTATATATCCAGCTCAACAATCATATCATCAATTCTAGAAAGATCTGTTTTTTTAATTTTTTCAAACTTCTCTTGCCAATCGTTAAATTTTTCTTCCATTTTTTCATTTTTAATAATAGGCTCAATTTTAGAAAGTTCAGAAGGTACAGGAGTAGATGCAATTAAATTTTTCTCACGCTCTAAATTGTCAATGATAGCACGATATTTTGCACTTCGTCTTTTCTTGATGATATGGAAAATAATAAACAAAACAATTAGTACAACTATAATAAAAGTTGCAATAAAAAGAATACTTCCATCTTCATGCATGCGACTCCCTCCTATCATACTATTTATTCTACCACAAAAAGAATACTTTTTTCTACATTTTTAATAAATTTATAAAAATTATTTCAAAAGAAAAGACTATTGCTTTTGCGCATTTAGCCTAGATACCAGTTTTAGATTTTTTTGATATGGTGCTTTTTCTACACCAGTAAGTAAAGAAACAGTATGCTGATTTATAGAAGGAAAACAAGCAGAGACCATATTTTGATATAAATCAAGATTATCAAACGTTAAGAGTTCATGAAAATGATCAAGACAGGAACCAATAGAATCATCATGTTTGGCAAGCAACCCATAAATTTTATCATAATCGATATTAGCATAATCTGAATAATAAGTATTTTCTTTCTCCTTAGAACATTCTACTGCAAAAGAAGTAGGTTCTATCATACGAATAGTAGAATCTTCTTGTACAATTTGTGACTTTGTACATAAAGTTTGATTTTGGAAATCATAGTCTTTCTCATGAAGTAAACTAAAATCAGAACCACTACTTGCACTAATAAAAAGACGTTCATATGGTGTAGGAGAATCCTTATAACATTGACTCAATTCTAAAAAGCTATAAAAATCAATTGTTTGCATTAATTGATTTTCTTTTTCTAGTGAGCAGCGAATAGACTGGCTAATTTTAAAATCTTCTAACCTAGAAAAAGAAGCATTATAAAAACCTGTAATCGTATCATATGGCTTATTTTTAACAGCCAAAGAAAAACAAATATCAGGATCTAAAGTATGACAAAAATAACCTTTTATTTTTCCAATAGATGACTTTAGCTCAAAATACTTTTCAGGAAAATCATGGCGTATTCTCTGATCAATAAACCCGCATCTTTCTTTTCCCTTTGTAAAACAAATACGATAAGGATTAGCTTGCCTCATTCTAGCATCAATATTGCGTATTTCCACTCCAAAGATATCTCCTAACAAAATAGTCTTCTGTAAGCAGGATAAATTCACATAGTCACGATATATTTGTGGTTTCATAATAATCACCTCTTTCAATAGAATACAAAAATAAGTAAAAATTAGCAACACTAACGATCAAATTAAGTAAAAAACTTGACTTTTCAAGGTCTTTTGCATATAATTAATACTGCAAATCACTTGAAACAGCGTATTTGGAGTAAATGAACGTGTTTTTTTTGAAATAGGTAAGTAACCTCTGCTGTTAAGGCGAACAAAAAACTCCCTTATTTACGGCTAAATAAAAATTTTCAGGGACTTGTAAAATCACAGAAAGGAGAATATTATGGCAAGATATACTGGACCTAGTTATAAAAAAGCTCGTCGTGTTGGTTTCTCAATCAGTGAAACTGGAAAAGAATTAGCACGTCGTCCATATGGACCTGGTCAACATGGAAATGCCCGTAAAGGAAAACTATCAGACTATGGAGTTCAATTAAAAGAAAAACAAAAGGTTCGTTTCATGTATGGTTTAAATGAAAAGCAATTCAGAAAAACTTTTGATGAAGCTGCAAAACTAAAAGGTGTTCATGGTGAAGACTTCTTAAAATTATTAGAATCTCGTCTTGATAACCTAGTTTATCGTTTAGGCTTTGCAACAACACGTCGTGGTGCAAGACAACTTGTTAATCATGGACACATCACAGTAAATGGTAAAAAAGTAGATATTCCATCTTACCGTGTAAAAGTTGGTGATACTATCGCTCTAAAAGAAGGATCTAAGGATCATAAAGCAGTATTAGAAGCACTAGAAAAAGTAACAAAGCGTGTAGAATTCGTAACATATGATGAAAAAAATCTATCTGGAGTTTACGTTCGTATGCCAGAGAGAAACGAATTAAATGCAGACATTAACGAATCACTAATCGTTGAATTCTATAACAAATAGAAAACAAAAAAGCAATAATGAGAAAATTCATTATTGCTTTTTCTATCGAATCGTTTTCTTAAGTACATTTACTGCATCAGTCTCTGACAAAGGCTCTGTAATGACCTCTCCTAAAAAACCTTCTGCTAATATACTAGAAGCAGCTTCAACAAAAGAAATAGGAACAAGTGATTCCTCATCTAAATAAGTTGCCATAGTATATTTTTGGTCTTGACTAAACACTAAATCATAAGCTAATTCTTTCGTATTAACTAAGTTGTCAGTAACAACATCACAATATGGAGTAACAAGACTCTGATAAAGAATCGCATTTTCACATACAATCCGATCATGAACAATCTTTCCATCGATTGCTTCTAATTTACAAATGGTCCCTTTATAATAATTTTTAGTCATATTCTATCTTTCCCCCTATAAATATTATCAACTATCACTTAATGATTTTACTTTCTGTTCATTATAATCCATCGTTTGATTATAATCATTCAATACGTTTTCTACTTCTAGAGCTTCTAAAAGTAAAACATCTTCTAATTGGGATATTTTTTTCATATTTTCTTTAAAAACTGAATCATCTGGAAACCCTTCACAAGTTTTTTTATATTCTTCTCGCAAAGAGCGAACCTCGGCCAAAGAAGCTTTTACCATATCATCATAATTTTTCATACTGGCGTGATCGAATTTAATTTCATTGTAATAAGAAACATCAGCTTCTTTTCTAGTAAGAACAAAATCTTCTTCACGCAGTAAATTCTTAGCATCCTGAACTAATTTACTCGCTAAATAAAGAGAGGCCATTTTTTTAGGAACCACAGTAGATAGTAACTTAGCCTCAACTGATCTACGCACCACCCTGCCAGTAAAGCGAAGCATCTTTTCTGTTATACCAGAACGATAAATAACAACTTCTCTTTCTTTCATCTGATTGATTTTAGCCAAATATTCTTGAATCCTACGGCGATGAGACTTAACTTCATCATCTACACTCTTAGCACACTCTTTCAGTTCATCATATTTTTTTGAAGAGCGCAAAACAACAGTTTCTTGATAATCAATCACTTCTTTTTTCTCATTTACAAGAAGATGAGCTTCCTTTTGATCGTCTTCTACCTCTCCTGCTACTTTATGGTAAGAATCTTGATCCTGCTCAGTCACAGATTCTTCTATCTTTGCCTCTACCTCTTGAAATTCTTCTTCTACATTTTTAAGCTGTTTTTCAATATGATCCAACTGATTTCTAGTAATAACAGTATCTAGAGAATGAAGAATATCTTGAAACTGTTCTTGAACACCTTCTAAATCCCATAAAATCTCAATATTTTTTTCTAATAAAAGATCATAGGCATGATATAAATCTTCTATTCGTTCTATGTTTTCCATTAAGTCTCACGTCCTATTTTACTTGTATCATTTTTCCAGCTTGATTATATGTAATGAATTTTGAAAAATAACCTTCTTTTTTATACTTAGAATAACCACTAACAAGATAGTAATCCTTTACAGTCATAATATCAGTAAAATAGTCATTATTCCCTTCTCCATACTGAGTAACATATACTTCCTTCAAGTTCTCTTTATATTTAGCAAGAATACCATAATAGCGATAAACATTTTTTTCTTTGGTTGACTTTTCTTCATTCAACACAGCACTGTGTCCAACAACAATCAAATTATTGTCTTTATCATGTGTAAGTGTATTAAAACGTTCCAAGCCATCACTATCATAAGTTATTTCATCTATTTTTTCAAGAGAATCATTATATTTTACTAATAAAGAATCAATTTCATGATCATATTCATCTTTACTTAATTTTTTAGCACCTGCCACTACTAGATAATCTCCTATTTGAGTAATTCCTGTAAATCCTAATGTATCTGTGTATTCATAAGTGGTTGTTTGAAGACGAGTACCATCTAAAGTATACTTGCTAATAATACCCGTTCTACCATAATCCTTACCAACAACATATATATATTGATCGGTAACAACTAAATCATTATAAAGACCTGATTTATTCCCACCATAATGATCTTGCCATACGATATCACCAGATTTGTCATATTTTACAATAATGGCACCACCCTCTTCTGACATACCAAGGGTAGAATTCTCATAAATGCTTTGTCCTACTACAATATAACCATCATCTAAAGCTTTCACATTCTTAAAAGTAGAGTTCCCTAAAATTTGCATAGTCCGAGAAAATTCTTCTTTCCCATCTTTATCATATTTTACAAATAAAGCAGTTTTAGTGTTTTCTTTCTTCTCTTTTTTTGTTTTCTGAAAACTTCCTACAGCTACATAACCATCATCAGTTGCTAAAACATTATGAAAAGTACTATTGTATCCATGATTATAAAACTTCTCCCATTCTTTTTGAAATTTATCATCATATTTTGCTATTTTTGCTTTCTCATAAGAATCTTTGTTTCCATTATTACTACCAACTGTAATATAACCTTTATCTAATTTATCAAAAGCATTCACACTATCAAAGTAATTACTCTCCCCAGTAGAATTTTTCTTTTTATATAAAATAAATAAAACATCAAAAATCAAAACAAGAACACATAAAATAGAAATAACACCAATAATTTTTTTCGTTTTTTTATTCATAATACCACGCTCCATACTAATATATTTTAACAAAGAAGCACTATTTTATCAATCTAATTTGCCTACTTTTAAAAGTTGATATATAATAAGGATACGAGGTAGATATGAAAAAAAGAATTTTAATAAACTTAAGCTTAATGATTATCCTATTGATGGCAACATTACTCATTGTGGATCCAGGTTTTATTTTTGGTTCCAAAACAGACTGGATAAATCAGCATACTATTTTCCCTGACTATTTTAGAAAAACATTCTATCAAACGGGGAACATCTTGCCAAACTTTGCCCCTCATATTGGAGCAGGTCAAAACATATTCAATTTTTCTTATTATGGACTATTAAATCCCATTATATTAATCTCTTATTTATTTCCAAATCTAGAAATGACTACTTATATGATAATTGCAAATATCACCCTTTATATATTAACAGGTATACTACTCCTACATTTTCTAGAAAAACACACAGAAAAAAGTTACAACGCCCTACTAAGTACCATCATCCTAATGTTTTCCTCTTCTTTATTATTCCACTTTCACAGACACTTTATGTTCGTAAATTATATGCCCTTTTTACTATTAGGATTAATAGGGGTAGATGCCTACTTTGATAAAGATAAAAAAGTGCTTTTAACATTCAGTACTTTTCTAATGATTATGACCAGTTATTATTATAGTATTATCGGTATTATAATCTTTATAATTTATGGCATCTATCGCTACATCGAAAAAAATAAAAAAATCACACTAAAAAGTTTTTTAACAGAGGGAATAAAGTTTCTAATTCCAATAATCATTGCTATTTTTATGGCTGGTATTCTGCTTCTACCAACAGCATATGTCATTCTAGAAGGACGTGGTAACAAAGAAAAGCTATTTACTATAACAGAACTATTAATTCCAAAAATAAATACAGATGCCATATTATATAATACCTATTCCCTAGGATTAACAGCACTTAGCTTATTATCCTTAATACATGGAGCGACAAAAAAAGATTCGAAAAAACGCTTTTTAAGTATCAGCATCATTATTTTAATAATATGTCCAATATTCATTTATCTGTTAAATGGTGGTCTTTATATTAGAAACAAAGTCTTCATTCCCTTTCTACCTTTAATAGGATTAACATTATTAACCTTTCTAGAAGACATTTTTAAAAAGAATGTAAACATCAAAAAATTACTAATCATCAGTTCCATCATAATAGTACTAGAACAATTAACAAAAAATGAATCCCTTCTTTATTTTTTCATATTAGATATATTAATAACCTTAATAGTAATACTAATATATAATAAAACAACCAAAAAAGTTTTATTTGTAATTCCAATGATTATAATCATCATAACCAATTGGTTTATTGGACAAAAAGAAGAAAATTATATAGAAAAGAAATTCTTAAAAGAAAGTTTTAATCAAGAAACAGAAGAACGATTAAGTAAGTATTTAGAAACAGAAACTGAAGTAATACGAAGTGCCAATTTAGATAGTACGTTATACACAGTAAATAAAATTATTAGTCCAAAACACTATACAACTTCTGTCTATTCATCCACTTTTCACAAGGACTATAATCATTTTCAACAGAAAGTGTTTAAAAATCCTCTACCCAATCGAAATACTTTAATTCTTGCTCAATCTAATAATATTATGTTTCAAACATTTATGGGCATAAAGTATATCACATCATCCAAAAAAGCATCCGTTGGCTATCAAGAATTAGAAAGAGGAAAAAAAGCAACGGTCTACAAGAATGACAATGTTCTACCACTTGGATATGCTACCAACCGTATCATGAATAAAAAAGACTTAGACATTTTAGCTTACCCACAACAAGAAGAAGCATTAATGGCAAGTGCCGTTGTAGAAAATGCTAACACAAATTTCAACTTTGTGGGCAAAAGTAAAGAAATCGATCAAAACTATCTAGAGCCACAAAACACAAAAAATTTAAAAATAAAAATACAAGATGGAAAGTATATTGTGGATGCAAAAAAGGATACAAAAATTAAAATCCCTCTAACGAAAAAGTTACAAGATGAAATATTATTTGTTACATTCAAAATTCATAACCAAACAAGCTGCAAGATTCCAAACCAAAAAATAGGAATCAATCATACATATAATAAAATTAGTTGTAAAGAATCAGAATATCAAAATCATAATAATACTTTCCACTACGTTTTATCAGAAAATGGACCATGGGACACCCTAGAAATAGTAATTGGAAAAGGACATTATATATTAAGTGATTTTAGAACTTACATCCTAGACTATAAAGAGATAAAAAACAAGGTGAAAACAGTAGAAAAATGGCATGTAAAAAACCAAAAAGAAGATGAATTAGAAGGACCAATATATGTAACAAAGGATGGCTATTTTGTCACATCAATCCCTTATGATAAAGGATTTGATATATGGGTAGATGGAAAGAAGCAAAAGTATGAAAAAGTAAATACTGCCTTTTTAGGATTTCCAATAAAAAAAGGACATCATCATATAAAAATAGTATATCATTCTCCACTTTTAAAAGAAGGAATGGCATTATCAATAATTGGCCTTATAGGCTTTATAATCATGGCTATTCTAAATTACAAAAAAAGAAGCAATGTAGCATAGACTACAATGTTTCTTTTATTTTTTCTAATTCTTTTTCAGATAAAGAAGTATACATCATGATTTTTTCATAGCATTCCCCATGCTCTAACATTTTCTTAGCAACTTCTACTTCTTTTTCTGTTCGGCCTTCTCTAAACGCTTGCTCTTTTAGTGCTTCTTCTTTGTTGTAGGATTGATCTAAGGAGTCATCTATATTTAAGTTTTCTTCCCTGGCAATCTTTTCTATTTTTTCTTTTGTCATATTGGTGTATTTTTCTATCAAATCAATACTTGCTTTCTCCATTAACATGCGCTTAAGAACCTCCAGTTGAATTTCTTCACGGCCTTCTCTAAACGCTTGCTCTTTTAGTGCTTCTTCTTTGTTGTAAGATTCTCTTAGGCTATCATCATAACTCCTTCGTTCTGATTCTTTCAGAAATTCTTCCATTACAATATCCTCCCCTATATATTGATCCGCACTCTTAATATCTTGTTCTATTCCTATTAATAAGAATCTTTCCATCTCGCTTAGTGCTTTGATACCTTTAGTATAACACTTTTTCTTAATATTGGGTAAATAAATATCTACAATGACTAGTGTATTTGTGTAAAGGTTTCCATCTTGGTCAAAAAGGGCGATGTCCCTTCTCACTTTATCATCTTTTTCATAACAATAATTATTGAGATTTACTAATATGGTTTGATGATACTCATCTTTTTCTTCTCTATCCTCCCTTGTTCTCATTATATAAGAAATATTTCTTTCTCTAATATGGGGATTATCATTATTATTCATCTCTACAATTACTTTCGTACCTTTGATATTTACCACCAAATCACTTCGATACTCATAATCTCCTCTAGCTTCCTTCCCTGTTTCTGTTTTAGAAAAAGTAAGACAGGATAATAGTTCTTCATAACTTAAATCTACGATATAAGAAAGTAGTTTACATGGAAACTGAATACATTCTTCTCTTTGAAATAACGTATGAAACATACTATCACTGATAATGGGGATTTTTAATCCTTCTCTTAGTTTTTCTAGTTTGATTTTACTATGGCGTGAAATCTCTCGCACATTTTCTAAATCTAAATTGGAATCTTTTAGTTTTAATATCATAAGAATCCCTCCCTTCGCCCTTGTTATACTAGAAAATATTTACTCTGGCAAATCGCATTTTTTTATAAATTAGGCATAAAAAAATACTAAAAATTTGATTTTCACTCTATCCATTTTTAGTATTCCTTTTGCATTGTTGTTCACAATTATCAATTTATTAGTTTTTTTACTTTTTTCTTTTAACCTTCAGTAAATTTAGGACTCAAGGTTAACGTAATCTCCATTCCTTCTGTAATTGCTGTATCTTTTGCAATGCTTTGAGAAGTTACATATCCTTTTCCTTCTGTCTTTATTTTTATTCCTAATAATTTTAAAAGTGCTGAAGCTTCTTTACTTGAATATCCTACTACATCAGGCACTTTTAAATCATTATCATTCGTAATGATAAAAATTTTATCCTTATTTGTTACTTTGGTACTTTTTTCTGGAAATTGCTTGATGACTTTATTTCCATTTCCTATTACCACTTGATTTGTGATTTTCTTAGTTGTTAACTTCTGTTTTACATCTTCTACCTTTTTATTTATAAAAGATGGTAGATAATATTCAATCAGTTCTTCTCCTTTTTCTTCTTCTGGTTCATATCCATAATATTTGGATAAATTGACAACTAATCCTTTTACAGCATTCCATATGACTTTTTGGTTTCCACCTTGTGGTCTTTTTACCGATGTATAAATAATTACTTTCGGATCCTCTTTTGGATATACTCCTGAAAAAGATGAAATAATATCACTTTCTCCACTCATATAACCACCACCATTTTCATTGGCGATTTGGGCAGTACCTGTTTTACCAATTAATCCATAACCTTCCATTTTATAACCTGCTCCCGTATTACCTTGGCCATTTACAGTCTCGTCCATTAAGGCCTTTATTTTTTCTACGGTTTCTGTGGATGCTACTCTTTCTATTTCTTTTCTTTTTCCTTCGAATATCACTTCACCCGTTTTAGGATCCATAATTTTCTCAACTAAATATGGTTTCAGTAGCATTCCATCATTAGTAAGAGGCGTTAGGGCTTGAATATTTTGCATAGGAGTTGTTGTAATACCTTGTCCAAATCCCGCATTATAAACTTCTGTTTCATATTTGAACCCAAGTCTACCACCTTCTTCATTTGGAAGTGATATTCCTGTTTTGGAACCAAAACCTAATTTTCTAAAATACTGTCTTAACATGGCACTATTCATATGTCTATTAATCATATTAATAATACCTGTATTACTTGATAGAGCATAACCTCTATCGAAATTGATTGTTCCCCAACCATTTCTATTCCAGTCACCAATTTCTGTTCCATCCTCTGTTTTATATACACCAGAATAGAAGGTTTCATTTCCATCATAAACGCCATTTTCCATCGCTGCCATATAAGTAAAAGTCTTCATCGTAGAACCTGGTTCATAAGGGGCTGAAATCGTTTGGTCTAAGTATCTTGTCATATTTCTTTTATTTGGATCAAAAGATGGAGAGGTTGACATTGCTAGAATTTTTCCTGTCTTTGCATCGGCGATTACCATAGTAAACCAATCAAAACTTGCTTCTTCACTAGCATCGTGTAGTGCTTGTTCTACAAAGAATTGAACATTACTATCAATCGTTAAATAAATATCTTTCCCTTCTACTGCATCCTTTCTTACCTCATTAGAATCTGCTATTTTATATCCCTTTAAATCTTTTTGATATGTAACATAACCATCTTCACCTTTTAGAATTTTATCATAATAGAGCTCTAAGCCCATTTCTCCAACGATATTATCTTTTTCTACTCCTTCTTCAGTTGTTATTTTGTTCTTTGCATAGCCAAGTGTGTAAGACATGAAGTCTCCCTTTGGATAGTATCTTTGATAGCTTTCTATAAAATCCAAACCAGGTAAATTTAGTGCCTCTATTTTATTTTTTGTAAGTTCCGTTAATCCTTTTCCATGGCTTCCAAATTCTGTTTGATATACATTTTCCTTACTTAAATATTTTAATACATCCGCTTCTTCCATTTCTAAAATTGGTGCTAGTTCCTTAGCTGTTTTCTCTTTGTCTACTACATGTTGAGGTTTTTCTTTATTGTCTGTTCTTTTTTCTGATAAATAGGCTATTAATTTATAAGAAGATACGTTTTGTGCTAAGACATCTTTATTAGCAGAATAAATTGTTCCTCTTTTTGCTGTTAAGACTTCTGTTTTAGTGGTTCTTTTACTTGCTAGACTTTTCAGATTAATGCCATCAATAGTAGAGGAAAGTCCTAATTGGGCTAATCTTCCTATCATTAATAAAAAACAAAAAAGAGCTATAATGATAATCATAGTACTATATCTTACTATTTATCTATTGTTTTTATATTACTATTATTATAGCTTAATCCTTGGTCTTTGGCAACTTCTTGAATTTTAGTAAGGGATGCTAGTTCATTAATGGTCATAGCTAAACTTTCATTCTTTTTCGTTTGTTCTTCAATTAATTTTTTTTGTTTTTCTACATCAAAATTAATTTTAGCAAGAGTTGCTTTTGAAAATACTATTGAAATTGGTGCTATTAATAGTAGGAATACAGCAAGTGTATATAACAATTTTTCAAATCTAGACATTTTAAGCCTTTTCTTTACTTTTCTCAAAATCAATTCCCTCTTTCTATTTTATTCTTTCTATTACTCTTAGTTTAGCACTTCGTGCCCGTGGGTTATTTTCTAGCTCCTTATCGGTTGCCACAATTGCTTTATTATAAACCAATTTAAAATCTGGTAAATATTCATCTGGTATATTAGGAAGTCCTTTTACTTTTTCATCCACTTTTGTAATATCTTTAAAATAATTTTTTACGATTCTATCTTCTAGGGAATGAAAAGTGATTACGGCTACTCTTCCTCCTATTTTCAACATGGCTAAGGCTTGACATAATGCTGGTTCTATTACATCTAGTTCATGATTTACTTCAATTCTAAGTGCCTGAAATATTTGACGTGCTGGATGTTTGTTTAATCGCTTTTTCATTGGAACTGCTGCTTTGATAATTTCCACCAATTCCAAAGTGGTTTCAATGTTTTTCTTACTGCGATATTCTACAATATGTTTTGCAATATTATTGGCGAATTCTGCTTCCCCATACTTTTTAAAGATATGTATTAAATCGTTTTTATCATAATTATTTACAATGTGATATGCAGAAATTTTATTTTCTTGATCCATTCGCATATCAAGTGGTGCATCTTCATGAAAACTAAAACCACGAGCAGCATCATCTAATTGTGGGCTAGAAACTCCAAGATCAAATAATACGCCATCCACTTGATAAACATTTAATTCTTTTAATTTTTCTTGCATATGACAAAAGTTACTCTTAATGATAGTGAAGTTAGTACCAACCTCATTTAAGCGATTGGTACTATGCCGAATTGCCTCACTATCTTGGTCAAAGGCGAATAAAAACCCCTCTTTTATTCTCTTTAATATAATTGAACTATGTCCTCCATACCCTAAGGTTGCATCTACAATAATAGAGTCATCTTTTAAGGCAAGGGCCTCAATAGATTCATTTAATAGAACGCTAATATGTTTCATTAAATATCAACTCCATCAAATAAGTTTTCGGCAATGTCTGACATATTGTCTTTTGCAGAATCGAAGAAATTATCCCAATTTTCTAAAGACCAAATCTCTAGACGATCTCCGCTTCCTATTACTACGCACTCTTTTTTTAGGTTTGCATAGTTGATTAAGGGAGCATTGATATGGATACGTCCTTGTTTATCGAATTCTGCTTCACTAGCGCCTGATAGAAAGAAACGCGTAAATTGTCTTGCATCTTTCTTTGTGAATGGTAGTGATTCTAATTTGTTTACTATTTTTTTGAAATCTTCTTCTGAGTAGACGAAAATACAATTTTCTATTCCGCGTGTAATGATAAACTTCTCTCCTAAGTTTTCACGAAACTTTGCTGGAATAATCAATCTTCCTTTTTCATCAACAGAATGATGATATTCTCCCATAAACATAGAAATCCCCCACTTTTCACCACAATCAACCACTGCTTACTCTAATATTACTATAAAGCTTTTTTTTTGTAAAGGAATGTTGTACTTTTTTCAAGTACTTTTTTCGACTATTTTACATAATTTTACAAAAAAATAAAAAATAGGGGTTTCCTATTTTTATAAGCCTGTGTTTCCATAACCATAAGTCATCCCTTGGAGATAAACCCAATCATTATGACATTCAAAAATTCCAGCATTCACATATAAATTGGTAGATATATAATAATTTCCTGTATACCGTGAAATATCTAAAACTGCATCATACCTAGTATTAATAGAACCAGACACAACAGTAGGAGAATGTATTCCTTGATGTAACCAACTAGTTGGACTTTTGGTAATTCCAATCATAAAATGAAATTCTGTCCCTACTAAGCTAAGACAACGTATTTCACCTGTTAGATTTTTATAATTAGTCAAGTCATATTGATTATTAGTTGTAGTTTGTCCTCTTCGTTGAGCGACACCACCAGAATCAACATGAAATACTAAGGTATTACTATACTTTTGATTCCAATTGAGATTCATTCTTGAGCCATCGTATAAATAGTTTCCTAACCCTCCTGTATTATTAGTGCTTCCATATTGCCAAACTGTATAATCATCCTTTTTCCAGTTTGGCCAAACAATTGGAGATTTGCAGTTTGATGTCGTCTTAAAGGATTTGGATGTACTTGCAATTGTTATTTTATTAGTATCCTCACATACTACAGTGGCTCCTTGATAGGTAAATCCACTAGTTGGACTGGTTGTAAAACTTACCGTCTCTC
>CAJUCU010000024.1 GCA_910585335.1 uncultured Bacilli bacterium
TTTGTGTTAATTAACATTTTAAGGTATCTATCGCTTTTTGTATACTCTCAAGGTGTCACATCAATTGTAACTCTACAATTTAGTTCTTCCACTGACAAAAAGTCCTCTTGACAAGATAAGAAAGTTATGTTATAATACAGTGCATATTTTAAAGAGGGGGAATAAAAATGGGAACACCAATAAAAGTTAATCAAGAAAAAGTATTAGAATTTATGACAAAAGTAGTGTCGTTAAAAGAAAATGAACAATTCAGTTTAAAGAAGGTAAATTTGTGTAGTCAATTTTATACTTTCTTTCCGCAAACATTTACTACTGGACATATGTTTATAATCGGTAATGAAGAATATTGGAAAGATGCACTTCGTTTTGGAGATGAAAACTATAACAAAACAGATTATTATTATGCTTCTACAGTGCATGAAAACAATAAGGCAATATTATTTAAGATAGGACATACACTAAGTGCTAATACATCATATAAATTCAAAAAAATGTCTAAAGAATTTTGTGGGGAATCAAGAATATCTGAATATCCATATTTAGATGATGCTGTTCAAAAATTACAAAAAAATGCACAAGCAGGTATTGCTACGAGTGATGATGAAGTAATTTCATATACTTTAACACAAATCGAAAAGGAAAATAATGAAATTGAAGCTACAACAAACAAGACTAAATCACCAAGAAAAATAGAAAAATCATTAATCAAACGATTAAATGGAAGCTTTTAGTTTTGTAATTAATCAAATTAAATCGAAAATTATATAAACAATTAATACTATATTGAATTTTCTATATAGTATTTTTTTATGGTACAATATTATGGTTTTACTTGATTGAAATCCTAATTTAAAAAGGTACAACTTTTGTGGTTTAGTTCATTTTCCCCCACACCCCTTATCGGATCTTTTTCTTTATAAGTCTCTAGTCTTTTATAGAAATAAAAGTAAAAATATTTTGAAATAATGCTTGACATTGCAAAATAGCTATGGGGCCCTTCCTTAGTTTTAACAAAAAGAAACCTATATAAAAGATTTATATAAATAATAGATGAATACTATTATTTAGAAAGTTACATGTAGGAGAATTCTTTTTGTTTTTTATTTGATGGGCCGAAATAAAAAGTACAAGCAGAGAAAATGCTTGAGATGTGGCTATTAGTTCCCTCGTGCAAATATTTCAATATGAGATATTAATGCTAACAATAAAAATGCCATCATTATTATTTTATAGAAAATTAAAACGGTTGTCCTAGTTTTTGAAATATTAGAGTATTTCAAAAATTAGTAAGGTAACACAACTATCTACACCAAAGGCAAAAGCCCCTAAGAAAACCGTATTTATATTATATAATGTTTTATCTATTTTGTGTAGGTAAATTTTCGTTTTAATATTCTTTATCAAAGATTAGGAAAGGAGTTTTGAAATGAAAAAGAAAATCTACACAGTAGGATCGCTTTGTCAAAAAGATTTTGTTCCAAGCATTCGCCTTACAGGTAAATGGTTACAGAAAATTGGAATTGATAAAGGAGATAAGTTATCACTTATCGAAAGCCAAAAAATGATTATTCTAATCAAAGAAAATAGAAAAGAAATAGAAAAAGAAAAAGAAATCAAACGTTTAGAATTAAAATTAAAAACATTAAAAGATAGTAAATAGATTTTATTTTATCTGACTATGAAACTAGTGTCGATATAGTTTGTTTTACTATATTAAGACTATTGCAAAGAGTGTCTTGGAAATAAAAATATTTATCTATCAAAGAAAGGAATGATAAAAATATATGAATTACAATAACCACCCTAAAATGAAACATATCTACGTAGGAATTGACTGTCATAAGCAAACTCACACGGCGGCGGTTATTAACCCTTTTAACGAAAAATTGGATGTTATTACTTTTAACAATACTCCACAGGACTTTGAAAAGTTACTTGATACTGTGAATAAATATGTGGAGGGCGATATTACACCAGTTTATGGCTTGGAAGATATTAAACATTTGGGTCATGCGCTCGCAACTTTTCTACTTAACAAAAATTGCAAGGTCTATCACGTATATTCGTCTCTAACTTATATTGAAAGAAAGAAATTTCCCATTATATCAAAAACAGATGAAATTGATTCTTTATGTATTGCCAAAGTAACATTAGATAATTTAGGAGATTTACCAGTGGCACGTAATGAAGAAATCTACTGGACTTTAAAACAGATTGTCAAAATGAAATCTTCTCTTATTGTAGATAATATAAAGGCTAAAAATAAACTACACGCACAACTTTTACATCATTATCCTAACTACAAAGAGTTCTTTTATCATTTTGATTGTATTAGTGCTTTAGAGTTATGGGAACAATTTCCTAGTCCTAACTTACTCAAAAAATTATCTATAGAAGAGTTGCACAATTTTTTACATCAATATAGTAAAGGAAGACTAAAAAGAGACAGAGACGAAAAAATATATAGTTTAGTAAATGAAAATGTTTATGATGAAATTGACTATCAAGAAGAAAGAAATCTACTCATTGTGATGTTAGTAAAACAAATCAAAAATAACACTTCACAGATAGAAGAAATAGAAAAAAGTATGCTATGCCTTTATGAAAAGTTAGATTTAAAATTACATACTATGAATTGTCTTACTAAAATGACAAGTGCCGAAATAGTTGCTGAAATTGGAAATATCAATAGATTTTCTAATAGTGATAAATTGGCTAGATATGCTGGAATTGCACCTATTAGTTTTTCTAGCGGTAACCACGATAAAAATATTAGAAATCAATTTGGTAATCGGAGACTAAATAGTAGAGTTTTCAACCTTGCTATTCGTAGCATCGCTGCGGGAAAAGATAGAGACAGACCAAACAATGCTATTTTTATAGAATACTATCACAGAAAAATAGCAGAGGGAAAAAACAAACAACAAGCTTTAACTTGTGTAATGAGAAGACTTATCAATATTATCTACAGAATGTTAAAAAACAACACAGAGTTTTATATGCCAAAAGAGTTAGAAGAAAAATGTAAAAACATCTATTTAGAAAAATTAGAGCAGGAAAGAGAGGAAGAAGAAAAACTAAAGCAAAAACAAAAAAACACCAAAGATGGTGCTATAATCAAAAACCTGTGATATAATATATATAGGTTATACGTCTAGTGCGTATAGCAAGAGGGAACATTCAATATGCTAGTGTTGAGTGTAGCCACGAAATGGTTTCCACCTAAATCTATGCTAGAGTTAGGTGGATTTCTTTTATATTAAAGCTACAAATAACAATAATAGTAAAAGGAAGATAATAATTACTAGAGCAAAGATTAAAAAATCTTTCTTGTTCATTGTATCGCCTCCCTTCTTTTATGAAGTTTGGCTCCACCCAACTTATCAAATGTTCCTAAAGAAATTATAGCAAACATTTGTTTTTAAAACAATATTTTATACTAAATTTTGACAATTTAGTAAACACACTTATACATTGACAAATTCAATGGTCATAGTTTAATCTTTGGTTCTTCTGATAAAGGAATGATGGGAGAATTATATAGGGGTGTAAAAGAAAATGGAGGAAAGGTTATATCAGTTTTTCCAAAACAGTATAGTGGTTTTTTAACAAAAGTAGAATCCGATGAAATAATTGAAACAGAGACCGCTACTGATCAATTAAAATATTTAGTTAATAATGGTGATGCTACTATTATTATGCCAGGAAGTTATGGTGCTTTAGCTGAATTAAGTACATCTATCCAAAATAAAAAATTAGGTGAACATAATAAACCAATATTTATAATAAATATAAATGGATATTTTAATGATATATTAAAGACTTTTGAAAAATTTTATAGTGATAAATTTGATTTATGTGATAGAAGCAAATTATATATTGTTGTTAATGAACCAGATGAAATATTAAATTATCTTCATAGCGATTGATAGTTATTATACCCCTTTCTCTCGGGCTCCAGTTTGATTGTTACTCGAACCTTTTCGAGTATAAATAAAATGCACTTGATTGAAGTGATAAAATAAATGTAGACAGTCAAAAAAGACATAGTCTACATTTTTTTGTTATCATAAATAAAAAAGGAGGATATTTTTATTTTTAATAAATAGCCATAATAAAGAAAGGGTAGAAAAATTGAAATGATCTTTATGATATCAATTATATAAAAGTTAAAAGAGAAGTAATGATATTCTAGAAGTCTTGAATAACAAAATGAAAGCTTGCATTTTATTCTATTTTTTACTAATATATATAATAGGTAGAGGTGAAGATATGGTTACTGTGGATGATTTTCTTAAAGTAGATATTAGAGTAGGAACGATTATAGAAGTATCATTAAATAAAAAAGCAAGAAAGAAAGCATACAAGTTGAAAATTGATTTTGGCGAAGACGTAGGAATTAAAACATCTTCTGCTCAAATTACTAAGTGTTATGCTGAAAATGATTTGATTGGAATGCAAGTAGTTGGCGTCGTTAATTTTCCACCACGACAAATTGCGGATGTAAAAAGCGAAGTTTTGGTACTGGGAAGTGACTCTTCTCAAGGCGTTGTGTTATTAAATCCTGAACAAAAAGTAAAAAATGGGGATAAAATTTGCTAATTTTATGATATACTAGTCATAATAGCGAATAATAAGGAGTGAGAATAGAATATGGGAAAAAATAAAGAAAGTTATGTAGAGCATTATATAGAAACAAGAAATTGTATTCGGTTTTATGTTGGACATAGTGGACAATCTTTCTATTTAAAAGATTACTCAAAAGTAGTAAGAGGTATATCTAGCGGTTTATCAGTAGTTCCTGAACGTTTTGAGGATGAAAATATTACTTTGATTGAAAATCCAACTGACGAAGAAAAAGTCATTTTGGCAACTAATTTGTCTTCTAGTGATAATGTCTATCTAACTGCTATTATTGAAGGAAGAAATTTACTAAAAACGAAAAGTAAAGAAGAAGCAATTTCTGTTTGTGAAGAGAAGCATCATCAACTTCTGAATAAAATTTTACATCAAGAAGAAGTGACAGATGAAGAAATGAGATTAAATAGAATTGTAAAATCTTACTTAGATGGTTCTCTTGCTAAAAAATCATTAGAGGTATTAAGTTCGTTAAGTGCTTTATCTAATGCTTTAGATTCAGGAAAGGTAGAACTAGATATGGATACTGTTGAAAAAGACGTTGTAGTGGATGCTACAGATAAATTAGAAAATCAAAGTACAGTTCAAGGAGTTGTGCCAGAAGTTTCTTCTGGTGAGGTATCAGTAGAAGCTAGTCAAATTGTAGATGTACCAATGGCAGCAGAGTCTAATGATTTATCAAAAGAGATGGTTTCTGGGGCATTAGAAGAAGCAGTCGCAGCACAAGTGGAAGGTTCTAATATGGTATCTACAGCACCAGGAGTTGAAGCTCCTCAAGCAGTAGTACAAACTCCAGTAGCGCAAGCAGGAGGTAGCTTAGATTTAGATGCTTATAATAAAATGGTTGCTGATGTATTAAAGGGGGATAATACTGAAGAAGTTACTGCATCTCAAGTTCCAGTAGAAGTTCCTACGGTAGAAGTTTCCGTTCCACAAACAGCACCTACGGTACAAAGTGTTGTACCAGCTAGTGTGATTCCTACACCTGCATCATTAGAAACAATGACAGAGGCTCCTAGTTTTGAAGGAACCTTAGGCGGAAGAACGTTATAAACTTGAAATATTTAGGAAAACTTTTATATAAGTTTTCCTTTTTTGTACCTTATCTCTAAAGTATAAAAAGAATCGTAAAGTTTTCATAATTTTTTAAAAATATGGTAAGATATAACTAGGAGGAAGATTATGGAAAACATTGTAAATAAAAAAGTGTGTGGTTGGAAAAACTTAGAGGTAGGAAAAAAAGAAAAAATATTCTCCTTTTGCGATAAATATATGGATTTTTTAAATGAAGCTAAAACAGAAAGAGAAGCTGTAAAACTAATTATTGGTAAATTAAAAAATCAAGGTTTTGTTTCTATTTTAGAAAAAGAAAAGTTAGAAGAAGGAGATAAAGTTTATTATAATAATCGAGATAAAGCAGTTTTTGCTGCCATTATTGGGAAAGACGAATTAAGAAATGGTGTTCATATCGTTGGGGCTCATATTGATTCACCTCGATTAGATTTAAAACCAAATCCTGTATATGAAGATGGACGTCTTGCCTTACTTAAAACACATTACTATGGTGGTATTAAGAAATATCAATGGACAGCGATTCCACTTGCCATTCATGGTGTCATTGTAAAAGCAAATGGGGAAAAGCAAGAGATTTGTATCGGTGAAGATGAAAAAGACCCTATTTTTACGATTACTGATTTACTTCCACATTTATCACAAAATCAAAATACTAAAAAGTTGTCAGAAGCAATAGAAGGAGAAAGTCTTAATCTATTAGTCGGGAGTATTCCAGATGAGAAAAATGATTCTGTCAAAGAAAATATCTTAAGACTTTTACATGAAAAATATGGTATCAGAGAAATTGATTTTTATAGTTCAGAGATTGAAATCGTACCAGCTTTTAAAGCAAGAAGTTTAGGGTTTGATTGTAGTATGGTATCTTCTTATGGTCAAGATGATCGAGTTTGTGCTTATACTTTGTTAGAAGCTTTATTAGATTCTAGAGAGTCAGGTATTACTAAAGTGGCTATTTTTGCTGATAAAGAGGAAATTGGTAGTGTTGGAAATACAGGAATGTGTTCTGAAAACTTTGATTACTTTATAAATAAAATACTGAATCTCAAAAATATAAATCATGTAGGTGCTTTGAATGAAGTATATTGCCAATCTAAAATGTTATCTGCTGATGTAGGGGCAGGGTTAGATCCTAATTATCAAGATGTATCTGAAAAAAATAATGCTTCTTTTATCGGATATGGAGTGGAATTAAATAAATATACTGGTTCACGAGGAAAAAGTGGTGCTAGTGATGCGAATGCTGAGTTTGTAGCCTATATTAGAGGAGTATTTGAAAAAAACAATGTGAAATATCAAGTTTCTGAACTTGGAAAAGTAGATATTGGTGGAGGTGGTACTATCGCTTACATTTTAGCCAATAAAGGTGTAGATGTTATTGATTGTGGTGTACCAGTTATATCGATGCATTCACCATATGAAGTAACTAGTAAGTATGATATTTATTCTGCTTATGAAGGATATAAAGCCTTCTTTGAAAGTTTTCAGAAAGTAGACTATTAAACTTTAAATAAAAAAAGGTAGAGGGAATCACTAAGATTCTTTTCTACCTTTTACTATAAGAAAATTAAATGATGAAAGTAGTATCATCGATAAAACGATAATTTGTCTTATATTTTAATTCTCGGGCTAAGCGAAATAATGCTTCGTCTTTTTTCTTTGCTTCAATCATAATATCTATATCACAATCTAGATGTTTGATGCTTTCTAAAAAAGTGATAAAAGCATTACTATCGATATAATCATGATGGCTTCTAAATTCTTTTTTTAGTTTACTCTTCGGAGAAGAAAAATGCATTTTTGGTTTTGTAGACCAACTTTTGATTATTCGTTTATAATCTAGTTTGCTTTTATTACAAAGATAATGATGATAATCTAGACAGACTGGAACATTTAGAGTCTCACTTAAATAAAGTACATCTTCTACTGTGAATACTTTGTCATCATTTTCTAGTACAATACATTCTTGAATCTCTTTTGGCAACTTTTGAAAATTATGAATAAAACGTGCTAGAGAATTCTTTTTTCCAAATGCATTGCTACCAACATGAAGGATTAACACTTTATTTTTAATTTTAAGATTTTCTAATAGAGTATAATGATATTTTAAAATTTCTATACTTGCTTTTACTACTTCTTCTTTTACACTATTTAAAACACAATATTCACTAGGATGAAAATCTACTCTTAAATTATATTTCGTAATCAAACTAGCCATGCGTTTATAATACTCTTGATAGGGTTTTATATAGTCAAAAATAACATCTTCCTTTGTGGCGAGTGGAATTATGTTAGAAGAAAGTCTATAAAAATGAATGTTGTTTTTCGCGTTATAAGTTAGAATTTTTTCTAATGCCAAAAAATTTGAAACAATAATATGATTTAGTTTCTCTGTATCTTTTTCTTTGCAATAATTCGTATAAGTATAATTGTGTGAGGTAGTGATATGTTCTAATGTTTCACATCGACAAGCATAACCTAATGATATTTTCATAAAATCACCTATTCATAGTATGGACATATGAGTAAAGATTATTTATAATTATAATAGAGAGAAGAAGTGTATGATGATAGATTTATAAAAGTATTGATATGAAGATAAGTGTATTTTTAGGAGGAATTTTATGAAAAAGATAATGAAATCGAAAAATTATTTTTATTTTTTAGGTTGTGCATTTTTACTAGTTGCTATTTTAGCTTTGTTTCTTAATTTGAATAGTAGTTATGCGATTCTACCAGAAGAGGTACTTATCGATCGGAGTGATATTAAGAATAAAATTTTATATTTATCCGATATTACTTATACTAAGGCACAAGTAGGTTGGGGAAATGTTGCTCTTGATAAAACACAATCTAATACGCCATTGACATTAGTCGTAAATGGTTCTTCTACGGTGTTTAAAAAAGGTATTTGGGCTCATGCTACTTCTACCTTAGAATATGATATTAGTGCATATAAAGACTATGATTATTTTATTACTTATTATGGACTTAATACTACCGCACAGAATACAGGAAATGGTGCAAAGTTTTATGTCTATACATCGAAAGATGGAAAAGAATGGACTTTGAGAACGGATGAAAACCCGCAAGCAATGAAAGGGGTTAGTAATGCAGGATATGTAAAAATTGATATTAAAGATGTTAATTATATTAAATTGTATGCTCATGATAATGGTTCCAATGCTTCTGATCATGCTGTTTGGGCTGATGCCAAACTAGCAAAAGAGGGATATACTGAAAATGCGATGATACCAGTTGAGGACTTTGATGCATTTATTAAAGCAAATTATACTTCTGGTATGGTTAAGGATGAACTTAAACTTACTTTGTTACAAAGAAACTTTATTAGTCAAGTGGGACAAAAACAACTTGCTTCTTTTGTGGATGAAGATCCTAAACATGTAGAGATGCTAAGATGGTTTATTTATAACGAAGAAGCTTTGCGTCTTTGGACAATGGGAGGAAGACCCAATGGTACTTATCAGAGAGCTTTAGAAGTACTTAGTAATTTATATTTTGCTCATAAAGAAGATTTAGAAAATGAAAATATTACAGAATCAGGAGTAAAATATAAAGATCTATATTTAAAAATGATGTTATCTTTATCTTTGACACACTCTTCTAATATTGGACTTTGGATTGGCGGAAACCAATTTTCAGACGCTGTTACACGGTATGAAATTTTTAAAGAAATGCACCTAAATAAAAAATTGGCTTCAAATTCAATGTTTGAAAACTATACTGTTGAAGAAATGCGTTGGCTGATGCATGTCAATATCGATGATGAAGAGATTAAGTGGTTACGTGATTACTCTGAAAAAAGCTTTTCTAATACAGTCGATAGGTTTAATCCGTTTAAATATATTAACTATACATTTAACTATAGTTATTATAGACCTCAATATTATAGTCAAGGAAACTATGCAAAATGGGATCAAAAGTATAATTTATCAGAATATAACATTACTTATCAATCAGGTAAACCAAAGCTTTGGATTGTTTTTGAAGAAGGCGCGGTTTGTGGTGGACTATCTAAAACTGCTGCTAACCTTTATGGCGTTTGGGGAGTTCCATCTAGTGTTGTTGGTCAACCTGCACATGCTGCCTATATTTATTATTATAATGTTGGTGGAAAAGGTGCTTGGCAACTTTCTTACAATGTAGCAGAGACTGGATGGGCCAATACACAAGGTTATTCCAGAATGCCTAATGATTGGGGAAATACAAATAGTGGAGTAGTAACCAATACTGGTTCTATTAAATCAGCATCCTACTTCTTCCTGTCTCAAGAAGCACAGAATGAATATGAGAAATATGAAAATGCAGAATTTGTCATGATGTTAGCCAATGTTTATAAAAATGATAGAGCGAAACTAGAACAGATTTATCGTGATACTTTAGCAGAAGAGAGAATTCACTGGGAAGCGTGGCTTGGACTTGTGAATTTATATATTAGTGATAGTACCAAAACAGAAGCAGACTTAATAGAACTAGCAGAAGAAATTAGTGAAGTATTAACATATCATCCACTGCCAATGTATGATTTAACACGCAGACTAGGAACCAAAATAACCTCTCCACAATATAGAGGAAAACTAATGCTTATTCAGGAGAGCACGCTTCGTCAGGCAAAGAAGGCAACAGGGGCTAATACTTTACAATATAAAGAAGTACCTGTTGTAGCACAAGCATTACTTGGAGAGATTAATTCTGAACTTGCTACTTTCTCTTTTAATGGTACGAATGCTGGTAAAATCACATTGTCAAAGCAATTACAAAGTACGCAAGTGACATGGAGTTATAGTCTAGATGGTGGTAAGACATGGAAGGATTGCTATGAGCATTCAGCACAGCTTTCAGAAGAAGAAATTGCAAGCATTACCATTGATAAAGATATCAAAATTCATATCTCTGGACTTGATTATTCAGATGCCAATATTTATACCATCGATATTACGAAGAGAGTTTTCCCAGCTGGAGTAGTAACAATAAATGATGAAGAAGATCGGATGATGGGTGTTACGAATGATATGGAATGGACACTAAATCCAAAAGATGGTTGGAACTCTTTTGCTAATACGAATCCTATCCTTAGTGGAAATAAGAGAGTTTATGTTCGCGTAACTGCCGCTGGAACACAACTTGCTAGTGATCCTGTATATTTTACTTTTACAGAAAATAATTCAGATGATACAAAATGGTATATTCAATCTAAAAATTTAAGTGTATTTGAAGTAAATGCTACGCAAAGTGGAAATAAAGATAATATCTTAGATGGTAATGTTAATACGTATTGGCGTTCTAAAAATGGAGTTATGCCTGCTTATGTTACTATTAAATTGGATCAACCAAGGTATGTATCAGGACTAGATTATGTACCAGATAAAAATGCCAAATACATAGGATTTATTCCATATGGTCGAGCTAGAAACGTTAAAATATATGTCAGTATGGATAATCAAAATTGGGAATTAGCTGCTAGTAAAAATAATTTAGGAGACAATGACAATTTAAAACACATAGATTTCCCAGTTGCTAAAAAAGCCTTATATGTAAAATTTGAATGTGAATCAGCATATGATAGTGAATATATTGCATTAGCGGTATCGGTAATGAAATTATATGAAAATGTACTTGTTAATGAGACGCCAAGAGCAGATGTCAATTATAACATTGTTAATCCAACAAATAAAAATGTAGTTGCTGAGCTAGTTAATCCAATTAGACCAATAACAGTAACAAATAATGATGGTAAGATGACACATACATTTACAGAAAATGGAGAATTTACATTTGAATATGTGGATGATAATGGCAATAAAGGAAGTAGTACTGCTAAAGTAACTTGGATAGATAAAACTCCACCTAAGTTAGATGTCACATTTAGTACTACCACGATTACTAATGAAGAAGTAGTCGCCACTCTTCATTTTGATAAGAATGTTACGATATTATCCAAAGATGTGCAGATAGCAGTTAATCCAGTAGATAATAGTAAAACAATAACGTTCTTAGAAAATGATACAATTGAATTAGAGTTTATGGATGATTTAGGAAATATCGGAAGTAAAGTGATTACAGTAGACTGGATTGATAAAGTAGCACCAACGGCAGAGATTGTTTATAACACGATGCATTTAACGGATAAGCCTGTCACTGCGAAGTTATCTCCAAGTGAAGATGTTACTATTTTAAATAATGATGGGAAAGATACTTATACTTTTACAGATAATGGTTCCTTTACTTTTGAATTTGTTGATAGGGCTGGAAATAAGGGAAGTGCAATTGCTATGGTAAATTGGATTGCTGAACTTCCTAAATATGAGATAAAGTATTCTACGAAAAAACCTACTAATAAAAATGTAAAGGTGACTTTAGAAATTGAGTCAGGCTATAATATTAGTAATAATGATGGGAAAGATTTTCGTGTATTTACTGAGAATGGTACATTTGAATTTCAATTTACTGATAGTAAGGGTAATATAGGTTCTATTCCTGTTACTGTTGATTGGATTGATAAAACGCCACCAACAGCAGAACTAAAGTATGTAAAGGAAAATGGAAAGGTAATTGTTCAGGTTGTAAATCCAAGTGAGGAAATTACTTTTAAAGAGGGAAATGGAATTTATGAATTTACGAAAAATGGAAGTTACGATATTATTTTCTACGATAAGGTGGGAAATCAAGGAAAATTAACTGCTATTATTGATCTTAGTAATCATACTGGTAGTGGTAATAAACCACCAAGTAGCAGTAAGCCTTCTACCTCAAAACCTACTAAGCCAACACTTCCTGATAAGAATCTAAGTAATGTAGAAGAGAATAAAAATCATACTGATACTAACGATAAAGGGGATCAGAATCATACGATTACAAATCCTAGCCAATATAAGAAATATACGGCTAGTAATATAGTAGTAAAGATACCATCTAATGTGATAACAACAGAGGCAACATTCCAAGTAGATAGTTTTGATTTATCAGAAGAGTTAAAGAAAAAGTTTAAAGATATTAGTGAATGTTATGATATTTATTTAGCAGATCATAATTTTGAGAGAGTGAAAATAAACTCTACTATGCCAATTAAAATAAATATTAAGCTGACTGCTAACAAAAAGTTTGTTGGAGTCTATGAAATTGTAGATGGTAATACTGTAAAGCCATTGCATTATACCAAGAGTGGAGATAATATAGAAATAACAACTCATAATTTAGGTAAATATGTAGTCTCTTATGAGGATTTAAAAGAGGAAAAAACAACGAATAATGTTTTGGTATCTGAAAGAGAGAAACATGGTAATTATATCTTCTGGCTTACCATAGGATCATTGGCAGTAATTTTAGTATTAGCCATTGGTATTTTTAAAGATAAGTATCGTGAAGTTAAATAGTTGATAAAAAGTCGTTGTTTACGACTTTTTGTTATTTATTTAAAATTTCTGCCTTACATAATGAAACAAAAGCAGGGTTACTATTATTATTTCCAACAATAACAACTATACCATATTCACTTCTTTATACTTCTCCTTGTGCAACTGTTTGACCACCAGCATTAATATCTACTGATGGTGTACCAGCAGGTAAGTATGCTCGTGCTGCAGTTTCACAGTTTGCATCACATCCAGTAGGTGTTGGAGCAGGTAAGTAATTGCTTTATTATATGTACTACTAGTTATGGTGATGGAAGCAATACGACAAATTGATACTGCTTCTTCTAGCGTTCCTTGATTGTTTACTAGTTGAAAGATTCCAGATGTTGGGTTATTGTTTGGTCCTGGCAGAAGTGAACCAGGACGTCCGCTCACATTGTTTCCACTTTCTATTGTAATTACTAAATTGTCATTTGGATAAAGGGTGATAATTTGTTGAATAATATTTTTCATTTGATCTACGCAAAAACAGGTAGTAGAGTTTGCAGTGCTTCCAGTAGGTCCAGTAATACCAATACAGCAGTTTACTTTGGGCATACAACTTCTAGATTTTTCTATTCTTTTTCCAGCTTCTTCATATGCCTTTTCATCATATGAATTCATGACTTTCATCTTCTTTCATAGTAATATATGAAGGAGTATTTATATCAACAATTATATATGTATTATGAAATGTTAAAAAAATAATGCAAAAGTTGCATTAGTATAATAAACCTATAAGTTTTTATGGCAATGTTATTTTTGGAGTCTCTCTTTTTTTTTGATAAACCCAATAATTGTCATCATATCCATCATAATCTGACATGAGAATTCCTGTAAATCCAGAGGCGATAGCGGTTAATTGACTCGCTGTATTTTCTGGGCGAATCATTAAATTAATTTCATTTACCAAACCATCTTCCAAAATATAATCACTAATATCAGATAATACCGATTTCATATATCCATTTTTTCTTTCCCTTTTTAAAATAGCATAAGAAAGGTCTACGCTAGAATGAAGACTACTTTTTATAATAGGTGATATTTGTAGATAACCAATTGGAAAATCAGTATGATAAATCGCAAAAGGTGCATTGTAAATATCATCACGTTCTAAATAATGATATTTAGAATCAAGAATGGTAGAAGAAAGGTACCATAAATATCCAGTTTTACCATAGACTAAGGGATCTTGTTCTAATTCGTGAATCATCCCCCAATCCTGTTTATTATTGGGTTCTATTTTTTTGATACTAAGGTTATTTTTAAATTGAATTGCATTCATTTTATCATCTCGCTTTCTTAGTATTATAAGAAAGTTTTTCATAATGTCAAATATTCATAGAAATAAAGATAAAAATCTAGTATAATTTAGAAAGTAAGTAGTGAGTTTTAAAGGAGTAATACAATGTATGATGTAGAAAAAATAGAGAAAAGCATTCAAAAGGAGTTATCAGACTTTCGTTATCAACATACTAAATTGGTTGCAATGGAAGCGCTTAATCTTGCAAATCATTATCAAGTAGAGAGACAAAAAGCATATGTGGCAGGACTTCTTCATGATATTGCTAAGGAGTATCCTAGAGAAAAAAATATAAACTTGATAGAAAAGTATAAATTATCACCTCGATTAAAAGAGGAAGAATTTGAAAATATTATTCATGCTGATATAGGTGCAGAAGTAGCTAGAGAATATTATAATGTTGATGAAAATATTTATAGAGCGATTCAATATCATACGATTGGTAATAAAGATATGGATATTCTTGCAAAAATTGTATTTGTAGCTGATAAAGTTGGTAGAGAAAGTTTAAATTTAGAAATGCAAGAAATAAAAAGAGTCGCTTATGAAAATATAGATGAAGCTATATACCGTTTTCTTTTAATGCAAAAAGAAAAACTCAAAAATAAAGGAAGGAGCTTACATCCAGATACGATTCAATTATTAAATAGGATAAGAGATAAGTGAAATAATTTTGTTTTATTCAAGTAGAAGATAGTTATTTGTGTATGGCAATCAGTGGTAAATCTAGTATAATTAGATTAAGCTAAAATAAGATGTTGTCATATCATTTGACTAGAACATTATCTTACTAAGTAGGAGGTATGTTATGAATTTAAACGTTTTAGAAAAAGAATATGATAAATTACAGCAAAAATATGGTGCAAAAGGGTTGAATTCTATTTATAATGGCGGTTGTTCGGAAAATCCAGATATTTGTTTTGTATTTATGAATCCGACAGGGAGAAATCCAGCATCACAAAAAGATTGGAAGGGTCTTAGAGCACCATGGATTGGAACTAAAAATATTTGGGATTTATTTGAGGCTTTAGAACTAATAGATAAGGAGATATATGAACAAATTCGAAGTAGAAAAGGATCGGAATGGACAGAAGAGTTTGCAGAAGAGGTTTATCAAAATGTAAAAAAGCATCGATACTTTATCACGAACCTTGGTAAATGCACTCAAGAAGATGCTAGGGAACTTCCAGATTCTGTACTTTCAAAATATTTAAGTTTATTGGAAAAAGAAATTTCGATGATTAAGCCTAAGGTAGTTATTTTGTTTGGAAATCAGGTAAGTTCTATTGTACTAAATCAAAAAATCTCAGTTTCTAAGGTAAGAAAACAATGCTTTTCAAAAGAAATAGGAGAAGAGAAATATAACTGTTATAGTGTTTATTATCCTGTTGGAAATGGAAGGTTCAATATTGGTAAAGCGATAGAAGACATAAAATGGATTATAGAACAGGAATGTAAGTAAGGGAAAAAAGATGAAGGAGAAAAATTTATGAAGAATAATTATTTGTTAATACATGGAAGTTTTGGAAATCCGTATGTTAATTGGTTTCCTTGTTTAAGAAAAGAAATAGAAAAAAAGAATCTTGAAGTATATACGCCAGACTTTCCAACGGGTGTTGGATTTCAAAATTATGAAAATTGGTCTAATTTGTTAAAAGCTTACTTGGAAGCTCAAATTCTTACTGAAAATACGATTATTTTTGCACATTCGATTGCTCCTGTTTTTATTTGCAAGTTTCTAGTAGAGCATAAAATTAAAGTAAAAAGATTGGTCTTCATTTGTGGATTTAATAACTATTATGGTATTAATAAAGAATACGATACTGTAAATAAAAGTATGTATTTTGATAATTTATCAGATATAAAAAAATATTGTGATGACATTGTTTGTTTTTATACCGATAATGATCCTTATGTAAAATATGAGGTGGAAAAACAGTTTGCGGATTCATTAACAGAAAATCAAATAATGATTTCTAAAGGAGGACATTTAAACAGCGAGAGTGGTTACTTAGAATTTTCACAATTATTAGAATATTTATAAAAGGGTGTTTTTTATGAAGTATATTTTAAAAAATAAAAATTTGAAGTATATATTTTTTATGATTATTTTTCTTAGTATTTCTTTGGGGCTTTGGAATAATTTTCGTCTTTTGTGGTTAGAGAATAATGCTCTTACTGCTGAAGAAATCGGTAAAATCATGAGTCTGTCCTCTCTTTTTGGTTGTATTGCTATTTTGTTTATTTCTCTAAAAATTGACATGAATCGCATTAAAGAAATGGTAGGGTGGACTTTAATTATTAAAATACTTGCTCAACTTATTTTATTTTTAGGTTATCAGCATTTATCTACTAAAGTGATTGCCAGTCTTTTTATTTTTGATATTGCTAGTTACTCCGTTGGTTTTTTAGGCATTTATCCTCTTATCACTAGAGTAGAAAAAAATGAAAATATTTATAGTTATCGAAAACTGGCACAGTATATTTTTCAGGATGTTGGTATTTTATTAGGTGGCGTTTTATTAGGCGTTTCTCTTGGTCGGTTTGTTTTTTCTTATAATAGTTTTTTATTCATTTCTGTTTTATCTCTTGCTATTTCTTATTTCTTTTTAAGCAGAGTGCAATTTGATAGGGCAGAGCATTTAAAAAATGTTCGATTTCGGGATTTTTTTCAACTATTGAAAAAAGATCGTATTCAAGTTTTTTATTTTCTTTATTGTTTGATTGGAAACACATCTTATTATTGTGCTTTAGGAATGCAGATGCTAATACTTACCAATATACTTGATTATTCTGCTAAAGATGCTACTTTTTTCTTTTTGGTTATGGGGATTATTGCCGATGTTTTTGGTGTTGTGGCACTTAAAAAGTTAACTCCTAAAAATGATTATTTCACTATATTTTGTAAATTAGGCTTTCGAATGGTTGGATATACAGTAGCTTTCTTATTTCCTTGCAAAGAACTTATTTTAATTGCTATTATTGTTGCACTTTTTACATCTACTGCTTATGAGAATAAAACAGATGGTATTTATTTCAATCAATTGGATACTGATTATCAGTTGGTTGCTTCTAATGTACGTAATTTAATTAATAAATTAGGAGAAACTTTTGGGTTCTTTTTGGCAGGAATTTTATTTCCGTTTGGTGCATCATCTATCTTTGGAGTAGCAGCATTTATTGGATTTATTCAACTTGGAATTGGATGGTATTTGGTTTATTTGAGAGTTTCAAAAAGTAAGTATTGAAATCTGTAATAAAAAAGAATCCTGTGGGATTCTTTTTTATCTAAGTGGGGAAAAACACATTCAAGTTACGAACTTTATTCTCTTTCTAAATTATTATATAGATACTGTTATAAAATTTCATTGGGAGTATATGAAATTTTGGTAATTTATTATATAATATTATTAATAAGAGTTTTAATTGTTAATTCTTATAGAAGGGTAGAAGGATGAAAAATAGTATGGAAAATTTTGAAGTTGTTGAAAATTTTAGTAAGTTAATTGATTATAATTCTAGAAGCTGGAACAAAGAAAAGATAGACTAAAATATGACGATAAACGAATAATAGAATGTATGACTATTGTTCATTTAAAAGATACTATTCCAGTAGATTTAACTATTGAAATAAGTAATATGTATAATTGTATTGTTGGTTGTAGATTTTGCGCTTCTGGTTCTTTACCTGAGAGAGCATTTTTTCTTACTGCAAAAGATTATATGAAACAAGTTGAAACTTGTTTAACGTACAGTAATGAAAATCCAGATAATTATCCTAATTTTTATATTGCATTTACTGGTATTGGCGAGCCGTCTATAGTCAAGGAAGAAATTGCTAAAGGAATAAATATGATTAAAGAAAAATATAATAATGTTCAAGTAAACATTGCAACTACTGCTTTTGATAACACTTGTTTTGATTATTGGGATAGTATGAATCTTCCTATTAGAACATTGCAATTACCATATTATTCTTGTGATGATAAAAATTTAAGTTATATTATACAAAATCTTCCATCAAATTATGATTTAACTGAAAATATTGTTAAGGCGATAAAATATAAAAATAATCATAAAAGTTGTAGAGTTAAAGTTAATTTTGTCGTTATAAATGATATTAACAGTTCTGATGATGAAGTATCTGAAATGCTTGAATATTTAAACAAATTTAAGAACGATATTATTATTAAAATATCATTTTTGAATTATACAAAAAAATGTCAAGAAAACAATTTATCGTCACCTAATAATGATAGGATGTTAGAAATTATAAATCGAGTTAAATCAGAAGGATTTGAATGTTATTTGTTTGGTACTAAAAACAATACTGAATTAGGTTGTGGACAGTTAGTACAAAACTACATTTCAAGAGATGATCTATAGAGTACCTTGTCTATATAATTTAACAGCATAAATTTTAGCGTTTAAATCGTGTGGTAAATAT
>CAJUCU010000025.1 GCA_910585335.1 uncultured Bacilli bacterium
GAAATTGTTTAGATGTGAGTTTAAACATTCAAAATTTATTTTGAATTTTGTTCTTGGGACAAATTTGAATATTGAAGTATATATTTTTATGCTATGTGACATTATTATAAATTCCAATTTCATCTTTTCACTTTCTCAGGTCGATATCTTGTTCTTTCCTTTTCTTGTGTTATAATATGTTTAGGTGATGGATGTGATATATTTAGATTATTCAGCGACTACTCCTGTAGATAGACAGGTGCTAGAAAGTTTTGGGTTGGTTGTAGAAAACTATATTGGAAACCCTAACTCTTTACATAGGCTAGGAGTTGAGGCTAAAAAATTAATGGATGCTTCTACTCGGCAGATTGCTGAAATTTTGAAAGTAAGACCAAGTGAGATTATTTATACAAGTGGGGCAAGTGAGGCGAATAATACTGCCATTAAAGGTGTTGCCTTACGTTATCAAAATAGAGGGACTCATATCATTACAACCAAGCTTGAACATTCTTCTGTTTTAGAGCCCATTCATTATTTAGAGACTTTGGGTTTTCAGGTTAGCTATGCTCCTTTGGATTCGTTTGGACGTGTTGATATAGAAGGACTTGAACAATTGATTTGTGATGATACCATTTTAGTTTCTATTGCTAGTATTAATAGTGAAACTGGTATTTCACAAGATATTTCTCAAATTGGTAAAATGTTGAAGAAATACCCTAAGATACTTTTTCATAGCGATATGACGCAAAGTATAGGTAAAGAAAAAGTGGATTTTTCTTTTGTTGATCTTGCTAGTATGTCTAGTCAAAAATTCTATGGATTAAAAGGGAGCGGTGTGTTATATAAAAAAGATTCGGTTGTGATTGAACCACTTATTCATGGTGGAAAGAGTACAACTGTTTATCGTAGTGGAACACCAGCTTTAAGTACAATTGTCGCTTTTGCTAAAGCTTTAAGACTTTCTTCTGAGCATTTTGTAGAAAATAGGAAAAAGGTTGAAGATATTCATGATTATTTGATTTCTCATTTAGAAAACATAGAAGCTATTCACATCAATAGTAATTCGTTTTCTGTTCCGCACATTGTTAATATTAGTATTCCAGGAGTAAAGCCAGAGACAATGTTGCATGCTTTAGAAGAGGAAGATATTTATATTTCAACACAAACTGCTTGTAGTGATCATTTTCATTTTTCTCTTGCTGTTTATGCTGTCACAGGAGAGGAGAAATATGCCAAGTCTAGTATTCGTATTAGCTTATCCCATTTAACTACGAAGGAAGAAATTGATCAATTTGTAAAAGTATTTACGGATAAAGTTTTTTACTTGACACAACTTGGAGGGGTGTAGTATGAAATTAGAAATTACGAATTTATCTAAAAAATATGGAGATAAAGAAGTATTTGAAAACGTCAATTTTACATTTCAAGAAGGGAAGATTTACGGATTGATTGGACGGAATGGAAGCGGGAAAACTACTTTCTTTAACGCAATTAATGCTGATATTGATATTGATTCGGGTGATATTTTATTAGATTTTAATAAAATTCAAAACCAAGATGTTGGCTATGTTTTGGCTACACCTAATGTGCCAGAGTTTTTAACAGGAAAAGAGTTTTTAACTTTTTTTCTAGAAATTAATAAAGAACATATTCAAAATCCGAAAACGATTTCTGAGTATTTTCAAATGGTTCAAATGACAGAAGAAGACCAAAATAAAATCATGAAAGAATACTCTCACGGGATGAAAAATAAAATGCAAATGTTGATTCATATCATTAGCAATCCTAAAGTATTACTTTTAGATGAACCTCTTACTTCTTTTGATATTGTTATGCAGGAAGAAATGAAGAAGTTACTAAAGCAAATTAAGACTCAACATATTTTGATTTTTTCTACACATATTTTAGGAATTGCTATTTCTTTATGTGATGAAATTGTTATTATCCACGATAGAAAATTAGAACTGATTGAAAAGAAGAATTTGAATCAAAAAGATTATAAAAATAAAATTATTCAAAGTTTGAGGAATGAGAAAAATGATTAATACATTAAAAATTGCTTTTCAAATTGATATTACTTCTGCGATTCATTCCTTTCTTTATTTATTGCAACATACTCCTTTTGTTAAAGAGTTCGTCTCTGATTCTGTTCATCAAAATGAAAAATTAAAACGTTGTCTTTCTTTCTTTTCTAGTATGTTTCTTTTAGGACGTATGGTTTTAGGGAAGTTTCTCTATTTTAGTTTTATTTATGCTACTTTGTCCTTTTTTCTAAAGGATTTTAATGGAGAAGTTTTTGCTCATACCTTTTTTTTCCTTTCTGTCATTGGAATGCTCATCAATTATACAATACTCTCAGTTGGTAAAAAGAAATATTATGCTATTATTTTAATGAAAATGGATGCTAAAAAATACACGTGTGCTTCTCTTTTTTATCATTTGCTGACAACGTGGTTATTCAATTTTCTATGCTTATTCATATTTCATGTTTGCTTTTTTCAGTTTGATCTTTCTATTTTATTTTTTTTACCCTTATTTGTCGTTTTTATGAAAATAATAGGGGAGGCCTTACATCTTTATTGTTATAAAAAGTTTGGGTTCGTCCTTTTCCATCATCCCCTTCCTTATTTTATTATTCTAATATTAGGTTTGATACTTGCATTCTTACTTCCTTATTTTCAAATTATACTACCATTTACGAGTTATTTTTTGATTTTTATTCTTTTGTTATTACCAGCATTAGTAGCACTTTTCTATATTTTAAAAATAGACGATTATGATTCTATTTATCGAAAAATTAATACCATGAACTCTGTTATGAATCAAGGGGATGCGGTAGCTTATAGTAGACAGATGGCAGTCGATATTAAGCAAAAAGATTATCGAATCGATGAGAGGAAATTAGTTGGTAAAAGTGGCTATGATTATTTTAATACCATCTTCTTTTTAAGACATCGTATTATTCTTTCTCATTCAGCACATCTTTATGCTTGCGGGTTTTTCCTTTTCTTTTCTGGACTTATTATTTATCTTTTGTGTTTTCCTACTGATCATTTAAAATTAGAAATACTTCATACGATTAAAGATCATTTTGCTTGGATTATTTTAATTATGTATTTTATCAATCGTGGTGCCATCGTTACAGAGGCGATGTTTTATAATTGTGATAGAAGTATGCTTACTTTTCCTTTTTATAGACAATCTAGCGTTATTTTAAACGTATTTAAACAGAGATTAAAAACATTAATACATATTAATTTAACTCCTGCTATCGTCATTGGTGTGGGTACTGTTTTCTTATTCTTTGTTTTAGAAGGGAAATTTTTTCTGACTTCTATCTTTGTCTTACTTTCTATTCTTTTACTCAGTGTTTTCTTTTCTGTTCATCATTTGGTAATTTATTATTTATTTCAGCCTTATAATGCTCAAATGCAAATGAAAAGTTTTTCCTTTTCTATTATTCGTTTTCTTACTTATTTTATTTGTTATTTGTGTCGAAATATTTCACTTTCTCTTCCATGGTTTTCTTTTGCCATTATGATTTTTACTATCATATATATTATTATAGCCTTAATTTTGGTTTATAAGAAAGCTTCCCATACTTTTTGTTTACGTTAAAAATTGATTCTTAAAAGACAAGAGGGTTCTTGTTTTTTTTATCTTTTTTTGGTAAAGTTAAATTATAACTATTTGTTAATTATAGAATAGAGGAATTGTATGAAGAGTAATAAGAATAATAGGGGATTTACTTTAGTGGAGCTTTTGGCAGTGGTTGTTATCTTTGGTATTATTGCCACTATTGCCATTGCAGGGATTAGAGGAGTTTTAAAGCGTAGTAAAGAGAGTTATTTAGATGCACAATTGAAGATGGTTATCTTGGCTGGTCAGTCTTATTATGCGGATCATCGAAGTCATTTACCTAAAGTAATTGGTCCTATTCATGAAGTGGATTTAGAAACACTTGTTGCCTTAAAATATATTGATCCAGTAAAGGATGCTAATGGGGTAGACTGTGTTACTGAAAATGGAACCAATAAAAGTAAAGTGATGGTTCAGAAAGTGAATGATAAAGAGTATAAGTATCGTGGTTATTTATATTGTAGTGGTAAAACCAGTGGTACACTAGATAATGAAAAGCCAGTTATTACTTTGTCGCCTATGAAAACAGATCGAGTAGAGTCTAGGGCAGTTACTGTTATGCTTAAAGTAGTGGATAATGAAGAAGTTTTGAGTTATCGCTATATTATTTATAAAGATGGCAAAGAATATCGAGATACTGGATATCAAACATATAAGAAAGAAGTCGCTATTCGCTTAACGGAGACTGGTGTTTTTCAAATTAAAGCTTATGCTTATGATACTAGTGGAAATGCTTCTAATATTACTAGTCTGGATTATAAAATCGATATTCCAAAACCAGAGTGTAATCATATTTTTGTCGATGCAGCGGGAGTTTCTGAAAAAACTTGGCAAAAGAATAATGTTAAAATTACAGTGTCTAATCGTGATTCTAATATTGAAAGTTGGACGTTGAAGGATGTCATTTCCGATAATGGGGCCAGTATTGCTACTACTAGAGTGTTAGTTAAAAGAACGACTAGTAATGAACGAGATTTTGTTTTATCGCTCAATGGGCAACATAAACTAGTTATAGAAGCTTATAACAAAGCAGGAGAGTCTTGTACTAGAGAAGTTGGTACTTATTATATTGATAAAGAACCACCTCGTATTTTAAAAATTGAAAACCCAACAAATGGGGCGGCAACATCTAAACCATTTTCATTGAAACTTACAGGTGAAGATCTTCATTCTGGTATTGATTATTGGCAATATAGATATAATGGTACTGAGTGGAGAACTTATGCTGATTCTTCTAAAAATACTTTTGAAACAACACCTTTTTCTGCTATTCGAGATGAAAAAGTTTATATTCGTGCTTGTGATAAAGTTGGCAATTGTTCTTCTGGAAGTGATAGTACACATATTCATATTGTTCCACCACCACCTTCTGTTTCACTTAGTCAGGGGCATTCTTTTGGGTATTGGCTTTGTGCCACATGTCGAACTAGTTGTCATAGTAGTCGGGTACAGAGTGGGGGAACCTGTATGCTTGATAAAAATGGAAAGTATGGAAATGTAATGATTAAAATTGATTTTTCTTATAATAGTAATACAGCTAGTTTCCATTGGGAAATCATTCAGGGAAATCAAACTTTTATTGGTGTTAAATATTTTGTTGGTATTAGAGTAATAAAGGATGGTATTTCGATTAGTGATCAACGTATCAAACATGAAAGTTCTAGCTGGGGGACAAGTTCTCATAATAGTGGGACTATTACAGTTAATAACCTTGGACCAGGCGTTTATCGCGTAGAGACTTATGGTAATAGTCAAGAGCCTAATTTTGGTATTTATTATGGAGATTTTACGATTAATTAAGGGGCATTTATTATACTAAAATAGAAGTTTATTACATATATTAAAATGGGAGGTAAAGTCAATTTATCTCCTTATTTTATATCGCTTTTCTTTCTCTGGCCAGAGGGGAAAATTGACTTTTTATTAAAAAAATGGTATAATTAATTTGTTTTTAAGGAGTGTAATATGAAGAAATCAATTGTAGTTAGTGGTGTACTTTCCATTATTGCCATTGTTATGATTGCGATTGCTATGACACTGCAAGTAAATAAAGATTATGGAAAAATAGATACAAGTAGCGTAATTGCGCTTAATCAAGTAGATATTAAAAATATGGCTTCTGCTAATAGGGTAATTGAAACGCCTAAAGAAGATGTAATTGAAGCAGAAAAAATAGAAGAAGTTCCAATGGAGGTTGCCTCTCAAGCTGTAGAGCCAGAGCCACCACAACCTGCTAGAGTGGAAGTTTATGATAATTTAACCATTGAGGAATTAAGTGCTAAACTAGATAGAAACTTAAAGTCAACGATTGCTGGAAAAGGAAATTTAGTTGCTACACATGCATTAGAGTTGGGTGTGGATCCTTATGTGGCTACTGCTATTATGCTACATGAGACAGGCTGTAATTGGAAATGTAGTAATCTAGTTATTAGTTGTAATAATGTTGGTGGACAGAAAGGTGCTCCAGGATGTGGAGGCGGAAGTTATAAAAGTTATCCAACTTTAGATGCTGGAATTCTAGGATTTATTGATAATTTACATAGAAATTACTATGCAAAAGGACTTACTACAATAGAATCGATTGGTCCTAAATATGCCCAAAGTTCTACATGGGTTTCTAAAATCTATTCTTATGTTGAAAAAATTAGGGCTAGTTAAGCAATAAAAAAACGTTTCTTTGAAAAAAGAAGACGTTTTTTATTTACTTAGCAAATTTATAAGCTTCATGTTTATATAGTTCACTTTTTACCAATCCTTTTGTACTAAAATTTACTTTACTTTTACAAATATCAGGACTCAAATAAAGTGCATTTTCGCTAAGGGTTAGTACTTGTTCTATATATTGGAATGTCTCATCTGGATATTCCTTTTTTTGTGTTAATTGACAATAAAAATATTCCGTGAATAAGTTGAATGCTTTTATTTGAACCTCTCTATTACATGCTAGAATATTTGAAAAATTATCCTCTTCATTAAATACAAAACGCAAGAATTTTTCGAATGATTCTGTACTGATGTTACGTAAATATTTTGTCCTTAATTTTTGATAAAAGTCTTCATAAATCCAAGGTATTTGTTCTTCTATTCCTTTAGCGATATCATTGTTACTAGATGGTACTGATATATTTTCCTTATCGATGATAAATTGTAGTTGGTCCTTCATTGTGAATTTTCCCCCCTTGATTTGTTTTTCTATCATAAAGAGTAAAGTGAGTTTTTGTCAATACTAAATAAAAGAAATAATGGTTACTTTTTTCTGCTATTGCATATAATGAACTAGGTAGAAATTGCCGAAAACTTGACAAAATATGTTTTTTTTGCTATAATGTAGTACGTAATTGATGGCACACTATTCTAGTCAGTTACTTTATTATGAAGACGGGAATAAACCACCGTTAAAGAGCACATCTGTGAAACCTTTGGTGTTTGCTTCTTACGCCCAGTTTGGGGTGGATGCTGGAGGGTTAGGATATTGGGCGTCCGTAATGGCATACGATAAACGACCCAATATCTGTGGAGACCTATCTTTGTGGTAAGCCTATACGCCAACCAAAAAACGTTATATTTTAGGCTGACGGACTTATTACGATTTAGGATTAAACCTACTATGTGGCGAAAGCTATGAGTAGCGTAGCTTGTCTTGAGTGAAGATGTTGGGATAGTTGAACGGCTCTAGGGTCTTTGGCCGAAGTCCTTAAAGCTGCGATTTGAAATCATCTTTGCAAAAAAGAATTAATAATAAAGTCTGGTGAGGAAATCTCCTAGAGTGATGTCACTTGGGATTGCAGTGGGCACTAAGTGGTGATCAAGCCATACCTTCGGGTATTAACTTCTAGAAATGGGGAACCGCATAATTGGTAACGATTATGTAGAAGTTAGGGAAATCCTGCTTGACCTAAGGCTCAAAGTTTACCAAGTAGATGGCCATTTATTTTGAAGTTAAGCAAAAGAAATTTTGCTTTTTTTTGTTCTTTTTAATATAATAGTAATAGGTGATTAAAGATGAATCGAGCAGAGAAAAGTAGAATAAGAGGAGAACTTAGAAATTTAGAAGTACAAACTAGAAGACGTGAAAAAAAGAAAAAAGAGTTAATCAATTGGAAATGGATTATTACCATCTTCTTTATCTCTTTCTTCTTATCATTTGGTCTTTCTTTCTTATCAGAAGTAACGATTAAACAATCGACGTTACTGGTTAGTATTTTAATTACTTTTGTCTTTATCTTTTTAGGTATTTTATTTGATATTATTGGAGTTGCTGTTACATCTAGTGATGATGCTATCTTCCATTCTATGAGTGCTAGAAAAGTACGTGGTGCCAAAATTGCTGTAAAGTTTCATAAGAATGCAGAAAAAGTTTCTAGCTTTTGCTGTGATGTAGTAGGAGATATCTGTGGTGTTATCTCTGGAGCTTCTGGTATTACGATAACGGCACTTTTAGTAGAGGCCTTTCACTGGGATTTACTTCTTACAACTCTTATTGTAACAGGTATTATTTCTGCACTTACCATTGGTGGAAAAGCCATTGGAAAAAGTTTTGCAGTCAATAAAAGTAATATTATTCTCTACCAGTTTGCCAAAGTAATCTCTTATGTCTATCCTTGTAAATAGGATAGGCTTATTTTGTTATATTTGGTTTTATTGTCTCAAAATATCGATTTAATAAGTCTATTGGTTTTTCATCTATTCTTTGAAATATATTTTGACTATCTAGTTGGTTTTTTACTAAGGTGAAATCATATAGAATAAAGAAAGTATAATCGGTTCGTTCATTCATTAAAGATTCTAATTCATTTAGTTGTTTTTCTGATGGATTTTCTGGCATAAAAATTATCGCTTCTTTACCATACTTTTCTATCGTACTGGAATGGGTGATGTTGGCAATTGGAATATTACCATCTTCTTGTAAATAATAGGCATATAGTTCAGCAGGTGCATTTTTTGTCACACCCTTTTTTATTAAAATTTCAGGATAATACTTTTTGCAAAATTCTCTAAATGCATAATCGTGTTGAAGGTAAAAAGTAAACTCTCCAAAGTATTTCAATTTTCCTTCTTCTAACTCTAAATGCCCATCAGCAGGGATAACTGCCATTTTATAATTGTCAATAGAGTCTTGATTCATATTATTTTCTCCTTTACTATATCATTCTAATGATATCTTATCATAATTTATTTAGGATTATCAAATCTATTACTTTATTTCTTGTCTTTTTTCCTTATTTAGTATAAAATTAGTAATAGTTTTAGGAGGTGCTAGTATGATTCAAGTACAAAATGTAACACTACGCTTTGGAAAAAGAACATTATTTGAGGATGTGAATATTAAATTTACGAGTGGAAACTGCTATGGATTAATTGGGGCGAATGGTAGTGGAAAATCGACATTTTTAAAAGTGTTAACAGGAGAGGTTGATACCACTAGTGGAGAGGTTATTGTTACAAAAGGAGAGAGAATTTCTGTCTTAAAACAGGATCACTATGCTTATGATGAGATGAGAGTAATTGATGTTGTTATTATGGGAAATACACGGCTTTATGAAATCAAGTGTGAAAAAGAAAAGATGTATAGCCAAACAGAGTTCAGTGATGAAGATGGTATGCGTCTTGCAGAGTTAGAAGCAGACTTTATGGAGCTAGATGGATGGAATGCTGAAAGTGATGCAGCAACTCTTTTGAATAACTTAGGAGTAAAAGAAGTGCATCATGAAGCTGTTATGAAGGATATTCCAGTAAAGGAACGTGTTAAAGTTTTACTTGCACAGGCCTTATTTGGAAACCCTGATATTTTACTTTTAGATGAGCCTACCAACAGTTTAGACTTAGAAGCGATAGAGTGGTTAGAAGAGTTTTTAATTAACTTTAACAACACTGTTATCATTGTCTCACATGATCGCCACTTCTTAAATAAAGTTTGTACTCATATCGCTGATATTGATTATGGCAAGATTAAGCTTTATATTGGAAATTATGATTTCTGGTATCAATCAAGTGAACTTTTACAAAGACAAATGAGAGAGTCCAATAAGAAAAAAGAAGAAAAGATAAAAGAATTACAATCTTTTATTGCACGATTTAGTGCAAATGCTTCTAAAAGTAAACAGGCAACATCTCGTAAGAAAATGTTAGAAAAAATTCAATTAGATGAAATTGTTCCCTCATCTAGAAAGTATCCTTATATTGATTTTAAAATAGAACGCCCAGCAGGAAAAGAGATTTTAAAAGTAGAAAACTTAGTAAAAGAAGTAGATGGTAAAAGAATTCTAAATAAGGTATCTTTCACCGTATTAAAAGGTGATAAGATTGCCTTTATTGCTCACGACGATATGGTAAAAACGACACTGTTTAATATTTTAGCAGGATGTGAAAAATACGATAAAGGACTTGTTGAATGGGGAAAAACAATAGAAAAAGGTTATTTGCCACAGGATAATAATGAGTATTTTGATACTGATAAAAATATTATGGAATGGATTGGTACTTATTATGATGTTAAAGATGAGACTGTTTTACGAGGTTTCTTAGGAAGAATGTTATTCTCTGGAGAAGATGTATTTAAGAAAGTGAATGTCTTATCAGGTGGAGAGAAAAGTCGTTGTATGTTATCAAAGATGATGTTAGAAGGACCAAACTTCTTAATACTAGATGAACCAACGAACCACTTAGACTTAGAGAGTATCACGTCTCTTAATAAGGGACTTGTAAACTTTCAAGGGGAGATCCTTTTCACGTCAAGGGATTATGAGCTAAATAGTACTGTTAGTAATCGTGTAATTGAAATAAAAGAAGATGGAACTATTATTGATAGACGCCTTTCTTATGAAGAGTATATAAAAGGAAATAAATAGTAGAATATATGAAAAAAGTAAGAAATGCTGTTCGTTGTTTCTTGATGAGGGAAGATAAAGTAGTTTGTATTAAATATAAAGTAGGGGAGACAGGCTATATTGACATTCCTGGCGGAAAAATAGAAGAGGGAGAGACGCCAGAGGATGCATCTATCCGTGAAGTTTATGAAGAAACGGGGATGAAGGTAGAGAATTTAGTAAGTATTGGGGATGTTACCACAGAATACCCAGATAGGATTTTTAACTTTAAAGTTTTTCTAGTAACAGAGTTTTTTGGCATACCAGAAGAACAAAACGAAAATGAGGCCTTCTTTATTTCAATAGGGGATTTGTCTAAAGAGGAAAAAAGGTTTGCTATTACTTACTTACTTCAGAAGAGTTAAAAAAAGACTTTGATAATAGAGTTGTAAAAGTAAAGTTTCACAATGATTGTAATCATAAAATATTAAGGATAGAAAATAATATAAAAAAGAATTCTAAAAACATAATATAGAATTCTTTTTTCTTGATTTAAAATATGATTAAAGGATTTTCACCTGTCCCTTTTCACAACGATTTCCCCAAGCGTCAATTAATTTATTGTCTTTTTTGATACAGACAATTTCACAACTGTTAGGACATCTATGGCAATTGGTTCCAACCGTGGTAAAATTATGTTCGCCAATTTCAAAGTTGAATTCTATTTCTTCCTCATTTTTCGAAAGAATAGCAACTCCAATTGCTCCCATTAGATGACCATTTTCATCTGTCATGACATTACAGTCTAAGATATCTTCAAAAGCTTTTACAACTCCAATATTCTTTGATACACCACCTTGGAAAATAATAGGTTCTAAAATTCTTTTTCCTTTACCAACATTGTTTAAGTAATTAAGGGCAACACTCTTACAAAGTCCAGCGACAATATCATTTTTTTTGTGTCCCATTTGCGCTTTATGAACTAAATCACTTTCGGCAAAGACAGTACAACGTGCAGCAATAGGAGTAGGATTGGTGCTTGTAAGGGCTAGAGGTCCAAACTCTTCAACAGGAATATCAAGACGTTTTGCTTGACTGGATAAAAAAGAACCAGTTCCTGCAGCACAGAGTGTATTCATTGCATAGTCTACGACGATTCCATCATCAATTAAAATAATTTTAGAATCCTGTCCCCCAATCTCTAGAATGGTTCTAATATCTGGATAACGAGATAATGTTCCAATTGCATGTGCCGTAATTTCATTTTTTACAATGGAAGCATTTAACATGGTACCAATTAGTTTCCTAGCAGATCCCGTTGTTCCTACACCTACAATTTTTATATCTTCACTTTGTTTTTCTAATTCCTTTAAAAGTTTTTTTACTGCTTCAATTGGATTTCCTTGTGTCATTAAATAACAACTTGCCACCACTTGGTTTTCTTCATCTATTACAACTCCCTTAGTAGAAATAGAACCAATATCAACTCCTAAATATCCTTTTTTCATTGTTTCTCCTTTCGTATTTTAATTAAATCATAAAATGCTTCTAGTCTTGTTTTGACTCCTTCTTCTGAGGTTTGACTATCAAATGAGAAGAAGAGAATAGGAATAGCTGCATCTTGTGCTGCTTTTTGAATAATTGGAATTGCCCCAATTTCTGGAGTGCATCCAAAAGGTTTGGTATGAATGACTCCGTCAAAATGATGGCGCTTTGCATAAAGAATGCGATACACATTATCAAGACCATCAGCACCTAATGTGTATTTGCAATATTTACGACTTCTAAATAACATATAACGAGTTAGAAAAGCTTTTTGCCATAAAAGATAACTTACATTGGTAAAGCGTTTCATCTCTATGTTCATACTAGCTAGATTTTCTTCTAGAAAATAAGTAGAGAAAGGTTCCATTGCTGTATAAAGTTCTCCAATGACAGCAATTTTTAAAGTGTCTTTTGGCTTTTTTACTTTTAAATGACGGAATTTTTTCTTATATATTTTGTATATATGCATGAGTCTAAAAGTAGACTTTGCTTCCTCCATTTCTTTTAGCATTTCTTTCTTTAAATTTTTAAAACTATTCTTTGTTACTTCAAAACCAATATTTTTTCTAATAATCATGTCTATCTTATCCATATAGTAAATGAAAAATAAGGCATGAAGCATTTCTTTGATAAATGTTTTGAACTTTAACTTATTATTTAGTTCTTTAAAAAGACGATAAGTTTCTAAAACCCTAATATGATCATGGCTGACGAGTTTAAAAAAGCGAAATTTATAACCTAAATCTTTTAAAATTTTTTCTTGTACTTCTGCATAATAGCGATAACGACATCCACCACCAGCTTGAAATAAAATAGTAGCTCCATTTTCTAGTGTTTCTATGTAGTTTCCTAAGTTATACTTAAAGGGAACGCATACTGTATCAGGCGCATATTTGCTACCAAGTTCAATTGTTTTTTTTGTAATGGGGGGAGCGGGGATTACTTTTTTTCCTGTTAGGTTTCTAAGCAGTTTACTAATTGGAATATAGTAGTCCCCAAGATGTGGAAAACTAATGACTTCTTTCATGATACGCCTCCTTTTTTGCTTTTAAAATATCAAAGAAACTCTCTAGGCGAGTCGTAATACCAGCACCACTGTTTTCATTTTCAAAAACAAGATACAAAGTCGGTAGGTCTACTTTTCTTTTAATCATTTCTACCGCAAGAGAGTCTGGTCCACAAGGAAAAGAAGAAATTAAAATCATTCCATCTACCTTTTTTTCATAGCGTTTAATTCCAGCCATTACTTCTTTACTATGACTCCAGTGAATATCTGTCGATATCTTTTCACATTCTCTATTGATTATTTCTGGTTGAATTAAATCGGAGTAAATAATATCAATCTTTTCTTTTTCGAGATGTTGAATTATTTGACCACTAATATAAGAGTCATATAAATTATAGGGATGAGATGCCACTAGTACTTTTAAATTATTAGAAGAAAATTTCTTTTCTTGTTCTTTGATTTTTTCCTCTTTCTTTTTTCGCTCTATCTCTTTTGCACAAAGATAAGCGTTGTAGCTTTCAATATAAGAAAAGCCAAGTTGTTCTCCCATATGAATAAATGCTTTTGATTCTTTCTTTCTCTTTTCTAAATCGATATTGTAATTTAAGATGTTAATATCTGGATAGAGATTATGAACGATATCAAATAAAGCATTAAAATTGGTACAAACTTGTTCGCCTTTTTTTACACAATACATTCGTGGTACTAAGATATAGTCGCAACGTCCTTTTAAATTATCGATATGTCCTAGATAGATTTTTAGGGCAAGGCATGCTTCATCAATACTAATTCTTTCTCCTTTTTCTAGAATTTCTTTATTGGTATCATCACTATAAATTACTTCTACATCTAATTTTTCAAAAAACGCTTTCCATAAATCTTTATAATAATAAAAAAGTAATGCTTTTGGAATTCCTACTGTCTTTTTCATAATCTATAACATCCTTTCGTTAAAGACTATGTCAAATGTCTGTCGAATTTTCCTGATGTTTATAGTCAATTTATGACAAAATCATTATAATGAAATTAGGGTGATGTTTATGAAAAAAGTATGTTTTATGATTTTACTTTTATGGCTATTTGTTCCGAGTGGAGTATATGCAGAAAAAGAGGTGGTTCATCTTTCGAAATGTGTGGATGGCGATACAGCAAAATTTATGATTAAGAAAAAAGTTTATACTGTGAGATTTTTAGCCATAGATACACCAGAGACAAAGCATCCTAAAAAAGGGGAAGAACCATTTGGGAAAGAGGCAAGTGTTTATACTTGTCAAAGACTTACGAATGCGAATAAGATAGAGCTTGAATATGATCCGAATAGTGAGAAGGAAGATAAATATGGAAGACATCTTGCTTTTGTATTCGTAGATGGTGAACTTTTACAGTCTGAGTTAATTGAAAAAGGTTATGCTAAGGTTGCCTATCTTTATGGGGATTATAAGTATACCGATGCTTTAAAACTAGAAGAAAAATTGGCACGTGTTCATAAGAGAGGACTTTGGAATCAGGATGAAGTACGGCGCAAAAAGAATTATCAAGAAGCGGAATCTATTTTGGAAAAAATCTATCAGTTTTTAAAAAGTATGTTATAATCAATGTTAAGAGGAGAGATTCATATGGAATTAGAAAGTATGGCCCATGAAGAGAAGTTCATAGAACTATTAGGATTAAAGTTGGTAGGTCCAACACCTAATTTTAGTTTTCATATTTTAAATGAAGAAGATGAAGCAGTAGGTTTTATTCAGCGTAAAAAAGTAAAACAGGAAAAAGATAAATTGCCAGCCGTTTATGGTTATCATATGGTCATAGAAAGTAATCAAGTTTCTTATAATGGCACTCGTTCTTTTCAAGATGAAGATCAAAAATTTTGTTATCTTTTTCATGTAAAAGATGAACAGAATCAAAAACAAAAGGTGTGGCTTAACCTTGAAAAAAATTACCTAAATATGACTATTCAAGGTGGTTCTATGGGAGAAACTATATTTAAACTGACTCCTGATTTTATGTATCTAAATTTTAGAAGAGATACTTGTTTGTTCCATAAAGAGGAAGTGGTGGAACTTTATCATAGTGTATTTGAAAACTCATATAGATATCAAATGCGTTTTTGTAGGAAAGAGAAATCATTAGCAAAGGAAAAAGAGACCACTGTTTTTGATATTCAATATAAAGACAGTCTCCATAGATATCTAGGTGGTGGCAATGTAATGAAAGAAATGATGGTCTGGGAAAATAATGAAAAAGTAAGTTCAGATATTGATTTTTTTGATTCTACTTTGGAAGAGGAAATCATGCATCATAAAAGAGGAATAGAATCATTTCGTTATTTTAGAAGAGCTATTAATGAAAGGTTACCATTTAAGCAAGATATTGTCTCTGTTATGGCAGAGCAGTATCAGGGTACTTTTCATTCTGAATATGGAATTGATGCTGCCATTACTTTATTCTTGCCAGAATTAAAAGCGGCTTCAGAGAAGAAATTAGTAAAATAGAAGTGATGGTTATATCATTCTATTTTTTTGTTTTCATTTACTTTTTGATACGTTTATGCTATAATAAGCACGTAAGAGGAGAGATGTGTGATGAAAAAGAATAATCAAATCGTGATTGATAAAGATAAATTAAAAAATGGTATTATTGTTGTTTTAATTTTAGTTATTGTCTTTGGTGCTAGTTTTATGGCAACGGGAGTAGGTGGAGATAGTAACAATAAAGATGAGTCAGATACTACAATGAATGATTCCTCTACTTTAGATACTGCTTCTCAAGCTCAAAAAGAAAGTGCATCTATCAAAGAAGAAGAGCAAAAAGATTTGGAGAATATTAATATAGAACGTTATTTAGAATTAAAAGAAGATTCTAGTAAAAGTATTATCTATATTGCAAGACCAACTTGTCACTATTGTGAAATACAAGGACCTATTATTAAAAATATTGCTTATGAAAGAGATATGAATATTTATTATTTGAATACGGATGAGATGAGTGCAGAAGAGTCTACTAAGTTAATTCAATCAGATGATACATTTAAAGATGGTTTTGGAACACCTTGTACTGTTGTAGTTGGAGAAGACAAGGTAATTGGAAAATTAGAAGGATTAGCAGATAAAAATAGTATGATAGAATTCTTTAAAAATAATGGAATGATTTCTGAATAGGTGATGATATGGAAAAAGTGAGAAAAAACGTTTATGAACAAGCTTTAGAATTTAAGAGTAAATATCCTGCTACCATTGCATGGCGGCTAAAGAAAAACTCTAATGTAATTGAAAAACATCTTAATCCTGGAGAAGAAGTACTTTACGTATTTTGTGCACAAAAAAATGACCATCCATTCAATATTTTAGGAACTGCCGTTGTTGCTCTTACTAATCAAAGAATTATCATTGGCAGAGATCGGGTTGTCATTGGTTATTTTATGGATTCTATTACCCCAGATTTATTTAATGATTTAAAAGTTAGAAGTGGTATCATTTGGGGAAAGATTGATATTGATACAGTTAAAGAGTTTGTTACTTTCTCTAACGTGTCTAAAAGAGCTTTATCAGAGATTGAAACTAAAGTTACTTCCTTCATGATGGAGGAAAAACAAAAGTATGGTAAACATATGGAATAAGTGGTAATTATTAAAATAGACGATGCAAATAGCATTGTCTATTTTTTGTATGACTTTTGTAAAGTAGGTATCACAAAGGAAGATACTTTATGATAAATGAGTGATATCATTATCAACCCTTTATTATACTAAGTATACAGTAAAATGCTATTCTTTTCAACGATTAAAAAAATAATTTCTAATTTTCTTTTTAGGCTTTTGAAAACTAGAGCTTTTATAAGATTATTTTTAGTCAAAATTTGTCGTAATTTTAGAAGAAGTTTCAATAAAAATAGAGAA
>CAJUCU010000026.1 GCA_910585335.1 uncultured Bacilli bacterium
TATTGGACGATAGCAACAATTTTTTCATACAAATTTTTTTACTTTTTTATTTTATAATACTTACTTTTACTTATTACTGTTTCTTGATTGTACTTTGGATCATTGGTAAACTCTAAAACGTTACTTTCTATTGGAAATAAAAAGTTGAATATTTGCATCCATTTTGCTGTTTTCTGAAAAGTGACTAACGCACCATTTACTAATAATTTATCTTCTTTTGTTTTTAGCTTATTCCTAGCATTTTTAGGAAACGGACTTTTATTTGGTGCAATTAGACCATAAGATGATTTCCAAATTTCATTTAGCACTGGTGGAACACAGCCGTTATGCATATGTCCAGAGATAATATAATCAAACTCATTTAATTCTTTTTCTACCTCTTCTTCTTTTATCCATATAGGAGAGTGAATCAAAACTAGTTTTATTTTACTCATATCTAAATTGTGGATTAACTTGTCATTGCACTTTAATGCCTTTAGCAATCTGTCTTTATCTTCTGTCACTCTTAGTGGTTGACCTTTTTTTCTTTCTTTTTGCTTATAATACTCTTTTGGCAGTGTAAGACCTGCAATGTAAATATTTTTATCCTCAAAAGAAGCATTATTTAATAAATAAACATTTTTTAATTGCATTAATTTTTCTAAATAGTTTTTATAATCTTTTAATACCTTTTTAGGAGAATCTTTTTTATGTGCAGGATAACAATCATGATTACCAATTGCAATCATCACTGGCGCTATAGTGGCTATCTTTTCTAGCCACATTGTAAGACGATTTCTTTCTGATACTACTTTTACTGACTTTAAAGAATCAATTAAGTCTCCACAAATTGTAATATAATGAGGCTTCATTTCTAAAAGAGAAAGATAAATAGATTCTAACTTTTCATTTTTCACTTTATTACTAAAATGTAGATCACTAATAGAGACTACTTTCATGTTATTTTCTAGCTTTTCTTGATGTAAGTAATAGATTGTAGTATGTTGTAATTTGTTCATAAAACACTTCCTTTAGTCAACTATATTATACTATGCTTTTTTTGGTTATTCTAGTTCTATCGTGTACTGTAATATTTCTTTTTTATCAAAAAAACTGACTTTTATTCATTTTGTCAGTTATTGCATTGGTATTCAAAAATCAATTTTATCTTATTTAAAAACTGAGAAAAATCATAAAGTAACTACCTTTATGATTTCCATTTTTCTGTGAGATAGGCAAAAAAGATGTAGAATTTTCAAATAATTTCTACATCTTTTATTAATAACCTTTTCTTAATATCTCAAAATCTACATTAGTAAACACTCCATAAGAAGAAGCTTCTTTTTCTGAGGTGAATAATAGGTCAAATAAATAAGTTTTTCCATAACCTACACTTCCACCGCGATCTAACACGATGCCAATAAAATCTCCTAGTTTGGTATTTTTTACTTTTACAATCGTTCCAAATTCAAGAGATCTATCTGCTGCCAATATTCTAACATTCCCATATGTGGAATCATTATAATAAACTGTGTTTGTAATTTTATAGCCACTACTCGTATAGCCCCTGCAACCATTACAGTCTGGTCCATATCCACTCATTTTGCCAGTTAGCTTTTCTATTACATCTACTGTCGGCTCTTCTATTATTTCTTCTGTTTCTTGCTGTACTTCTTTTACTTCATCATTCGAAACTATCGGTTCTTCTTCTTCAACTTTTTTTGATAACTCTACTTTTTCTTCTGGCATTGCCTCTTCTTGAGGGATTTTTATTTCTTCTTGTGCTTTATTATATATTTTTATACTATTTATTTTTTTAACATCTATTATGGTACTTATTGTTGTTGTCTTCTCTGTTGCTCCTGTAATAATGAAAGCAGGAATTGCTATTACTAACAATAGATTTATCACATTCATTAAATATTTCATTAAAAAACTCCTTGCATATATTAGTCTAACATATCGACAAGGAGTTTACAACTTTTTACATTTTTTACCAATTTATTTTGTAAACTAATTTACAGTACAACTATATCTAGATAGTATCATTTCCTTTTTTATCTGTCTTGCATCTTGATCTAGCTCATAATCTGGGACGATACCGCCTGCTTCACTATAAGCTGAAGTTAGTTTTTTAGTATTTACTTTTGCATAATCTATCTCTTGCTTGTTCATTTGTTTTCTAGAATTCAGACTACAGCTACTTTTTATTCCAGGAATATTTTTAACTAATCTTGTTAATTCTTCACATTCATTATTTAATTTCGTTAATGTTTCTTCACTTCCTGTATCTCCTTTTGTCTCTATTAAGGAAGTGTATGCTTTTACTTTATTATTTTCTACTCTAAATTCACTTGTATATAAAGTAGTTATGAAATCATCCTCTTCTTCATAAACACATTTCAGTGTACCATGAATTATCTCTTCTTGATTTTGGGCTTCTTTTTCTGTTACATACTTTCTAATATCTGGCAAAAACCAAATCAGTGCCAGTAAGGCCACGAAAAATAAAATCAATAAGATATAGCGCCATCTTCCTGTTTTATTCGATCCTTCTGGATGATTATCTGGTTGCTTAGGTGGGACAGATGGTGGTGGCGTTTGACTTGGAACTTGTTGATATACCACTTTCGTAGGTCCTTCTTTTCTCTCTACTTGCTTTACCACTTGGGGTGCGGGTTGCACTACTTGAGGGGGAACTTGATTTTGATAATTATTTGCAGGGGGTACGGCTACTGGATTTCCATATTGATCATATAAAATTTGCCCATTTTGACTCATATTACTTTGGTTATTCATATTAGGATTATTCGATATATTGTTATTTGCTTGTTGATTGTTTTCACTATTATTCACACAACTCATCTCCTTATTATTGCTCTTATTATATCAAAATATTATTTTATTGCCTATCCCTTTTTTCTTTATCTAAGTTTTGTAATTTGCTCTTGATAGTCTTCTTTACTTAAAATGTAATTACCAGCGACTAAAATATCAGCGGAAGAAACTTGTTTTTTTGTTTTATCATTTATTCCACCATCTACACTTATTTTCGCTTTACTTTTATACTCTTTTAAAAGTGCCTTTGCTTCTTTTAATTTACTTTTTGTCTCTTCCATAAACTCTTGCCCACCTTTTCCAGGGTATACTCCTAGAATCAAAATTAAATCGATCAGTGGTAAATATGGCACCAACTGTTTTACTTCTGTATCTGGTGATATCGCTAGACCACACTTAATCCCAAAGCTTTTCACTAATTTTAGGCATGACTCAATGTCTGTATCCACTTCTATATTAAAAGTAATATATTCTGCATTTAACTTAGCATAATCCTTAATGAATTTCTCTGGTTTTTCTACCATTAAATGAATGTCTAATCTTTTTGATGTGTATTTATAAATGTGACGCATCTCTTTAAATGGTAGACTTTTTGCTTTTACGAACTTTCCATCCATTACATCTACATGAATATAGTCTGTATCTGTCTCATTCAATAGAGTTAAATCTTTTGGAATGTTTTTGCTTGTTAAAAACGAGGTGGAAATTAACATTTAATCCCTTCTTTCTAATAGTTTTATATATGATTGATACCTACTTGCTAAAATATCCCCTTTTTCTACAGCATGTTTTACTTCGCATTCTTTTTCATTGGTATGAGAACAATCTTTAAATGGGCATGGAAAATGTTTAAATTCAACAAATGCTTCTTTAATTTGATCTTTTTTATATTCTTTTAACTCCAAAGCAGAAAAACCTGGGGTATCTAGCACTTTTCCAGTGTCAAACTGAAAAAGTTCTGTTATTCTTGTTGTATGTCTTCCTCTTCCTAGTGCTTTTGATATTTCTCCTGTTTCTAAATTCCAAGTTGGATTTAAGTGATTTAAAAGTGTTGATTTTCCAGCACCTGTTTGTCCCGTAAATACACTCGTATTATCTTCTAATAATTTTTTTATTTGTTCTAGATTGGTATTGGATATGATTTGATATCCTATTTTTTTATAATATGCTAGTAATGGCATTATTTTCTTTTGTTCTTCTTCTGTTAATAAGTCTTCTTTGGTTATACAAATAATGCTTGTTGTTTGATGAAGTTCCATCCAAGCGAGTAATTTGTCTAAAAGATCTAAAGAAAAATCAGGACTTTTTAGACTGGTTATTAAAAAAGCTTGATCTATATTACTAACAGCAGGACGTCTGAATTCGTTTTTTCTAGGAAGGATTTTTTCTATTACTTGTTTTTTTTCATCAAACTCTACCATATCACCAACTAAAGGCACAATATGATTGTGCCTAAAAATTCCTCTACATTTACAATTATATATTTCATTTTTTATTGCAACAACGTGGTTATCGCTCACAATTTTAATAATTTGCCCGACCATATTTCCCCCTAGTTTTGATTTGGCGTGGTAGTGCTGTTATTACCTGTGTTATTATTGCTGGTATCTTTATCATCTGTATTATTATTGGTTTTATCGTCTGTTGATGGTTTTTCTGTTGGTGGCTTTTCTGTTGGTTTTTTAGCAATGACTACGGTTAATGAGGTTCCTTTTACAATAGGACTACCTGCTGAACGGGATTGACTAATTACTTTTCCTTCTTCATAGCCTGCTGCTTCCTGTGTTTTCGTTTGTAGGGTAATACCGTATTTACTACAGAAAGCCTCTACATCATCAATATTCCATCCTTCTCCTGACATATCTGGATATTCATCTACAATATCTGGAATATATAAAATAATGGAATCTCCTTTTTTTACTTTAGATCCTTTTGCTAAGCTTTGTCCAATAATTTGTTGCTTATCATATTCTTTTCCATCGTCTACGATTTTCTTTTCCACAGTTACTTCCAAGTTATATACTTTTTCTAATTCTGTTTGTATTTCAATATAGTTCTTACCAGTGTAGTCTTCAATCGTATAAGTTTTTTCACCTTTCGATTTATAAATTGTAATCATAGTTCCCTCTTTTACATAGCGGCCAGCGGCTGGATCTGTCTTTACTACTTTTCCCTCTTTAATTTTATCAGAGTTTACTACTTTAATTTTTGTTGCTACTTTAAAGCCTTTATCTTGCAATTTCTTCTCTGCAGCACCTACACTCATATCACTTACATCAGGAACCTTGATACTTTCTTTTTCTGTTACTTTAGGCACAATTAGGAAAATAGAAAGTAACACTACGGCAATTACACCAAATATAATAGATAAAATGATGATAATTTTCTTTCGCTTTTTATCGTTTTTGTCCTCTTCCTCTTCTTCATCTTGTTCTTCTAATTTTTTTAATGCTTTGGTTGCTGATTCTTGTTCGTGTTCTGGATATTTATAAACATAAGGCTCTTCATCCATTCTTTCATCATCTAAGGCTGTTAGCAAATCTCTATGCATTTCATTTGCATTATTATAACGGTTTTTGGGATTTTTCGCCGTTGATCTTAGAATGATATTTTGGATACTTTGTGGAGTGGATGAATCTTCTTTCATCAAACTTGGCAGTGGTTCTTTCATATGCTTTAGGGCAATTTCTACTGCATTGTCTCCTCTAAAAGGAAGACTTCCTGTTAGTAGTTCATAAAAGATGATACCAATAGAATAGATATCACTTTTAATGGTAGAACCCTTTCCACTTGCTTGTTCTGGTGGTAGATAATGCACAGAACCCATTACTGAATTTGTTTGTGTTAACTGGGTACTATTTAATGCCATGGCAATACCAAAATCAGTAATTTTTATTTGACCATCATCTTGAATCATAATATTTTGTGGTTTCAAATCTCTATGAATGATATAACTGTCATGGGCATGTGCTATTCCATCTGTTATTTGAAGCATGATATCAATTGCTTCACTAATGGTTAGAGAGCCCCTCTTTTTTAGTAATTGCTTTAAGGTCTTACCTTCTACATATTCCATTACAATGTAATAAAGACCATCATCTTCTCCTACATCATACATTTCTACAATATTAGGATGAGAAAGACTAGATGCAGATAGTGCTTCCCGTTGAAATCTTCTTACAAATTTCTCATCATTTGATAAGTCTCCTCTTAGTACCTTAATAGCCACATTACGATCTAAGATAGTATCATAACCTAAGTAGACGTTTGCCATGCCTCCTTCTCCGATACTTCTAATTATCTCATAGCGATCGTTAATCTTTTGCCCCTTTGCCACCATTAGCGTTCACCTTCTTCTTCTAAAATCAAATATGCAACCGAAATATTATCTGTTCCACCCCTATTATTTGCTTTTCTAATTAGTTTAATTACCGTATCTTCTATATCTGTATCTCCTAATAACACTCGTTCTATTTGTTCTTTATCTAGCATATTGGTAAGTCCATCACTACAAAGTAAAACTTCACTAATTTCCATATCACAATCAAATATATCTACTTCAATTGGGTCATTCGCTCCTAATGCCTTCATGAGTACATTTTTCTTTGGATGATCTTTGGCTTCTTCTTTTGTTAGTTCTCCTGCTGAAACTAAAAGATTTACCAAGGTATGGTCATAGGTTACTTTATGTAGATGTTCTTCTTTCATGACAAATCCACTAGAATCTCCAATATTTCCAAATAAAATATAATCTTTTGTTAGTATTGCTAGTACCAGTGTTGTCCCCATTCCTTTACTTTCAGGGTGTTCTTTTTCATATTGAAAAATTAATGTATTAATTTCACTGACACTATCACGAATCCAATTGACAGCATCTACTTTACTCATATTTAAAAATGTTTCATTAAAGTGTTTTCCTAAATAACTAATTGCGATGGATGAAGCAACTTCGCCTGCAGAGTGTCCTCCCATTCCATCTGCTACTGCCATTAAGTAATCATTTTTAGGATTTTTTACGATAATTACACTATCTTCGTTATGATCTCTTACTTTGCCAGCATCAGTTAAATAAAAAGATTTCATAAATCCTCCTTCTTGCTTCTTAGTTGTCCACAAGCAGCACTTATTTTGCTACCAAATTCCCGTCTTATTGTTACATTTACATGATTCTTTTTTAGTATATCATAAAACTTCATAATTTGAAAAGGTTCACTTCTTAAAAACTCTAGGTTTTCAGTTGGATTATAAGGGATTAGATTTACATAAGCATTCATTTTTTGGATTAGGTCTGCTAATTGTTTGGCGCACTCTTCTGTATCATTTATATCTTTTAATAAAATATATTCAAATGTCAGTCTTCTAGATGTTTTTTCACTATATTTTTTGAGTGCATCTATTAACTTATTTAAGGGATATACTTTATTAATTGGCATTAGTTTAGTACGCAAGTCATCATTTGGTGCATGAAGGCTAATTGCCAAGTTTACTTGATAAGGAAAAGAGGAAAACTCCTCTATTTTGGGAATAATTCCACAGGTGGATACCGTGATATGGCGACTACCGATTTGTAGGCCTTTTTTATCATTAATAATTCTTATAAATTCTGTTAGATTTTCATAATTATCAAATGGTTCTCCAATTCCCATTACTACTACATGTGAGATTCTCTCTTTTAAATCTTCTTCTACTTTTAGAATCTGTTCTACCATTTCTCCTGTTTTTAAGTTTCTTACTTTTTTTCGTCTGCCACTTTCGCAGAACTTGCATCCCATATTACAACCTACTTGACTCGATACACAAATGCTATTTCCATAATCATGACGCATCAAAACGGCTTCTACATGCTCTTTATCAGCTAGTTCGAATAAATATTTATTGGTTAATTTATCACGTTCCACATTGACAGTTTTTATTTCTCCTAGTGTAAAGTCCTCTTCGATACTTTTTATGATTTCTTTTTTTATATTAGTCATTTCTTTAAAATCTTTTACTTTTTTTTCATATAGCCACCGAAACATTTCTTCGGCATGATATTTTTTGGCACCGAGTTGTTCTAAATATGCGGTTAGATTTTCTACTGTTATATTATAGATGTTTTCCATTTTACCACTTCCGTTCTGTTTTATTATAGCACAAAAGAGATAGTTATGGTTTTTCTATCTCCTTTATTTCCCCGAAGTCAGAATAAGTTAACTCTAAAATTGTTTGTGTCGATGTTTCATTTATTTGACGGTAGTAATTAGTGATGTCATATTCTACTTTCGTAATATCTTTTTCCTCATCTAGGGTAATCATAATTTGATTTTCTTCTTCTCCCATAATTTCATTTTGATTTCTTATTTTGGCAAGTTCCTTATTAGAAATAGTAAATCTTAGTTCACTTTTTCCGTTTTCATATTGTGTTTTAGAAATAAAATCTGCATTTTCTAATATTTTTTTCATGGTTTCTAGTTGATAAAACTCATTTATTATATAAGGATTATCTGCTACTGCCCAGACTCCGTTGACATTTTTTATAAAAAGGTCTCCATCTTTAAAATACTGTGTTACAACTGTATTGACATTTTCTAGAAATAGTTCTTTTCTATCATAACAATCTCCTTCATATAAGAAGACATTTTGTCCCATTGTAATTAGATATTTATAGTGATAGTTCTTTTTTTCTAATTTTTCTGTTTGATAGGAATATGTTACTTCTGTTTGTACTTTGTCTAAGGCTCTTTTTCCTGGCGTGTGAGCAGAACGTAACATCAATATGACAACTACAAAAAAGAGAGCATAAAAACCGAAGAAAAGAATCGCTCTTCCTTGCTCTTTTGACCATAAGTACTTTAGTATACTTTCTTTTTTTCCATCTTTCTTTTCTTTTTTCATCGATTATTACTCCATTTTTGCATCTAGCAATTTCTTTTTATCTACTCCATTGACGTAGTCTTTTATGTCCATTTTCTTTTTTCCTTCTGGTTTTATCTCTTTTATTATAATTTCTAAATCTTGGCATGCTACTTTTATACCTTCTTTAGAAATATCGGTAATCGTTCCTGGTGCTTCGGTTGCTTTTCCCCCTATTTCTACTTGATATATTTTAAGCACTTTCCCTTCTAAAGTAGTATATGCTCCTGGTGCTGGAGATAATCCTCTTACCAAATTCCTCACAGTTTCAGCACTTTTTGTGAAGTCTATTTTCTCTTCTTCATGGGTAATATTATAAGCATAGGTTACTTCTTGTTCGTTTTGCTTTTCTCTTTTATTGGTTCCTTCTATAATTTCTGGCAATGTTTTTAGTAGTAGTTCTTTACCGATTTGACTTAATTTTTCGCTTAATGTTTCCAGATTATCTTCTGTTAATATTTCTGTTTTTTGTTGAGAGATGATATCTCCTTGATCCATGAATTCATTCATGTACATAATTGTAATTCCTGTTTCTGTCATTCCCTCTATTATTGCTTTATGGATTGGTGCTCCTCCTCTTAGTTTGGGTAGTAGTGAGGCATGAACATTTATGCAACCATGTTTTGGAGCGTCTAATATGCATTTAGGAATAATTTGACCATAGGCACACGTTACAATAATATCTGCTTGATAAGATAGAACATCTTGATATTCTGCTCTTATTTTCTTTGGTTGTAAAACTGGAATATGATACTTTTCCGCTACTTTTTTGACAGGTGAAGACATTACTTCTTGTTTTCTACCAACTTTTTTGTCGGGTTGTGTTACTACTGCTATTACTTCGTAGTTTTCAATTAATCCTTCTAAAACAGGAACGCTGAATTCTGGTGTTCCCATGAATAGTACTTTTATTTTTTCCATATTATCATCCTTTATATATTGTTAGTAATATTGTAATTGTAGCACCTAGGGCAATTAGTAAAACACCTAATAAAGCTAGAATGGATGCATTTCCATAAGCATTTACTACTTCCATTCTTACATTTACTCGCTCTGGCATTTCTTCTTTTATTTCTTCTTTCTCTTCTTCGACTTGTTCTATAAAATCCATACTATTATAATAAATTTCTCGATATTTTGGAAGTGTGATTACCTTTAGATTCTCTTTCGCAATTGGTGTATATCTTTTTTCGTCTTTTATTTTTGAGTCTATAATTCTACTAATAGAATATGATAGCTCTTCTTTATCACAAGTGTCTAATATTTTTCTATAATCTTTTAAATAGTTTTTATTTACACTCGATCTTTTTATCAAGACCAAAGTAGGCTCTTTTGTTGTGACCTCTAGGCGTTTCCATTCTTCTACAAAATAAGATAGAATGATAGTAGCTTCATTATTGGATAGTTCCAAATCTCTACATAACTGTTCTATATTTTTTTCTGATGCTTTAAAATCTTTACGGAAATATGCACTTCTATCATATTTTTTCTCATTTTCCATATAAAGAGATGTAGCCGTTAGTTCTGATAAATAATAAGGCGAAGATAGTGCATAGTGATAAGCCATAGCTGGTGAGTCTGTTATGGTAATGTAAGATGTATCTTTTAAATCTTTCGTTATCACATTTTTACCATTATGTTTTTCTAGTATGTTTTTTATTTCACGTAATTTTTCATTATTATCATTAAAATCGAATGGATCTAATCCATTTTCTTCTACTTGATTATTGTATATCCCTGGAATACTGTGAAAAACGTAACCATTTGTAATATAACGGTTATAGATATAGGAAAGAATTCTTTTTTTATTTTCTGGTGTTTCTATTTCTTCTAAATCTATTTTTAAAATAACTGCTGTGATTTTTCCTATTACTCGATTAATTCCCTCCACTAAATCTTCGTAGTTTTCACATTTTTTCATAAATCTTCGTAATTGCAAAATATATTCATCCACTAAATCTTCTGTATCAAATAAAATTGTATATTTTATAATGGCATCTATTACTAAGATTAGACTATACTCTGATTTTGGGTAAGAGCCTTTTTCCTGCATCTCTGGTGATGTTTTGTTATAAAATCTTTCATCTATTAATACTTCATGTAAAAACTCTTTCACATCTGCTCTTCTCATTACTTTTTCTAACAAGTTATCACCACCTTATTTTTATTAGAGTATAACAAATATCGACATATTTTACAAGTTTAGAAATGAATTGGGTTAAAATCAATCTCCACTTTTACAGATGTGCTACTTTTATAATGATCATCCATTTTCTTTAATGTAGGATATAAATTTTCTTCTTTCTTATATTTTAAGATAATTCCATACCGATAAATATTATTGATTTTAAATATAAATGCTGGAGATGGTCCTAAAATAATTGTATTTTGTAAATACTTTTCTAAACTTTTTTTAATTTTTTGTGATTCTTTTTCTAATAAAGTGTAGTCTTTTCCACTGATTTTTATGTATACTAAATAATAATATGGTGGATATTTCAATATTTTTCTAATATTCATCTCTTCTTTGTAAAAGCCATAATAGTCATGATTTTTTACATAACTGATGGCATAGTGTTTGGGATTAAAGGTTTGGATTACTACTTCCCCTTTTTTCTCGCTCCGGCCACTTCTTCCTGCCACTTGACTTAATAAATCAAAGGTATTCTCACTACTTCTAAAGTCTGGGATATTAAGAGAGGTATCTGCATTGATTACACCTACCAATGTAACATTTTCAAAATCTAGTCCTTTGGCAACAATTTGTGTTCCGAGTAGAATGTCATATTCGTGATTTTTAAATGCTTCTATCATTTTCTTATGCATTCCTTTTCTGCTTGTTGTATCTACATCCATTCTTAAGATACGGGCTTCTTGGAATAACTTTTTGAGTTCTTCTTCTATTTTCTCTGTTCCCACTCCTAATGTGGATAAAGCATTTTCTCTACATTCTGGACAGGTTGTAGGCAGAAATGTGGCATAACCACAATAATGACAACGGAGCATTTTATTTGCTTTATGGTAAGTTAGCGTAATATCACAATTGGGGCATTTTATTGTATGCGCACAATTTTTGCATGTGACAAAAGAAGAATAGCCTCTTCTATTTAATAACAGAATCATTTGCTCTTTTTTTTCTAGTTTTTCTGTTATCTTTTCTATCATTCTTTTGGAGAAATAATTATAACCTTTTTTTATTTCTCCATTCATATCAATCAGTTCCACATCTGGAAGATTTTTACCATTTACGCGATTAGGCAGTTCTAATAAAGAATAAACGCCTTTTTCGCATCTTGCATAAGTGCCTAGAGAAGGCGTGGCACTTCCCATAATTACTGGACACTTATTTACTTTTCCACGGTATATAGCTACATCAATGGCACTATACCGAGGCATTTTGTCTTCTTGTTTATAGGAATCACTGTGTTCTTCGTCTATTATAATCATACCTAAATGATGTAGGGGTGCAAAAATGGCACTTCTAGCGCCTATGACGATTTTAGCTTCTCCTCTATAGATTCTGCGCCATTCATCATATTTTTCACCTTCTGACAGCCCACTATGAATCGCTGCTACTTGATTACCAAAACGCTTTGTAAATCGGTCCACCATTTGTGGGGTTAATGAAATTTCTGGTACTAACACGATACTGGTTTTGTCATTTTTTAGAGTGTCTTCAATCAGTTCCATATAGACCTCTGTTTTTCCACTCCCAGTCACACCATGTAATAGATAAACATTTGTTTTTTCTGCTGTTAAAACTTTTTTTACTACTTTACTTTGATCTTTTGTAAGTGGATACTTATTTTCTATTTCACTATTATAGAGAACTCTATAATGTTCTTTTTGTTCTGGAATTAAAATATTTTTCTTTACTAATGTTTTGACACTGCTTAAAGAAATCGCTGTTAGTACTTCTTTTTTTATACAGTCTTCTTTGTTAAAGCAGTCTATAATTTCTTGCTGTTTCGCGTTTAACTTTTCATTTTCTATTTTTCCAAGTCGATAATAAGTATCATATTTTTTTGCAACACTACTTCCCTGTTTTGCTTTCAATGCTTTGGGAAGCATTACTTGATAACAACTAATCAATGTAGATATCGTTTGTTCTTGCATCCATTTTCCTAACTGTAATAGTTCTTCGCTTAAAATGATTTCTTCATCCAGGATGCGAATGATTTCTTTTAATTCTTGATCATGAGTAGAATTTTCTTTTATTTCTAGAATGAATCCTTCTAGTTTTTGATATCCAAATGGAATCTCCACACGTAACCCTACTTTTATTTTAGGGATTAAAAAAGAAGGAACTTTGTAGTCAAAGATCCTATCGACGCTTTTATTCGAAAGTTGTACTAATACTCCGACAATCATATACTCCTCCTGTTTTTATTTTACTTGCAGACTTTTATATTAGTTTTAATATTTCTTCTTGAGATAAACTGGTTACTTCTGAAATTGTTTCTATCTCGATATTTTTGGCTATCATTTTCTTTGCAATTTCTATACTTTTTAAATTGGCACCTTTTTCTATCCCGTTTTCCTCTGCTTGTTCTAACTTGTACTTATTTTTTAAGTAATCTGTTTTCTTTCTTTCCTCTTCTTCATCATAAAGTCCAATCATATTGATATCAAATGACATATCTTCTATTTTCTTTCCTGCTTCCATCAGTTCTACATCTCCCTTACTGACTTCTTTTATTTTTTCTTTATCATCCAGTACTAATATTAACAGTTCCTTCTCTAGCTTTGTGAGACTATTTCTTTCTTCTTCATTATAATATTTTTCTCTTACTTTGGCTAGATTTATATGATATTTTTCATAATTTTCTACTTCTACAATATGTCTTTCTACATCCATTATTTTAAAAGGAATGACGCCTCTTTCATCGAAGGGAGTAAAGTCATCAAAGTTGATTTGAATAATCTTTTTATTTTCATAGTCTTCTGTGATTTTAATCATTTCACTCCCCAGTCGTCTCATATAGGCCTCGTTTTTTTCATATAGTCCGTTATAAAACTCTGGATTCATTTCTAAATTAATTATATTTTCATCTATTCGCACAATCACCTCGCTTTTTTTCCTTTTTTCTAGAATATGACTGATTCTATGCTCTGTATCTTGAATTACCATATTATTTAAAATCATTTCTTTGTCAAATCCTATGATTTGATAGAGTATATCTGCTAGATAGTTAGGGCATCCTTTCATAACCTCTTTAAACATTTCATCGAAGGTGGCGGGGATGACTTTTCCCTCTTCTTGTAGTCTTTGTCTAATTTGGATTAATTTACTTCTGTTTTTCTGCATTCTTTTCGCTCCTTTTTCTCTGTTGTACTAGAAAAGAAGGAGAAATGCAAATCGGCATTTTTATCAATTGGATATAAAAAAATACTAAAATCGTGATTTTTCATAAACACTTTTTTAGTATTTATCTTTCTTTTTATCTTTTATTTATAAGTTTTTAAGTTTTTCATATTTTATGGTGCTGTTAAAACTAAGTGGAATCCATAGTTGCTACTCCCTGCACCTGCACTACTATTATCGCCAGTTGTTAATGTGTAGATACCTAGGTATCTATTCTCATTTGAAGCCATTCCTCCTCTTAACATCCATGGTCTTTCTTTTGAAAGCAAATAAAAGAGCATAGCATCATTATACCAATTTTCCACTTCTGCTGAAGCATGAGAGAGGCAGGAATTTCCACTACATGCTGTTAGTAGATTGTTGGTTGTATAAAAATTATAGTACTTATCTTCTAACCAGTTTTTTCCTGTAAATATACTATCATCCGCTAATAATCCTGTATACCCAGAGTTATATGCTGTTGTATTGCCTGAATATTTATTTCCGTTCGGTGCATAATCTCCCATCACATACTCCCAGGCTCCTCCACTCATGTCATAAATTCCATATATTGTTCCTGTCATAGATGCTCCAGTTCCACTTTCTTTTATGTCATAGGTGTATTGACAGCCAGTAGTATTTATATCATCGATTGTTCCATAACTACACCCAGTAATATATTCACGTGATTTGTTTGGATAAATTTCTTTATTCGTTCCTGTAAAGTCTCTATTTCCTAGTTTTCAATATTAGCTACTTGGATTCCTCTCCAACTTGTCACATTTGGCTTGATCATAGAATCTAGTGTTGTTACATTTCCTCCACCATTTGCAGCGCTTGGATCACTGCTACTCGTTTCAAATTTTCCAACCCATATTCCTGATAGTTCATCGCTACCAAAAGTAAACGCATCAGGGGTTCTCCAGCCACTTACACCTTCACTTACTTTATATTGTGGTGTTCCTGTATCTTTTTCTTCTTTACTGATAAATTTGACATCGATTTCTCCTGGAAGTGCTTGAGTTGGAGCGGTAGTTAAGTAACTTCCTTGTTTTCCATAGTAATTAGTACCATCTTCACTTCCAATTGTATAAGAATATCTGGGAATCCAAACCCACATTGTTTCAATATCAGTCATGGCAATAGTACTTCCTACTGGGGCACTCATATAATTACTTCTAGTTGCACTACTTACTGTTACTGCATTGGCCCATCTTCCTAAGTCATAATCATACCAGTTCGCATTATCTGCTTTTACCCAACTTGACTTTGCCTCATCGTAGACTACTTTTATCATATTATCATCTAAAACTGCTTTGGGAATAATCCCTTCTATTGCTTTCTTTCCTGTTGGAAAAGATAGAGGTTTATTAGCAAGTCCTGGATTACTTCCAAATGTTACTGTTTGATTTTCTCCTGTATTGTTGGTTACTTTTAGCTTGTATGTTTTTACTTCATCTACACTAAAGACAGCCCCTTCTTTTTCTGGTGGTATGTCATTTTCTTCATCGAAACTTACACTTACTCCGTCTGATGCCTGATACCAAAGGTTGAACTTTGCATTTATGACATTTACATTTTTCAAACTGACTGTCATTAGTTTAGTTTCGCCACTATCTAACACTAGGCTATTCGTGTTATCTAGTTCTCTACTTTCTAGTAGGGCATAAAGATTTCCTGTTACAATATTTAAAGCACCGCGACTTTCTACTGTACTTGTAAAAAGAGCGAAAGAAAATCCACCAACTAGTAAGAAAATACTAAGTACTCCTATTAATACTATATAATTGCTTTTTACATTTTGGTTTCTTTTCAAACTATACTTTATCTTACCTAGCATTCTTTCACCTCTTTTCTTTATAAACTATAAAAATAATTGATATGGATTTTCTCTACTACCATCACCTGTTGTAATTACAACACTAGACTTTAAATAAACGGAAGGACGGATAACTGGATATGTATGATCCGCGTAATTATTATCTATTTTTCCATTTTCATTTAAACCAGCGACATAATCTGAATAAGAAGAACGTGCTGTTATTGTCCATTGATATGTCTGATTAAATAACCAACTACTGTCTTTGCAGCTTAAGTCATACTCATATAAATTAGCGGCTAAACAGGTATTAGTCCCTGCTGTATAACCATAATCACTTGGGTAGATAAGACCTACTTCTCCTATCCAATTTGTAGCTCTTCCATTATATACTGATGTTCCTCTTTCTTGATTATAAAAATCACTAGCTGTGATTTTAGTATTTATGTGACCTCCTAAATACCATTTTGTTTTGCCTATCATATTTTTAGCTATATCACTCAAGCCTGTACTATTAAAATCACATGGAGTAGTTGCATTATTTTTTCCATAGGGGCAGGTTCCCTCTGTTCTATTATAGTAAGGACCATTATTTAATACATCTTTTAAGCTGCTGTCATTCCACTCATTACTTCCATATTCACTATCAGAACTTCCTGTACCACTTGGTTTATTATCCCAACTATATGTACCAATCGATT
>CAJUCU010000027.1 GCA_910585335.1 uncultured Bacilli bacterium
TATCAAAAGGAAATGTAAAAGGAGGAAGTATAACCTTAGGCGTTACCAAAGCATCAGTTGGAGAGACGGTAAGTTTTACAACCAGTCCAACTACTGGATTTACCTATCAAGGGGCAACAGTAGTTTGTGAAGATGGAGGAAAAATGACAATAAGTTGGTCTTCAAATGCCTTGCTTTTTGGTGGAACTTCAGTACCATCAAGAGGTCAAGCAATTACAGGAAATAGTTATGATATAACAGATTATGAGCGTATAGAGTCAGGAATTTGGTGCTATCAATATTCGGGGGCAACTTTTTATCATACTATAGCTTTAATGAGTAATAGAACTGATTGGGTTCATCAAAACGCTAAAGCAACCACGATTAGTTGGAGCAATACTTCGAATAGAATGGCAGCATTACTTGATATTTCTAGTTATAAAGGCCAATATTATATTGGAACACAGCTCTTGGTCAATGGAAGTGCATATTCTTGCTATAATGACTATATAAAATTATTAGGGAAAACCTATAGTTGGTCAAACACAGGCTTATAAATCGAATTTTATAAAAAATGTAAAGCAAAAATCGAATGTGGTATAAAATACGAAAAATCTTCCACAATATAAATGGGAGGATGAAATATGAAAAAAATATTTCTTGTATTTGCAGTACTTTTTCTCTTTGCTACAGGTTGTGGTGATATGAGTAATACACCTACTAAGAAAGTAGAAGATTTCTTAGGAAAATATCAATCTATGGATAGTAATGTCTTATCGCAGCTTGACGATATTGTAAAAGAAGATACTGATATGGATGAAGATCAGAGAACAGATTATAAAAGTTTGATGGAAAAACAATATCAAAACCTATCTTATAAAATTAAGAATGAAAATATTAACGGAGATAATGCAACAGTGGATGTTGAAGTAGAAGTTTATGATTACCGTAGTGCGCTTGATAAAGCAGAGAGCTATCGTAATGAACATAAAGAGGAGTTCTTAGATGATAATAAGAAAGATGATATCTCAAAATATATTGCGTATAAGATTAAAGAGTTAAAAAAAGTGAGTGATAAGAGAAAATATCCTATTACGTTTAATCTTCATAAAGATGACGGAGAATGGATTTTAGATGATATTAGTGATAGTGATAGAGAAAAAATACATGGATTATATCTAGAGTAGAGTACCTTTCGTACTCTTTTTTGATAAAATGCCATAAAATCTTTTCTTTTACATAGAATGAAATAGGTGAAGTTATGAAAAAAATAATCCTATTTCTTTTTTTGTTTTTATTTCCTATTCCTGTCTTTGCACTTTCTGATAGTTCTCATAATAGTATTGTAATGGATATTGACAGTGGAAGAATTTTATATCAAAAAAATAGTAATAGTAGACATTTAATTGCTTCTATTACTAAAATTATGACTTTGGTTGTGGCCCTTGATCATGCTAATCCTAAAGATATCTATCAAGCAGGGGAAGAAGTTTTAGAAATGTATGGTACTAATATTTATATTGAATATAAAGAAAAAATGAGTTTGAACGATTTACTTTATGGTCTTATGCTTCGAAGTGGAAATGATGCTGCTGTTGTTATTGCTAATCATGTTTCCAAAAATGAAAAAGAATTTGTAAAACTTATGAATAGAAAAGCCAAAAATACGGTATTTGCGAATCCTCATGGTTTAGATGAAGTAACTCAAAATTATTCTACAGCTTATGATATGGCTGTCCTTTCTAGTTATGCTTATAAAAATTACCCTTTGTTTCGTAAAATTTCAGGAACTTATCGTTATGTTTCAAAAGGGAATGATAAAACTTATTTGTGGTATAACCGGAATAAATTATTAAAGTCTTATGAATATACTACAGGAGGAAAAACAGGATATACACCTAGTGCAGGGAAAACCTTTGTTTCTACTGCCCGTAAAAATAACTTGGACCTTACGATTGTTACTTTAAATGATTCGGATACTTATGAAAATCATAAACAACTGTATGAAAACATTTATAAAAATTATGCAAGCTACAAAATTGTGGATGCTAAAACATTTGATTTAGACCATAATTATTACATCAAAGAATCCTTTTCCTATCCTCTTACGCTAAAAGAAAAAGATAATATTAAAATACTTACGAAAGTAGATCAGTCATTATCTGGAGAAAAGAAAGGGCAAGTGGAAGTTTATTTATATAATAAATTGATTAAGAAAATTCCTATTTATTCTGCAAAAAAAAGAGAAAATAGAAAAGGCTCTAATTTCTTTCAAAAACTATTTTCGTAATCTAAAAAAATGAATACTTGGATGATTATTCAAACGTACTTGATAATTACTGGTTCCTAATCCACTAGAAATATAAAGTTCTGTATTTTCTAATGAGTAATGGGCATCAGTATATTTGGTAGCACCTTCCATTTTGGTAACACCACCAATAAAAGGAAGTCTAATTCCACCATTATGAGAGTGTCCTGCTAAGGCAATGTTTGTTTTGTAAGTCGTTTTAATTTCATCTATACTATCTGGTTCATGAAGAAGTGTAATTGTGTAAATATCTGAGTTGTGGTTTTCTTCTTTGAAGTAACGAAAAGCTTCTTCTATATTTCTATCAGTTGTAAGACTACCAAGGCCTACTACTAAAATAGGATGATTATCATTACTATAAACTAAATCATAATCATTATTTAAAATAGTGAAGTTACTTTGATTCATAATTGTTTGAAAAGAAGCAATATCTTCTTCGCCTGCTACTGCATATTTTCCAATTGGGACCTTTAAACTTTTTAATTCTTTTGTGATATTTTCTGCCTCTTTGGTTGAAAGTTCATATTTCTCATCAATTAAGTCACCTGTAAAAAAAATGATATCAGGTTTTCTTTTGTTTATTTCTTTTATCAGTTCTTTTAGATCTTCTAGAAAATAAGTAGAACCGTAATGTAAATCAGAAAAATGAATTATTTTTTTTCCGTTGAAACTATCTGGAATATTTGACGCATTGATTACTTCTTCTTTGATGATTAATTTCTTTGTAGCAATATTAGTTATATAAAAGTAACTAATACTGAAAACTACGAATAATAAAAGAAGGCTTAGAAAAATACGTTTTGCATATTTCTTTCTTTTCTCTCTTTTTTCTTCTTCTTCAATGTTTTCTTGTTTCTCTTTATTTTTTTCTGTTCTGCTTTCCATATGATCACCTATTTTTATTGTATCATGAAATCGTTTGTTTCTCTAGAGGAAAATATTTATAAAAAGTCAATACTTTTCTTCTCGTTTTTAATTTGATACACTGATGATGGAGGTAGGAATATGAACGAGATGATTATAAAAGAAATAGCTGTTAATTTAGCAATTAGTGAAAAGCAAGTGACAGTTGTTTTAGAAATGCTAAGTGAAGGAAATACCGTTCCTTTTATTGCACGTTATAGAAAAGAAGCAACTGGAGCACTCGATGAAGAAATGATTCGTCGTATTAATGATGTTTATGAATATCAAGTAAATCTTTTGAAACGAAAAGAAGATGTGATTCGATTAATTGATGAGAAAGGGATGTTAACAGAAGACTTAAAAAAAGATATTTTAGCATGTCAAAAATTAGTAGAAGTAGAAGATTTATATCGACCATATAAAGAAAAGAAAAAAACAAAGGCAACAGAGGCAATTGCTTTAGGACTTGAACCATTAGCAAAGAAGATTATGGCTTTTCCTATAAATGGAGATATTACTTCACTTGCTACTCCTTATATTACAGATAAAGTTGTTACGGTAGAAGATGCTGTGATGCATGCAGGATATATTATTAGTGAATGGATTAGTGATAATGCTTTCTATCGTAAATTTATTCGTTCTTTTATTTATAAAAACGGTGTTATAATTACTAAGAAAAAGAAGAAAGCAGAAGATGAGAATCATATTTATGAGATGTATTATGATTATAGTGAAGCTGTAAAATATATCAAACCACATCGTATTATGGCAATCAACCGTGCTGAAAAAGAAGGGGTAATTTCGGTATCTATTGATTATAATTTAGAAGAGATTAAGACTTATTTAGAAAAGAAGATGATTAAAAATGAGAAATCCTTTGTAGTGGATATTGTAATATCTAGTATTCTGGATTCATTAAAACGGTTGATTCTTCCTAGTGTAGAAAGAGAGATTCGAAGTGAACTTAAAGAAAAAGCGGAGGAAGTATCGATTGATAATTTTTCTAATAATGTAGAACATTTATTACTAACACCACCGATGAAGGAAAAAACAGTACTTGGATATGATCCAGCTTTTAGGACTGGGTGTAAACTAGCTGTTTTAGATAAGACAGGAAAGCCACTTGAAATTGCGGTTATTTATCCAACTGAACCACACAATAAAATAGAGGAGTCTAAAAAGAAAGTACTTGAATTAATTGATAAATATAATGTAGATATTATTGCAATTGGAAATGGAACGGCGTCTCGTGAGAGTGAAACGTTTATTGCTAATACGATAAAAGAAGCGACTCGTCCTGTTGAATATGTGATTGTCAGTGAAGCGGGGGCTTCTGTATATTCCGCATCTAAGCTTGCTATTGAAGAATTTCCAGATCTTACAGTAGAAAAGAGAAGTGCCATTAGTATTGGTAGAAGACTTCAAGATAGTTTGTCAGAGCTTGTAAAAATCGATCCAAAAAGTATTGGGGTTGGACTTTATCAACATGATGTGACACCGAAAAAACTAGATGAATCATTAAACTTTGTTGTTACTAAAGCGGTTAACTCTGTAGGTGTTAATATAAATACTGCCTCTCGGTCGCTACTTACTTATGTTTCTGGATTAACGAAGAGAGCGATAGATGAAATTTTAAATACTAGAGATCAACTTGGAAAATTTGTTAGTCGAGAAGATGTGAAAAAATTAAAGACGATGACGCCGAAAGTTTATGAACAAGCGATTGGTTTTATCCGGATTGTGGATGGTGAAAATCCTTTGGATAAGACCGCTATCCATCCAGAAAGTTATGATGCTACGAAAAAATTATTAGAAAAGCTTGGGTTTTGTGTGAATGATATTGGTACACAAAAACTAAAAGAATCCTTAAATGTTAATGTGGAAGAGTTAAGTCAAGATTTAGGAATTGATGTTTATACTTTAACAGATATCATAGAAGCTTTGATTTCTCCAGAGAGAGATCCTCGTGACTCTATGCCAAAACCACTTTTACGTAGTGATATTCTTCATATTGAAGATTTGCATGTAGGAGAAAAATTACAAGGAACCGTGCGCAATGTAGTAGATTTTGGATTATTTATTGATATTGGACTTCATGATGATGGCCTTGCCCATATTTCGAAATTGAGCAAAGACTTTATTAAACATCCATCTGATTTATTCAGTGTTGGAGATATCGTGGAATGCTATGTAGATGATGTGTCCGTTGAAAAGGGAAAAGTAAGTTTAAGTTTACTTCCTAGATAGTAAATTTATATTTTCATATTCAGTTTTAGAGGAATTTAATAATTTATTAGATGAATTATTGAGTTCCTCTTTTTGTTTTATAAATTGATAAAATAATAGAACAATTGGATAAAAAGTCTATAATAATATAAGAGAATACGAAAGCTAAAAAGGAGGAATCATTGATGAATGAAATGAAAAGTGTTACTACAACATTTGAAGATATCAAGCATTATAACGAGAAAGGTCAAGAATTTTGGTATGCAAGGGAGCTTATGCTTGTATTAGAATATAAAAGATGGGACAAATTTCATAATGTTATTGATAATGCTAAAATAGCTTGTGATAAGAGTAATAATGAAATAGAAGACCATTTTTCCCAACTGGGAAAAATGGTCGAAATAGGCTCTAATGCCTCAAGAAAAATAGTGGATTATAAATTATCGCGATATGCATGTTATTTAATTGTACAAAATGCGGATCCATTCAAAGAAAACGTTGCTTTTGGTCAAACTTATTTCGCTGTTCAAACAAGAAAGCAAGAGATAAATGAGAAGGAATATAGTGAATTAACAGAAGATGAAAAAAGGCTCTATCAAAGAAGTCTAACTAGAAAGGGTAATTTTTCACTAAATCAAACTGCTAAAGGCGCAGGAGTTAAGAATTATGATCAGTTTCATAACTATGGATATAAAGGTTTATATAATGGTGAAACAGCAGATGATATAGCAAAGAGAAAACAACTAAGATACCGAGAAGATATTTTAGATAATATGGGTAGTGATGAATTGATTGCTAATTTATTTAGAATTTCACAGACAGAACAAAAACTAAAAAAGGAAAATATTAAAAATGAGAATGAAGCAAATAAAACACATTATGAAGTTGGCAGTAAAATAAGAAATACCATAAAGGAATTAGGTGGAACGATGCCAGAAGAATTACCAACACCAAAAAAGAGTTTAAAAGAATTAGAAAGAGAAAAGAAAAATAATTTTACAAGTAGAGTATAACGTGAAAAGATTAAATGGTATGATTTTGATAAAACTCTAAATATACTAACATTTGATAATTAGAAAGAATTATTTCAAAGAGTTCTTAAGAATTCAAAATAAGAATACAGAAACTAATCATTGATTTTAATTACTTTATTTTCTTTTTTTATTTGTCCCTCCTTTTCTAACTTTTTTAATTCTCTCATAAAGTTACTTCTATCTACGGCAATATATTCAGCAATGGCGGTGTAAGAAGTAGTTACTTTAAAAATATTTTCTTCATTCATTCTAGACTTTAAGAAAAATAGGATTTTTTCACGAACAGTACGTTTTGATAAAAGTTCTATTTTTTCGTTTTGCTGTTTATAGTCGCGAATTAAGAGTTCAAATAGTATAAAAACCATATTATTGTGATAAGGACAACCTTTACTACAATTTTTAATCGTATCGTAATAATCAATAAAAACTACTTTGGTTTCATGGGTACTAATAATATAGATTTCGTCTTCAAAACTTTCAAAAAAAAGATTCGAAAAAATATCATGAGTTTTTAATTCCTTCATAATGGTTGTTTTTCCTTCAATATCTGTTTTTATTACCTTGGCATTGCCTGTTATGATAAAACCAATTTGCTTCTTTGCCGGAGATAAGTTTAGAATTACTTCTTTTTCTAGATAGGTTTTGCTTACTGTATTGACACAGGTTGACAGATAGTTTTGAAAAAGTAAAATGGTATCGTTTTTTATATTTTTCATATCTTTTTATCCTCTCCATTAAAATCAATATAACAAAAAAATAAAAATGTTGCAAATGCAACAGTAAAAAAGAGAAAAGATACGTTACAATGAAAATGTAAGGAAGGTAGAATTATGACAGCAGTAAAGACAAAAGAAATTATGATTGTAAAGAGAAATGGAAATTTAGAAAAGTTTTCTTCCTCTCGTATTAAAAAAGCAGTTATCATGAGTGCAGAGAGGGTAATGGTAGAACTTACGGATAAAGCATTAGATGAAATCGTTGCTATTGTCAAAGGACAACTTTTAACACAAATAACGAATCCAACAGTTGAACAAGTTCATAGTTGTGTTGAAATGGCTTTAGAACAAGTAAATCCGCTTGTTGCTAAAAGTTACCGTGAATATAGAGATTATAAAAAAGATATCATTCATATCTTAGATGAAGTTTATAAGAAAACACAAGTCATTACTTATATCGGAGATAAAGACTGTGCTAATATGGATAGTGCTCTTGTAACGACGCAAAGATGTTTGATTTATAATAGTTTAAATAAAGAGTTATATAAAAAGTTTTTCTTAACATCAGCAGAAATTGAAGCTTGTAAAGATGGTTATATTTATATTCATGATATGAGTGCTAGACGAGATACGATGAACTGCTGCTTATTTGATATGGCCAAAGTTTTAAAAGATGGCTTTGAAATGAGTAATATCTGGTATACAGAACCCAAAACATTATCCGCTGCTTTTTGTGTTATGGGGGATGTTATTATTAATACAACAGCAATGCAGTATGGTGGATTTACTGTAGCAGAAGTAGATAGTGTTTTAAAACCTTATGCGAAGAAAAGTTTCGATAAATATGTAGAAGAGTATTTAGAAATTAAGGGGAAGAAATACCAAAGTGAAGCAGAAGAATATGCTATGAAGAAAGTGAAAAGAGATTGTGAACAAGGATATCAGGGCATTGAATATAAACTTAATACCGTTAGTTCTAGTAGAGGGGATTATCCTTTCGTTACATTTACATTTGGTGTAGATGATGATCCTTTTGCTGTGATGATTACAAAAACTATGTTGGATGTTCATAAAGAAGGACAAGGGAAAAAAGGTTTTAAAAGACCAACACTTTTTCCTAAACTAGTATTTTTATATGATAAAAAATTACATGGAGAAGGGGAGAAGTTGCGTGATAGTTTTCTTACTGCAATCTCTTGTAGCGAAAAGACGATGTATCCTGATTACTTATCATTATCAGGGGAAGGATATGTTCCAGAGATGTATAAGAAGTATGGCCGTATTGTAAGTCCTATGGGGTGTCGTGCTTTTCTTTCCCCTTGGTATGAAAAAGGAGGGATAAAGCCTCTTGATAAAAATGATAAACCTGTTTTTATTGGAAGATTTAATATTGGGGCAGTGTCTCTTCACTTACCGATGATTTTAGCTAAAGCACGGGAAGAACAAAAAGGTTTTTATGATGTTTTAGATTATTATTTAGAAATGATTCGAAAGATTCATATTAGAACTTATCGTTATTTAGCAAAAAGAAAAGCATCTACTAATCCACTAGCATATTGCCAAGGAGGTTTTTTTGGAGGTAACTTGAATCCAGATGATTCTATTTCAGAAGTACTAAAGTCTTCTACCGCTTCTTTTGGTATTACTGCATTAAATGAACTTCAAGTTTTATATAATGGTAAAAGTATTGTAGAAGATGGGGCATTTGCCCAAGAGGTTTTAACGTATATTAATAAAAAGACACAGGAATTTAAGGAAGAAGATCAAATTCTTTATGCAATTTATGGAACGCCTGCAGAAAGTCTTTGTGGTCTTCAAGTAAAACAATTTAGACAGAAATATGGCATTATTGAAGGAGTTAGTTCTCGTGAATATGTTTCGAATAGTTTTCACTGTGGTGTATGGGAAAATATTAGTGGCATTGAAAAGCAAGACTTAGAGGAACGGTTTTGGGAACTTTGTAAAGGAGGAAGAATTCAGTATGTTCGCTATAATTTGAGTTACAATAGGAAAGCAATGTTAACTTATATTGAGCGAGCGATGGAAAAAGGATTCTATGAAGGTGTCAATCTTTCTTTATCTTACTGCAACATTTGTGGTCATGAAGAACTAGATATGGATGCTTGTCCGAAGTGTGGCAGTACAGACCTTACTAAAATTGATCGGATGAATGGCTATCTTTCTTATTCTAGAGTACATGGAGACACGATGTTAAATCATGCGAAAATGGCTGAGATTGCAGAAAGGAAGTCTATGTAGATGCGGTATCATAATATTACGAAAGCAGATATGCTAAATGGAGAAGGACTGCGAGTTGTACTATGGACAAGTGGTTGCAGTCATCATTGTCATGCTTGTCAAAATGCCATTACTTGGAATCCTGATGACGGATTATTATTTGATGAAAAGGCAAAAGAAGAAATATGGGAAGAACTAAAAAAAGATTGGTGTAGTGGTCTTACTTTATCAGGAGGAGATCCCTTATTTCTTGGAAATAGACGGGATATTGCTACACTTGTTACAGAAGTAAAAAAGCGTTTTCCTGATAAGACCATTTGGTGTTACACTGGCTACACTTGGGAAGAGATAATGGAACAAAAAAAGAATGACTCTGATTTAGATAAAATTTTAACAAGTCTAGATGTTCTTCTCGATGGGAAGTTTATACTTCATCAAGCATTAGAGACACTTCATTATGTTGGTAGTAGTAACCAGTGTATTATTGACGTACAAAAAAGTTTAAATAAGAAAAGAAAAATATTATATATTGATAATGAAATAGGAGGATAAAGTAAAAATGGAATATTATTTAATACCACTTATATGTTAATAGAGGTTGTATTGAGAAAATGACGGAGTCATATTTTACCTGTTATTCTGATTGCTGTTTTAATGAAGATGGATTACGAGAGGAATTTAGTTCTTTTTTTCAAGTATAAAGAATGTGGGGGACATCAATTGTTGGTGAAGTATGCTGATCTTTTAAATGAAGAAAATAGAGCAACAGAAGATGAGGTTTGTGCTTATATTGATAATTATGAGAATTCAACTTTTAAAAAATTACATGATGAGATTGTATATAACATTGGACATGCTTATATGAAAGATAAGTTAAAATAGGAGGAGAAAAAATATGAAAACACGTGGATTTGAAATTGTAAAAGGATATGAAGATAAGGGGATACATTTGCCTGTTCGAAAGACAAAAAATTCAGCAGGGTATGATGTGGAAGCAGCAGAGGATGTTATTATTCCTAAATATTATCCAGGGATTAAGCCAACGTTAATTCCTACAGGACTAAAAGCTTATTGTGCCGAGGATGAATGTTATTTTCTTTTAAATAGAAGTAGTGGGCCTAAAAAAGGATTCTTAATGGCTAATAGCATTGGGTTGGTTGATGCAGATTATTATGGAAATAGTGAAAATGATGGACATTTTTACTTTGCATACTTCAACTGTTCTGATCATGATATTGAAGTGAAAAAAGGTGATACAATTGGTCAAGTAGTCTTTCAAAAGTATTTAGTGGCAGATAATGATAATGCAACTGGAGAACGATTGGGAGGATTTGGTTCAACAGATAAAGGAGAGAATAGATGAAAGCAGCAGTAGAAGAAGGATTTACAGTATATGTAAGTAAAAAAGATGATCGATTAGTCAGTACAGCTTTGCGTTCACTTGGAATTGGTTGTGGTATCCAACCGATTTATATGGAAGAAGAAAATTTAAAAGCAGTAGATGGTTTTTCTTTTCTTCATTTATTAGAAGAGGGGAAAACACTTCAACTGTATAAAGGAAATTATGGTGGGAAAATTTATCCTTATTATATTGCCCAACTTGGTACTATGTGTGGAGAAGGGGCTTATGGTGAGAATGAATGTTTCTTTATTGAAGCAGAAGGTGTTGGAAGTGATTTTTATGATGCACTGATGAGTTTAGAAGGGCAATGTGTTTCATTAGAGGAATGTGCAGCTAAAGCGCCAATTAAGACAGCTTATAGATTGTATGGAAGTCCAAGATACGAGACAGCTAAAAGATAAGAAGGGAGAGAAGTTTTATGGCAAAGCTACATTTTAGGTATGGGGCTATGAATGCTGGAAAAACGACTATTCTTTTGCAAACAGCTTATAATTATGAAGAAAGAGGACAAAGAGTTTTTTTATTAAAACCTAGTGTCGATACTAAAGGAGAAGATTTTGTCGTATCACGAATTGGTTTAAAAAGAAAAGTAGATTTTTTGATTCATGAAAAGGACAGCTTGATAGATAAACTAGGGGACTCTCTTTCTGAAGTTCATTGCATTTTAGTAGATGAAGCTCAATTTTTAAAAAGAGAGCAAGTAACAGAGTTATTTTATATTACTAAATGTTATGATGTTCCTGTCATTGGCTTTGGGCTTAGAACTGATTTTAAAACCAATGGATTTGAAGGGGCTATTCGTTTTTTAGAACTAGCTGATTCTTTGGAAGAAATGCCTACTATTTGTAGGTGTGGAAGGAAAGCAAGGTTTAATGGAAGGATGATTGATGGTCAGTTTCAAACAGAAGGAAGTTCTATTGCTATTGATGATGGAAAAAATACTCAATATGAATCTTTATGCGGTAAGTGTTACATCGAAAAAACAATAAAAAATGAGGATAGTTTAAAAAATGATTTTGTCTAAAAAATCATTTTTTCTTTTTTATAAAAAACAGAAACGTTGAAAAATAAAGGAAATCAAAAAAATAATAGATAAAAAAATAAAAAAAGTCAAAAAATGATTTTTGCAAAAAAGTAAATTTGTATAAAAATGTAAATTGTCGTAAATCGAACAAAAAAAGTTTTTCATCATTTTCTTTATATATCAATGTTTCATAAAAAAACGGCAAAAATTGGGCTGAAATATGTATTGCTTTTTCCATTTTTACATCATAAAATGAATTTAGAAAGTGATAAGAAAGTAGAGGTACAAAATGGTAGAAGTATGTGAAAAAGTAGAAGAATTAACCGTTGTAAAAAGAAATGGAAAAAAGGTTGATTTTGATGAAACAAAAATTGCATTAGCTATTAAAAAAGGATTTGATAGTGTAGAAGTAGATATAGATGAAGATGAGAAGATGCGTAAGTATACATCTCGCGATGTTCAAAAAGTTTATCAAGCCGTTCTTAAGAAAATTGAAAAAGCAACAAAAGAGACAACAAAATTTAAAATTGAAGAAATTCAAGATTATATTGAAGAAGAACTTTCTAAACAAGGATATGAAGATGTTTTTCATTCCTTTAAAGAATATCGGGAAAGAAGAAATCAATCACGTAGTTCTTTCTTCGAAGATAAAAAGACTCATAAGTTTTTAAAATCATTAGAAAATTTAGGATTAAAGTCTGCCAACGAAGAAGATTCAAAAAGAGAAAATGCTAATATTGATGGAAATTCTCCTATGGGAACGATGTTACAATATGGTGCTACAGTATCTAAAGAGTTTGCAAAAGCTTATTTAATGAGACCAGAGTATGCTCGTATGCATGATGAAGGAATGATTCACATTCATGATATGGATTTCTTCGCCATGGGAACTACGACTTGTTGTCAAATTGACTTATCTCGTCTTTTCAAAAATGGATTTGATACAGGACATGGATTTATAAGACCACCTCAAGATATTTCCACTTATGGTTCTCTTGCTGCTATTGCTATTCAAGCGAATCAAAATGACCAACATGGTGGACAAGCTATTCCAGCATTAGATTATTATTTAGCGCCAGGTGTTTTAAAAACATTTAAGAGACAGTTCAAACAGACAGTCTATGATTTTCTAGATTTAGAGGGATTTTTAGCTGTTATCAATATAGATCGTATTATCCGTGAAATTGATAGATGTGAGAGTATGGAGTTTGATGTTACAACACTAACCGATTACCAAAAAGGTTCTAGTAGAATCCAAGAGGTTTTTCATAAAGCTTATGAAAAGGCAGTTCAAAAAACAGATAGAGCAACTGCACAGGCAATGGAAGCACTTATTCATAATCTAAATACAATGCATTCAAGAGCAGGAGCACAAGTACCATTTTCATCTGTGAACTTTGGAACTGATACATCTGCTGAAGGAAGAATGGTTATTAAAAATTTCTTACTAAGTGCTGACCGAGGACTTGGTCGTGGAGAAACACCAATTTTCCCAGTATCCATCTTTAAAGTAAAAGAGGGTATCAATTATAATAAAGAAGATCCAAATCATGATTTGTTTAGATTAGCATGTAAAGTGTCAGCAAAAAGACTTTTCCCTAACTTTGCTTTTATTGATGCACCATTTAATCTTCCTTATTATAAGGAAGGAAATCATGCTACAGAGATTTCTTATATGGGATGTCGTACTCGTGTTATTGGTGATGTTACTTCACCTGATAATGAAGTAGTAACAGGAAGAGGAAATCTTTCTTATACAACAATCAATCTTCCTCGTCTTGGAATTAAACATGGTATTGCATTAAAAGAGAGAGAGAAAGCAGATATGAAGGCATTCTATAAGGAACTGGAAGAAGTGATGGATAAAGTGCGTGATCAATTATTAGAGAGATTTGAAGTACAATGCAATAAACGTTGTTATAACTTTCCATTCTTGCTTGGGCAAGGTGTATGGACCAATGGTGAAAAATTAAAACCAACGGATCGACTTAGAAAAGTATGGAAACACGGTTCTTTATCTATTGGATTTATAGGACTTGCAGAGTGTTTGAAAGCACTAACTGGAAAACATCATGGAGAAGATGAAAAAAGCCAAAAATTAGGACTAGAAATTATTAAATTCATGCGTAAAAAATGTGATGAGTATGCAAAAGATTATCGTTTAAACTTTGCATGTATTGCGACGCCAGCAGAGGGCCTTTCTGGCAGATTTACAGGAATTGATAAAGCAATTTATGGAAAAATTAAAGGTGTTACAGACCGTGAGTATTATACCAATTCATTCCATGTGCCAGTACATTATAAGATTAGTATTGCGGGTAAAATTAAAACGGAAGCACCTTATCATGAATTTACCAATGGTGGACATATTTCATATATTGAATTAGATGGCGATACTGCTTCCAATGTAGATGCGTTTGAAAAAGTAATCCGTATTATGAAAGAGTCTGGAATTGGATATGGTGCAGTCAATCATCCAGTTGACCGTGATCCAGTGTGTGGTTATGTTGGTGTTATTAACGATGTTTGTCCTGGTTGTGGACGACATGAGTTTGAAGGAGTGCCAATGGAGAAAATTACTACCCCAGAATGTTGCGGTAGATAATATATAAAAGAATAAAAAATAATAAGGAGGAAAAATTATGGAAAAAGTAGTAGGAGAAGGACAAGGGTTCGAGAGAATTAGAAGAGTAACAGGGTATTTAGCAGGAGATGTTTCTCGTTTCAATAATGGAAAAAGAGCAGAGGAACGTGATCGTGTAAAACATTCTGGTGTAAAAGATTTAACAGATAAAAAAGAAGAGAATAAAAATGAAAATTAGATTAGCAGCAGGACTACAAAGTGATTCTATTGTAGATGGTGAAGGTATCCGGACTGTCGTTTGGACACAAGGATGCCCCCATCATTGTAAAGGGTGCCATAATCCAGGAACTCATGATTTTCTTGGTGGTGCTATCGTTGATGTAGAGGATGTCATTGCAGAGTTAAAAACTATTAAAGGACAAGATGGTATTACTCTTTCAGGAGGAGATCCTGTCTGCCAAAGTGATGCTTGCCTAGAGATTGCTCGTGCAGCACATTCTATGGGATTAAATGTTTGGTGCTATACTGGTTTTACTTATGAAGAAATGATTAGAAATCCAAAACAAAAGAAGCTTTTAGAGGAAATTGATGTTTTAGTAGATGGAAAATTTATTCTAGAAGAGAAAAGTTATGACCTTTATTTTAGAGGTTCTAAGAATCAAAGAATCATTGATGTAGCTAGATCTTTGGAAGAAGAAAAAGTTGTTTTAAAACCAGAATATGTCGAAAATAAAGAGTATGAGAATAATTATAAGAAACCAGAATATTTATTTATATAGGTTTCTTTTTTTTAGTATTAATGGTATGATAGGGTAAATATTGGAGGCAAATTATGAAGAATAGTAAAAAGACATCGAAAAAAAATAAATCATTTCGATTCTTGATTAAAATGTCTTTATGTTTAATTTATTTTGTAGTAGCATGTATTCTTGCTTATTGTGCTTTTCATTTATATACAGAAGAGATTAAGCCTATTAAATGGGAAAATGCTAGTAATACGCGTGATTATACCTATATTGATATTGATAAAATGTCGGAGAAGTTTGCTACTATTGATGGACGGAAGGATATTCATTTTATTATAGATGAAGAGAAAAAAACAGGGCTTTGGCATATTTATTTGTTAGCAATAGAGGAAAAGGATTATAAAAAGTATAAGAAAGTTATTGATTATTCATATGGAAGAGTGAAAGAAAGACCAAAAGCAGTTAGAGTTTATGGTTATCCTGTGGCAATTTCAACTGACTTGAAGCAGCTGACTATTAAAAATTATAAGAATTTTGTTTCGTTTGAAAATGAAGTGGAACTGACACTTGAAAATTTCAATGAGTATTTAACTAATACTTATTTAGATTCTACTAAAGAGCAAGTTCATAATTTTAATTGGTTTGTTGTTATTCTTATGGTTTTAGATTTGGTTTTGTTTGTATTAATTATCGTTACGATTTTAGATAAAGATAAACTAGTAGACGAAGTGGATCGGTTAGTTGAGTTAGAAGAGAAAAAGAGAAATCAAACAAAGAAGAAAAAGACAAAATAAAATCTTTTTCTTTTTGTCTTAATTATGGTAGAATTAGTTTATAGAAGTAAAGAGGTGGTATGTGTGTGGAAAGAGGGATTTAAGGAGAGGTTACTTAAGTTTGCTGGATTTTTAGAATTAATTGCAGGAGCGATTGCTATCATTATGGTTTGTTCTGTTTTAGTGCATGATAGAATGGATGTTGTTATTGGTGGATTTGTTGTTGATAAGAATTCGATTTTATCATTGATATTGATTTTTCTAATTGCTATATTACAAATTGTCGGTGGTCTTTTGGCAATTGGATATGCTAAGGGGCATAATACTAATTTTTGTTTTATTGTTGGATTAATATTGTTATTTTTGCAGGCTCTTACTTTGAATAAGGTTGATAGAAGTGTAGAAGCATTTGTTATTGATTTGATTAGTATTGGTATTCCAAGTTTCTATTTGTACGCTGTTATTCATTGTAAAAATAATCATTAAAATTATTCATAAAAAAGCAGGAGTTAATCCTGTTTTTTTTGTTTTTTTCTAAAAGGAAAAAGTGGTCATAAAGTTAAATACTTTATGATAATAAAAATACCATAAATCCTATT
>CAJUCU010000028.1:0-867 GCA_910585335.1 uncultured Bacilli bacterium
AAGAAAAGATAGAAATTGCAAAATCATTAAAAGAAGCTGGAGTTGATATAGAAATTATTATAAAATCTACTTCTCTTCCCAAAGTAGAAATAGAAAAATTATAATGAAAATAGCATCCCTTAAACAATCATAAAATCATATGATTTAAAGGTCTTTTTTTATACAAATCATCATACCTTTTATTAGGTGGTGTAAATGAAAAAAGTCTGGCAAGCAAGTGGCGTAATTTTTCTTTTCTTGTTTAGTTTATATTACACTGAAAAAGTAGTAGATGTACTAAGAGATAGTGATCCTATTATGAAAACAATCAAGAAAGAAGAACATAAATATTATGAAGAAGCAGTCGATGCGATTTTAACAGATAATAGTATTATCCCTGGTGCTAAGGGAAGTAAAGTAGATGTGAACGAAAGCTATAAAAAAATGAAACGATATGGTTCTTATAAAGAAAGTCTACTAGTGTTTGAAGAAATAGCACCCTCCGTTTCTGTAGACGATTACTATGACAAATATGTGGAAAGAGGAAGTGGCCTAGAAAGTAATGTATCTTTAGTATTCAAAGTAGAAAGAACCGATAATATCGATTCCATATTAACAATATTAGAAACAAATAGTGAGAAAGCAACTTTCTTTGTAGATGGACTATGGCTTGAGAATAATCAAGCACTCGTTTCTAATATGACTTCCCTTGGTCACGAAGTAGAAGTAATGCACTATAATGGTACTTATGACGAAGCATACTTTACGTCTGCATTACAAATTTTACAATCCATAACAACAAAAAATAAAAACTATTGCTATGCAGAATATGATAAAAAAGAAGTATTAGAACTATGCAGTAAAATAGGACTTCATACAATTATTCCA
>CAJUCU010000028.1:877-10173 GCA_910585335.1 uncultured Bacilli bacterium
AAAATAAACCATATATGGAAATAAAGAAGAAAGTCTCTGATGGTTCTATTATTAGTATGAAAATAGATACCAATACCGAAGCTGAATTAGAAATGGTTCTAAAATATCTAAATCAAAAAGGTTATTCTTTGACAAGTTTAGACCATTTGCTAACAGAAAAATAAAAACTACTAATTCTAAATTATAGTAGTTTTTTCTATTATTTTTTACATTTTTGAAAACCAAATTCCGAAACGGTAGCATCTATTAGTTCAGAAGATGTCTTTTTTGGTAAGAAACGCTCAAATTGAGACAACTCAACCGTATTAATAGTGTCAATAAGATGAACAAATGCTTTATTAGAAATATCATCTTGATGAAGACTGGATGCATGAATCATACCAAGTGGATGCTGATAATGAAGTGCATTTTTAAAAGAAAAACTGTCGTCTGCTAATAAAGAAAGTGCTTCTCTTACACTATCTAATTGCTGATAAACAGGGTTCTCACATAGTAAAGATTCAATATTTTCCTCTGTTAAATGGCAAGAGGAAAGATAAAAGTCGAAAAGAGGTTGTACAATCAGAAAAGAAAGGATATTATTGCGATTTCTTCTAATAATATAATGTCTATAATGCTCCAAATCTTCTTTAGCAATCTCATTGTGTTCCAAGAAGTCTAAAGTCTTTAGTTCACTTAACATGCTAAGGGATTCACTATAAACCTTACAAGCAGAAGAAGAGAGCCTAATAGTAGGAAATTGTGATGAAAGATGATGCATATATTCGTGAGATAAAGTACATAAATCATCTAAAGCATCATAGTGAAGAAAGCGTACTTTATAATCACCAGATTTTTGATTAGTTTCGTGGAAACACTCATAATAACTAGTAGCATCTGGAACTAATTTTCCGTTTATAAGATCTTCTTTAAACATTTTAGAGTATTTTTCATCTAAAGATGCAAGAAATCTGGATTCTAAAAGAACGGTTTGATCAAATGGGAAAAAATAGGTTAACTCTGGTAAATCGTATATTTGTTCCAATTCAAAAGAATCTTTCAAAGCCGAAAAAAGCTCTGCCAGCTCCCAATGATGGTCTTCTAAATAAGGATCAATTGGCAATTTATTAAATTTATAATTAATAACTTTCAATAATTTTTGGTTAGTCATAAAATTTCTATTTTCTGTATATGTCATAAAACGCCTTCTTTCTGCACTCGTCATAAAATGACCTTATTATAACACAAAAAGTAAAAATAAGAAAGTTAATACATTTGTTTGTATAATTTAATTGAAATTAAGGGGAAACTAGCGTATAATATAATAAGAAAAGAGGAGTTAAGATGTATGAATATATGAAAGGTATCGTAACGGATATCAAAAGCACAGGTATCGTATTAGAAGTAGGGGGCATTGGCTATTTTATCAATACAGCAAACCCTTATGCCTTTGAACTAGATAAAGAAATAAAAGTCTATTTGTATCAACAAATTAAAGAAGATGATCATAGTCTTTTTGGATTCAAAGATGAAAATGAAAAAGCTTTATTTTTAAAACTAATTAATGTCAAAGGATTAGGCTGTAAAATGGCCCTTCCTATTATTGCCACTGGTTCTATCTCTGGAATCATCGATGCCATTGAGCGCGAAAATGTTTTATACTTAAAGAAATTTCCTAAAATTGGGGACAAGCTAGCCAAACAGATGATTTTAGATTTAAAAGGAAAAATTCTGCTAGAAGGAGTAGTCTTACAAGAGGAGAAAACATCAGAAGAATTGATGGAAGTGTTAAAAGGCCTTGGTTATAAAGAAAAAGAATTTAAAGGAATTATTACAAGAATTGATAGTAGTTTATCCATTGAAGAACAAGTGAAAGAAGCATTAAAATTACTTTTAAAGTAGGAGGGTATCTATGAAAGAAGAAAGCATCATTAGAAATGTAGAAGTAACAGATGATAATATAATAGATAATACAATACGTCCAGAAAGCTTAGAAGAGTATATTGGTCAAAAAGATGTAAAAGAAAATATTAAAGTATTTATTGAAGCAGCTAAAATAAGAGGGGATGCTCTTGACCATGTTCTTCTTTATGGACCACCGGGACTTGGAAAAACAACACTAGCCTATATTATTGCCAATGAACTAGGAAGTAATATAAAAACAGCAAGTGGCCCAAGTATTGAAAAATCGGGAGACTTAGCCGCTGTCCTTTCAACGTTAGAACCAGGCGATGTTTTGTTTATTGACGAAATTCACAGAATGCCACGTTTTATTGAGGAAATATTATATCCTGCTATGGAAGATTTTACTCTAGATATTATTATCGGAAGTGAAGGAAATACCAGAAATATAAAAATTGATTTGCCACCCTTTACCTTAGTAGGAGCTACAACAAGAGCAGGAGACTTAACTGCACCACTTCGTGATCGCTTTGGAATCATTTCGAAAATGCAATATTATACATTAGAAGAATTAACCACAATTGTAAAAAGAACTTCTAGAGTTTTAGAAATTGATATCGATGATGAAGCAGCGGTAGAACTAGCAAGTCGTAGCCGTGGAACACCAAGAATTGCCAATCGCCTCTTTAAAAGAGTAAGAGATTTTGCCATGGTAGAAGGAAAAGGAATCATCGATAAAGAAATTACAACTTTAGCGTTAGGTCGCTTAAAGGTTGATAAGTATGGCCTAGACGATGTCGATCATGAACTACTGCTTGCCATTATTAAGAAGTTTAATGGAGGACCAGTTGGTGTTGACGCTATCGCTTCTGCTATTGGAGAAGAAGTGACAACCATCGAAGATGTATACGAGCCCTATCTCTTACAAAATGGATTGCTAAAACGTACATCTCGTGGTAGAATAGTAACGCCAAAGGCGTATGAGGTATTAAAAATTAGTTATCAAGAAAGTGTATTTACAGAAGATAACTAAGAAGTAGAAAGTAAGGGATATTGATGACAATAGAAGATTTTGATTACAATCTACCAGAAGAATTAATTGCACAAACACCATTAAAAAAGCGGGATGCATCAAGACTTCTAGTTTTAGATAAAAAAACAGGACAAGTAGAACATAAGCATTTTCATGATATTATAGATTATTTAGAAGAAGGAGATACACTTGTTTTAAATAACACCAAAGTGCTCCCTGCCAGATTAATTGGTGAAAAAGAAGATACCAAAGCAGTAATAGAAATTCTTCTTCTTAAAAATATAGAAAAAGATGATTGGGAATGTTTAGTAAAACCAGCAAGACGTATTAAAGTAGGAACGATAGTGACATTTGGTAATGGACTACTAAAAGCAGAGTGCATCAAGGAAGAAGGGGAAGGGATAAGACATTTCAGACTCTTATATTCTGGCATTTTATATGAAATTCTAGATACATTAGGAACTATGCCATTGCCCCCTTACATTCATGAAAAATTAGAGGACAAATCTCGCTATCAAACAGTTTATGCCAAAGAAGTAGGAAGTGCTGCAGCCCCAACAGCAGGACTTCATTTCACAAAAGAATTGCTAGAAAAATTAGAAGTAAAAGGAATCAATATTGCCTATGTCACACTGCATGTAGGACTAGGAACCTTTCGCCCCGTTAGTGTTTTAAAAATAGAAGACCATCACATGCATAGTGAATATTATGAAATGAGCGAAGAGGTAGCAGAACTACTCAATAAAACCAAAGCCAAAGGTAAGAAAATTGTCAGTGTTGGTACTACTTCTACAAGAACATTAGAAACCATTATGAGTCGTTATCAAACATTTCAAAAATCAAGTGGCTGGACCGATATTTTTATCTATCCTGGTTATAAATGGAAAGCTGTAGATACATTAATTACCAACTTTCATTTACCAAAGTCTACTCTTATTATGCTAGTCTCTGCATTAGCGGGAAGAGAAAATGTTTTAAAAGCATATCAAATAGCAGTCAATGAAAAGTACCGTTTCTTCTCATTTGGTGATGCCATGATAATTAAATAATAAGAAAATAGCAAGAAACATTTTATGCTATTTTTTGAATCGTATTGAAAGACTTGAAATTTAAGGAAAAATATGATAGAATAGGCAACATTATTGAGGGGGAAAAATATGAAGTTATTAGTAGAACAAAAAGAATATTTAGAACAGAAAATAGTTTATCTCAAAAGACAATTAGAAAAGTTCAAAGATGAGAGAAAGTTAAATCCAATATATATGAGAATAAACATCCCAGAAAGAACAGAATTTGTCCTACAATTAAAAGAATTAACAGATGAACTGGGGTATTATACCCAAGTTTTATCAAATAGTAGTCTCATTACTACTTTTAATAACACCCAAATTGATATTGGAACAAGATTTCAAGTAAAATTTGATAATGAAGAAGAAATCACGAATTTTACAATGGCCGATGTAATAATAGGAAATAAAATAGAAAATGAAAACTATATAACAAAAGAAAGTCCCTTAGGAAAGATTTTATATCTAGAAAAAGAAAATGCTTCTTTTGAATTAGAAGTAGCAGATGGCAGTATTACAGCGGTAAAAATTGTGAAAATTTTACCTCAAAAAAATATCGAAGCAGCCGAGGAAAATGTGCAATCAAACAGGAATAATTGTGAAATAAAAATAGCAAAGAAGAGAAAAGAGTCTCTAAATCATAAGAATAGAAGTGAAGAATATCGTAACTATATTAGAAAATTGAAAGTCTATGAAAAAGTAAGCAAAGTAGCCGAAAAAGAACTTCTTCATTTGCAAAAAATTACTTCATCACAACATCTACAATTACAAGATGCATATTTAAAAATGCTAAGAAACCTAAGTGATAAAAATAACTGTTCTTATACTGAAGGTCACAATTTAAGCGTAATGAGAAAAAATTTAAGGCGTGAAGTCATAGAACAACCAAATCCTACTATGATTGATTTGGGAACAAAGATGATATTAGAAATAGAAGTAAAAGGAAAAAAGAAGGTAGAAAAATTAGAGTTTGTCTCTTCTTATTTACTAGAAGAAAATCAAGAGAATTATCTATCGGTAAGAACAACAAAAGGATTTTTACTTTATAAAGGACAAATAGGAGATAAGTTTACATTAAAAGCGACAACAACACACCCAAAGGAAGAATTTACAATCGCACAATTTGGAATTGAACCTGAAAAATTATTGATTCCAACTAGTTCCAATGTTTCTAATTATAAAAAACAGGAAAGAGCAGAATCATCATTTAGACAAAAATATCAAAAAAATAATCATGTAATCATGACCCAATCTCAAAAAGAGCGATTAGAATATGAATTAGATAAAATATCACCAGATGCGCAACTAACACCATATATCAAGAGACTATATGAATTAAAAAAAGCAGTAGAAACAAAAAATATGGTACAAACAGAAGAAATGTTAGAGAAAAATGGAGAATATATTGGCATTGGTTCAAAAGTAGAGTACCTTTTATTACAAGAGGAAGGTTATAAAGAAAAAACAGCCGAAGTCATCTCTTGTGCATTTACAACAGAAGAAAACGATAAATATATAGAAGAGTTTACCCCATTAGGAAAAAGCTTAATCGGAAAAAGAAAAGAGGAAAGCTTTGAAGTAAACGTAGATGGAAAAATAGAAAAAGGAATTGTACTATCGGTTACAAATAAAATAGTATCGAATGAGAAAATATATAAAAAATAAGGAGGATTATCCATGTTATTAATACCAGAACAAATTTTGGAATTAAGAAAAAAACAAAAAAATTTGCAACAAAAAATAAATGGATTTGATGAATATCGCGATAGTTTTGATAATACTGAAGTAGAATGCCTACATGCTAAAGTTATGTCAGATTATATAGTGGACTTAGATTACAACGAAAGAAAACAAGAATTAGCAGACATAAACAGTGCTTTGAAAAATGGTATTTATTTAAAATCGAGGACATTAAATAAAATAAATATTGGAACAAGATTTGAATTTCAATTTTTGGGAGAAGAAGAAGTTTGTAATTATATTTTAGTAGATAAAGCAATAGGCGTGGGGAGTATGCAAGGTTTTATCAGCAGGGATAGTAATGTTGGCAAAAAACTTCTAAATAAAGAAAGCGGAGAAGTGATTCCAGATGTTGGTACAATAATAGATATCAAAAGAGGCGATAATGACTATGTTCATTATATAAGAGAAAAAGAAGAAACACTTAGAATCTGTTGTTGTGAAAAAGAAAAGCTAAAAAGCTTAAGACGAGAGAAGAAAACTTCTAAAAAAGCATATCAAGAATTAGAAGAACGTAACATGATTACAGAATCACAAAAAGCTTTATTAGAATTAGAAAAAGAAAGACTACTTTTATTTTCTGAAGATGATAGTACAATAAGAAAAAAAGAAATTGATAAAATATTAAAAACTTCTCAAATAGCAACTCCACCTGAGAATGATAGCATAGGCATTGGTTCAAAGGTCGTTTTAGACCTTTGGACAGAAACTGGAAGAAAAATCAAAACAGTAGAAATAATAAATAAAGCAGTCAGTGACGAATTAGATGGTGAATATGTAGAAAGAATTAGCGCCTTAGGCTCAGCGATATTTGGTTGCCAAAAGGGTGAAAAATTTATGTATCGATTAGATAATAGAAGAAATCGCTATATCCGTGGAATTGTGCAAGAAGTTCATAATAATGAAATAACTAGAAATGATGTGCTCACTTATCGAAAAAGCAGGTAATAAAAAGATTACCTCCTTTTTTCATTGGCAAAAATAATCCTTCGTAGTATAATAAAAATACTTTAGGAGGTATTTTATGATGATTAGATTAACGCCAGAAGAAGTAAGTCTGTTAAAAGAAGCGTGCAGACGAGAAAAGGAGATTTTAAATAAATATAAAGAATATTTTAAAAGTATAGAATCTGTAGATACAGATAATTTAAGAGAGAAAAAAGATCTTTTAGCAAAAAGTAAATTTTTACGAAAAAGAGAACTAGATAAAATAGGACTTGGGACAAAGTTTGTTTACAAATTGATTGGTCAAGATAGAGAGGAAGGCATGTTGATAGAAGGAATCGAAGAATCAATGAAAATTGAATCAGAACTGAAATTAATCAGAACAGATAGTGAACTAGGTCAACTACTACTTGGGAAAAAAGCAGGAAGCCTAATCGAAAAAATAGTAGAAAATAATCAAAGAATTGTGTTAGGTACAGTAGAAGAAATAAAAACAGATAAAAAAGATTATCTATCTTATATAAGAGAAAAAAGTAGACATAACCGTTCATCAGTACCAGCAAGAAAACTAACTACAAAGCTTTTTGCAAACTCTGATGATGAAGACATATTAAAAGAAGCAAAAAAAAGACAAACAATTTCATTATCACAACAACAACTTTTAAAAGAAGAAGCCATTAACTTATTGCATACAGCAACAACCAAAGTAGAAAAAATGCGACTAAAAAAAGTAAGGCAACTCTTAAAAGAAAAAGAAGTAGTCCCTCTACCCACAGATGGTACAATAGGAATTGGAACAGAATTTAGCATTATGATTGCCACGAAAGAAGGACTTACAACCAAACGAGTAGAGTTAATCAACGAAGCATATAGCAATGAATTAGAAAACGAATATATCGAAAGAATCAGTCCGCTCGGAAGTAAAATATTTGGTCTAAAAGAAGGGGATTCCTTTGAACATACGACATTTTCTCATGACATAATAAGTGCCATTGTTTTTGATATTGATAATACTAAAAAATACGAAAAAACAAATAGTGCTTTAGTCTATCATGTGAAAAATGTAAAAAAAGGTGGCTTAGTGAGAGAACAAATAGAAATGTTAGAAACTGAGTTAATTGCTAGAAAAAAAACAATAGAAGCAAAGAAAAACGCACGGAAAAAAGCAGGATATGAAGTACTAAAAGATAAAGAAATAAATGCGTTAGAAGAAAGAATAACAGAAATTAATCATATCCTTACTGATAAAAAAATAATTGAAAATCCAAATTCAGATACAATTGATATCGGTTCTAGATGTTATCTATCTCTAGATTATGGAGATGGAGATAATGAAACTTTCGAAGCAACACTAGTAGAACGTTTTGTAAGTCATGAAGCAAGTAGTGATGAGTTTATCTCAATGGAAAAAGAAATGGGACAAGCAATCTATGGCAAACAAGAAGGAGAAGCTTTTTCCTATTTGTTACCAAATGGGACTAAAATAACAGGAGAAGTTTTAGGAATAATAAAAATATCTGAGATGGAACAAAAAAACTTACAAAAAGTAAAATAGAAAATCTTTCGAAAAAAAGAGAAAGAAGTGAAAAAATGATAGAATATGAATTAATAAAAACAGAAAAAAATACCAAAGCGCGCTTAGGAAAAATAAAAACAAACTATGGAGTAGTAGAAACACCTATGTTTATGCCAGTAGGAACAAAAGCGACAGTAAAAAGTTTAACGCCAGAAGAACTATATGAAGCAAATAGTGGAATCGTTCTTGCTAATACTTATCACTTGTGGTTGCGCCCAGGTGAAGACATTGTAGATAAAGCTGGAGGACTTCATCAGTTCATGAACTACAAAGGACCTATTCTAACAGATAGTGGCGGTTTTCAAGTGTTCTCTCTTGCCAAAAATAAAGAAAAGGATATTACCGAGGAGGGAGTTCATTTCAAAAGTCATATTGATGGAAGCGCTCTTTTACTAACACCAGAAAAATCGATTGAAATTCAAAATAAACTAGATAGTGATATTGCTATGAGTTTTGATGAATGTCCACCAGCCAGTGCTAGTTATGAATATTTAAAAGCAAGTATTGAACGGACACTACGTTGGGCTGCTCGTGGTAAAAAAGTGCATAAAAACAAAAGACAGGCTCTCTTTGGAATCGTACAAGGTGGTGCCTATGAAGATTTAAGACGTTATTCAGCAGAAGAAACAGTAAAGATGAATTTTGATGGTTATAGTATTGGTGGGGTAGCCAATGATGGAGAAAGCAAAGAAGATATGTATAAAGCCATCGATTATGCAATACCTTATTTACCAGAAGACAAAGTGCGTTATCTAATGGGGGTAGGAGAACCTGTTGATATCATCGAAGGTGTAATTAGAGGAGTCGATATCTTTGATTGTGTGCTACCAACTAGAATCGCTCGTCATGGGCAAGCCTTTACAAGATCAGGAAAGATTAACTTTCATAATAGAAAGTTTAGAGAAGACTTTTCTAAAGTGGATGAAACTTGTGATTGTTATACTTGTAAAAACTATACCAAAGCATACATTAGACACTTAATTACAACAGACGAAATGCTAGGAGGACGACTACTATCTATCCATAATATTCGCTTCTTGATAAAATTAACCGA
>CAJUCU010000028.1:10183-13887 GCA_910585335.1 uncultured Bacilli bacterium
AGAATACTAGAATACAAAAAGAGCTTTTTAGATGAGTATTTGGGAAAAAATGTCATGAAGATAAATAAAAAATAGTATTAGAATCATTCATTCCATACTATTTTTTAATGCCATTATTTAGATAAAAAACATAGGTTGATTCGTAGAAGTAGAACCCCCATTTGGTGGTGCCTCTATATTAGAAGCTTGATTAGCATAGGAAACATTTTCTATTGGGTCTTCCCGAACAGCCCCCATTACTTTAAACATCGTCCTAGCATTATTCATAATTGGTTTTACTTGATAAACAATAGGAATTGCTTGATTGATAATCCCTAAAGTCTTTTGGGTGTTACCTAGTAAACTCCCCCAATTAATACCCCGAATAGAACTGAAAAGTCCAGCTTTCCCAAGTCCACTTGCCCCACGTAAAGAAGCATTCATAATATAAGGATTATTGTACATATAATCACCTCTTATTACAATATATGAGAAAAAGTAGCGAAGTGTGTGTAAAGTCTAAAAAACCTGTTTAGAAATATGGAAGTTTGTGCTATAATAAAAGTAAAGTAGAAAAGGGAGGCGTTTTAGTGTGGATAAATTGATGCAACCATTTATTTGGATTTATCATGTCGTAGATTCCGTTTTTTCGCTTCCAAAAAAGATTTTTGGTAAAACTGAAGATGCGATTATTGGTTTGCAAGATCAAACAATGCTAAACAAAGAACAAAAAGAAAATACGATTGCAGAAGAGGAAGTAGAGGATAACTTTAAAGGAATCAAAAAAGAAGCCATCCAGAGAAAACAAGAACCACTATTTTCATTTCGTTATACAGTGATAAATGATTTTGGTAAAAAAGTCCAAGGAACATTCGAAGCAGAGTCTTTGGAAAATGCTAGAGAATTCTTAGTGAATGAAGGTTATAATGTCGTTGATATTAAATTACGCCAAAAGCTAGATATTGACCTTTTTGCCAATGGTAAAATTAAAGTATCAGATTTATCTTTTGCCCTTACACAACTAGCAACATACTTAAAAGCAGGAATTCCTTTAATTGACTCTGTTAGAATTCTTGCTAAGCAGTCAAATAAACCAGAACTAAAAAAAGCATTTGAAAAATTAGTATATGATTTATTAAAAGGAGAAAGCTTATCAGTAGCGATGGAACATCAAGATAAAAAGTTTCCCAAACTGCTAGTGAATATGGTAAAAACTGCTGAAATGACAGGAGACTTATCGAGTATTTTAGAAGATATGGCTGAGTACTATACCTCAATGAATAAAACGAGAAAGCAAATGATTAGTGCTTTAACATACCCAAGTGTGATTTTAGTCCTAGCACTTTGTGTACTAGTATTCATGTTAATCTATATTGTTCCAAGTTTTGTTAATATGTTTGAAAGTCAAGATGCGACGCTACCTTGGATTACATTATTTGTAATGTCCACGAGTGATTTTGTTAAGAATAATATTCTTTGGATTATAGTAGGTTTAATGATTTTTATCGGTATTTTTGTGTACCTATTTAAAAATGTAAATGCTTTTAGAAAAACGGTACAAACACTTGTAATGAGAATGCCTGTATTTGGGAAAATTGTCATCTATAATGAAGTAACTAATTTTACCAAAACCTTTGCCTCTCTTTTAAACCATGGTGTATTTATAACAGATAGTATGGACATATTATCCAAAATTACCAACAACGAAGTTTATAAAAACATTATTAATAAAACCATTCGAAATCTAGGAAAAGGAGAATCTATCTCTTCTGCTTTCAAAGGGGAATGGGCTTTTCCTATCGTAGCCTATGAAATGATTTTAACAGGAGAGTCAACAGGACAACTAGGGTTGATGATGGAAAAAGTAGCAGAGCATTTTCAAGTCTTACATAAAACGATTATTGATCAGTTGAAAAGTTTGATAGAGCCAATGATGATTGCCATATTAGCAGTCATTGTCGGAATAATTCTTCTATCTATCGTGGTTCCGATGTTTGATATTTATAGTAAAATTCAATAGGAGTGTACTTTATGTTGTATATATATGTTGCTTGTTTTTTCTTATTAGGATTATTGATGGGATCTTTCTACTGTGTATTAGGAATGCGAATTCCTGAAAAAAGAAATTTTATTTTCGATCACTCTAGATGTGATAGTTGTTCTCATGAATTGAAGTTATATGAAATGATCCCAGTTTTTTCTTACTTTTCCCAAGAAGGGAAATGTCGCTATTGTAATGCCAAAATTTCACCGCTTTTACCATTGGTAGAAATGGCAACAGGTATTTTATATGCGATTTCTTTTTTCAGTTTTGGCTTTACACTAGACTTTCTACTAGCAATATTGATTATTTCACTTTTAATGATTGTCTTAGTAAGTGATTTATCTTATTTAATGATTCCAGATTCCATCCTAATTTTTTTTGCACTCTGCTTCCTAATTGTGCAATATTTTAGGGTAGGGTTAGAAGAGACCTTTTATCATTTGTTAACAGGTGCTTTTCTATTTGTACTGATGTATTTAATCATGTGTTTAGGTAACAAGTTATTTAAAAAAGAATCCCTTGGTGGTGGGGATATTAAAATGCTATTTCTTTTTGGCTTAATACTAGACCCACTTCTAGGAACTCTATCTATCTTCTTAGGTAGTTTTATTGCCTTACCAATTTCTATTATTATCTTTATAAAATGCAAAGAAAATATCATTCCATTTGGTCCGTTTTTGCTGCTTTCTTTTCTACTAATTTATTTTTCAAAAATCACACCAGAGATGATCTTAACCTTTCTAGGGATTTAAGATTTTTTTTTTTGAACAACCACCAAATAACATTGTATTCTAGTATAGAAAAAGATATAATAAAGAAAGGAGTTTAGGTGATTAAAATGAGAAAAGAAGTAACAATCCTACCAGCCGATAGTTATATCGTAATTAATAAAACAATACTAAATGAAAACGATCGGAAACTAATATCACAGCTATATCAACCTATTATTGGTTATACTGCAGTTAGTCTTTATTTTACATTAATCGATGACTTAGAGGAATTAAAACTAATCAGCAATGAATTAACGCACCATCACTTAATGACAACCATGCAGTTAAAACTAACCAGTATTATTGATGCCAGGAAAAGACTAGAAGCTTGTGGACTGTTAAAAACATATATTAAAAATGAAGTCCATATTCATAGTTATGTTTATCTATTATATTCTCCTATATCAGCCCAAGAATTTTTTAATCACCCAATCTTAAATATTGTTCTTTATAATAACTTAGGTAAAAAAGAGTATGAACGCCTAGTAAACTATTATAAAATTCCTCGTTATAATTTAAAGGAATATACAGATATTACAGCAAACTTCAGTGACATTTTTAAAAGTAGCATCGGGAATAGTTTAGGAACAGTAGAAGATGTCGTGTCTAAAAATAGCAATCATCTAACCTTAACAGACCAAATTGATTTTGATTTATTAATCTCATCCCTTCCTAAAAGTATGGTAAATGAAAGATGTTTTTCTAAGGATGCGAGAGAACTGATTAATTCCCTTTCTTTTGTTTATCATCTAGATGATTTAACCATGCAAGGATTAGTACGTAATGCAATTAACGAAAAAGGCTTAATTGATAAAACAGAACTTAGAAAGTCTTGCCGTAATTATTATCAATTTGATCAAGGTGGAAGTCTACCTACTTTAGTTTACAACAAACAACCAGAGTACTTAAAA
>CAJUCU010000028.1:13897-16253 GCA_910585335.1 uncultured Bacilli bacterium
CAGGTGATACTTCAAAATGGGCACGAATGGTTTATACGTTTGAAAATATTTCCCCTTACGATTATTTAAAAAGTAAGTATAAAGGAGCAGAGCCAACAAGTAGAGACTTACGCTTAATTGAAAATTTATTAATTGATCAAAAATTGAAACCTGGTGTTATCAATGTTCTGCTTTCCTATGTTTTAAAAATAAATAATCAGAAATTAAGTAAAAATTATATAGAAACTATCGTTGGGCAATGGAAAAGACTAAATATTGAAACTGTAGAAGAAGCCATGAGAATTACAGAAAAAGAGCATAAAAAGATGAAAAAAATGGTAGAAAGTAAGAAGAAAACAACGCCTAAAACAAAGAAAGAAGAGCCACTACCAGCATGGTTTAATCAAGAATTAGAAAAAGAACAAACGACCACAGAAGATGCTTTGGAACTAGAGAAAATTCTAGAAGAACTTGCATAAAAGAAGAGTCTGTGATATAATATGCCCCAATTAGGGGGAAGAATATGAGAGGGCAGGCAACCAAAGAGATTATAAATCACATAAAAAATATTATGGAGGTTATGCTATTTTTAATCGTCAGCACTTGGTTTTGGTATGGTCCTAGAGCAGAACTACAGAAAAAAAGCGAACTAGCCAGGGCATCATACGCTTATATGAGTGGTGTCGACATAAAAGATGAAAATAGAATCACTTTAAATGAGGAAAACAGAGTAGGAACATACCAGTTTAAAATAAAAAATAATACCTCAGAAGAGAAAAATATTTTAGTAAAAATTGGTCAAGATCATTCTATAACAGAAAAAGAGGAGTGCCAAACACTTTCATATAATAAAATAAATTATTATTTATCTGAAGAAAACGAAAATGATTTGACAGTCAGGAATCTGTCAATAAATGGGGATATTTTAGTTACGACTTTACAACCACAAGAAGAAAAAAAATATACGTTCAAATACTTTATTAATAATGATATTAATCTAAAACAAAATCATTTTCACGGAAAGGCAATATTGTCTAATTCCCCTAATATATAAAAATATTTGTATTTTACTAGGATAAGTGTTATCATTATAAAGTAGAAAATAACATAAATTAAAATAGAGGGTGAAGTAGTTATATGATGAATAAATGTCAAGATGATGAATTTGCTTTATTAATAGACTCTGTTATTACGAATAAGGAGTTTCAAAAAACAAAGCAGATTACCCATCACGGAATCACAAGATATGAGCATTTAATGAGAGTATCATATTATACTTATAAAGTAACAAAAAAACTAAAGTTAAACTACAAAGAGGCAACACGAGCATCTGTTTTACATGATTTCTTTTTAGAAGAAACAAAAGAAGATAATAAAATTCATGCTTTGAGAAGACATCCTCGTTATGCTGTAGAAAATGCCTCTAAATATTACGAGTTAACAGATTTAGAAAAAGATATTATTACAACACATATGTTTCCAGTAACATTTACACCGCCTAAGTATTTAGAAAGTTGGATTGTAGATGTCATTGATGATGTCGCTGGAATTTATGAAAGAACATATAGCATCAGGAAAGAGCTCCACGCAGCAACAACGTTTTTAATGATTTTGTTCTTAAATTATTTAAGATTTAAGTAACTTAAATCTTTTTTAATATCATCCAGTTTATTGACAAAAGAATATATGCGCTGTATATTGATAAAAAGGAGAGAGAAAATGAAAAAAGCAATGGCAGTATTATTAGGTCTTAGTGTGATGTTATTAACGGGTTGTGGTACTCCAAAAGAAGGAAAATTAGTTTGTACGAGTAAACAACAAATAGATGAAACGACTACACTAGAATCTACTTATAATGTTTCTCATAAAGATGGATATGTAACTCAATTAAATACAAAAGAGACAATTACAAGTGATAAAAAAGAAACATTAGAAGTATATAAGAAAAATTTAGAGAGTGTATATAGTGCTTATAATGGGATAGAGCATTATAATAATGATATTAAGATTGAAGGAAACAAGTTAATTAGTATTACAAAAGTGAATTATGAAAAATTAGATACAAAGAAACTGATAGAAATCGATAAGAATAATGAAGCAGCAATTGAAAATGGAAAAGTAAAAGTTTCTGTGTTAAAAAATGCTTATGAGCAATTAAATGCTACATGTAAAGATGAATAGATAATAGATATTCTATTCTTTTTGTCTTCGTAGCTCAGCAGGATAGAGCAATCGCCTCCTAAGCGATAGGTCGGCAGTTCAAGTCTGCCCGAGGACACCAGATTGATACCAAACTCGAACTTTTCGAGTAACAATATAAAACTGTGTAGTTGTCAATGATGTGACACCTAAAAAGTGAAAAATAGAAAAGCGATAT
>CAJUCU010000029.1 GCA_910585335.1 uncultured Bacilli bacterium
TTAACTGGTAACTATTTTTTCTGCTGATTTTTCTTTTTAATAACGGTTGCATTGGAAGCATCTCCTTTTCTTTTTCCCCGATGATACACTGATTTTTAACCTTTGTAAAATGGTCATTTTTTTAAATTTAGACAAGAAAAAACTAGAAATTAGAGTTTTCCTTTCTTTATTTCTAGTTTTCAAAGTATATTATATGCTTTTATTTTGTTTTTTCATCTTTTTTGATTTTTTTCTTAGGAAGCGGAAGAGCATCTTTTCTTGAAAAGTTTAGTCTACCTTTTTTGTCTGTTCCGATTGCTTTTACTATGATTTCATCCCCTACAGAGACTACATCTTCTACTTTTTCAATACGTTCATGAGCAAGTTTTGAAATATGAACCATTCCTTCACATCCTGGCCAAGGGGATACAAAGCATCCAAATTCTTCTACTTTTACTACCTTTACTTCATAGATTTTTCCTTCTTCTACTTCTCTTACTACATCTTCTATCATCTGTTTTGTTTTTTCGATGATTTCTTTATCAGAGTGATAGATAATAACACGTCCATCATCTTCTAAATCTACCTTTACCGCATTTATATTGTTAACATCTGTTACATTTGATGCTTCACAAATAATTTTGGTAATCATCTCTCCACCACGACCAATCACATCTCTAATTTTGGCAGGATTAATCATAAACGTTTCCATCTTTGGTGCATATTTTGAAACTTCTTTGCGTGGTGCTTTTATCGCTTGTTTCATTACTTTTAATACTTGAAGACGAGCTTTTTTTGCTTGATTTAGTGCTTCTTCTAAGATTTCACGAGTGACACCTTTAATTTTTATATCCATCTGTAGTGCACAAATACCATTTTCTGTACCTGCTACTTTAAAGTCCATATCTCCTAAATGATCTTCCATTCCTTGAATATCTGTTAGGATAGTATAATCGTCTCCATCCGTAATTAAGCCCATGGCAATTCCTGCTACTGGAGCCTTGATTGGTACTCCTGCTGCCATTAAAGACATACATCCTGCACAAATAGAAGCTTGGGAAGAAGAACCATTTGATTCTAGTATTTCTGATACAACTCGAATCGTATAAGGAAACTCTTCCTCACTTGGTATTACTTGAAGAAGGGCTTTTTCCCCTAAAGCTCCATGACCAATTTCGCGACGTCCTGGGGCACCATAACGTCCTGTTTCTCCTACAGAAAACTGTGGAAAGTTATAGTGTAGCATGAATCTTTTTTCATCTTCTAGACTTAGTCCATCTAAAATTTGATGTTCTCCTAGGGCTCCTAGCGTTGTTACTGATAAACTTTGTGTCTGTCCTCTTGTAAACAAAGCGGATCCATGAGTCCTTGGCAAGAAGTCTACGCTTGCTGATAGCGGTCTAATCTCATCCATTTTACGACCATCAGCACGAATATGCTCGCCTACTACAATACGGCGGAATAGCTTATATTCTAGTTTATCTAACACCATTCTTACTTTAGTATATAACTCTTTTAAAGCATCTTCTTTCAAAGTATCTTCATACTCTTCTTCATAAACTTTTAAAACATCTTCTTTGATGGCATCTACTGCTTGATGCATTTCTAGTTTTTCTTTAATGCGTAATGCTTTATCTAATTTTTCTGCTGCAAGGGAATGAATTTTTTCTATCATTTCATTATCGATTTCTAGATATTCATACTCCATTTTTTCTTCGCCAATATCAGCGATGATAGATTGTTCAAACTTAATTAATTTTTTAATTTCTTTATGTGCTTTCATTAATCCTTCTAGCATAATATCTTCTTCTAACTCTTTGGCACTAGACTCTACCATGTTAATGGCATCTTTTGTTCCTGCAACAGTTAAGTCTAAACGAGACTTTTCTAGTTCTTCTGGAGTTGGATTTATGATATATTTCCCATCTACATACCCCACTTTTACACCAGCGATTGGACCATTAAACGGGATTTTACTAATTGACACAGCAAGAGATGAGGCAAGCATTGCGGTTAATTCTGGTGAACAATCCTGATCAACACTTAGGACAGTATTAATAATTTGTACTTCATTTTTAAAGTCCTCTGGAAAAAGTGGTCTCATCGGACGGTCAATCATACGTGCAGCGAGAGTGGCAGCATCAGTTGGACGTCCTTCTCTTTTAATAAATCCTCCTGGTATTTTACCAACCGAATATAATTTTTCCTGATAGTTTACAGTAAGTGGAAAAAAATCAGACAATAAGTTTACATTTTTATTCACTACTGCTGCTGCAAGCACTACCGTATCTCCATAACGTACAATCACTGAACCTGTCGCTTGTTTTGCTACTTCTCCTTGTTCTACTATAATTTTCTTTCCATGAAAGTCTAATTCATATACTTTTTTCATTTACTTCTCCTTTTGTTGTTTTTTATTTCTTTATGGATACTCCATATGATTACTTTTTAGATTTTAGTACTTCGCTTCTATATCTTTCTAGTACTTTTCTTTTTTCCATTTTCACTTTATTTCTTGTATCTTTAAAAACAGATTGAAATGGTACTATTGTACAAGAATCATTACTTATCATATAATCGCCAATATCATAACTATGTTTACCATCATAGTTTATTCCTGTTTCTAAGTCCAAATAATCTCCCATTCTATCTTGATGATTTTTCTTTTGATATAATAGTGCGGCTGGTTTTAATAGATAACCAGTATAAGTAACTTCTCTTCCCCAATAAATCATTGGTAAATCTAAGTTTTTATATTCTACCTCTTTATCATCCACTTGATAAATATTGCCGATAAAACATTTTTTTAATTCTAACATTTCTGTTCTATCATTTTCATAGTTTTTTATAATTTTAGAGGTCCACATACTACGTGTTGGAACGATATCTGTGTATGCAAAGAGGCGGTCTTCTAATAGCATAGAAGTGGAAATCGGTTTCTTTGTTTTTAAATTAAAAAATATATTATCTTTTTTATATAATAATACTTCTTCTTGGTCTTTAGTTAAACCAATATAGATATTTTTTACATTCATAAACATTCTCCTATATAATAAAAATAGACAACAAAAATATGTGTCTACTTTCTTAATCCTAATTTTTTGATTAATTCACGATATCTTGTAATATCTTGCTTTTGTAAGTATTGTAACATATTACGACGTTGTCCAACTTTCTTTAGAAGTCCACGTCTTGAATGATAATCATGAATATGTGTTTTTAAGTGTTCTGTTAAGTCGTTAATCTCTTTTGTTAAAAGAGCAATTTGTACTTCAGCAGAACCTGTATCATTTTTTCCTCTTGCAAATTCTGATACAATTGTTGCTTTTTCTTCTTTTGTTAAAGCCATTTTTTCTCTTCCTTTCTAAATAAATTCACTAAATACTGAGTATAGAGTCGGAAAATCTCTAAACTAAGTACCAGTAAGCATTTATAGTATACTAGTATTTATGATTTTTTGCAAGTATTATTCTTACAAAATACAAAGTTACTGACTTCTTCTGGTTCTCTTAAGTCTTCTAATGCTAGGATTTCACTCGTGTATTGATTTTCATAATCGGTTAGACTTTTATTTTTTAAGGCCTCATTTTGTAATAGCTTTTCGCTTTGTAGTGAGTAGGTCTCCAAATCATCATAATTTAAACATCCCATTATTTCTTCTTTATTATCACTTTGAATAAAGCGTGGATCTAGTATGGTTTGATAACACATTTCTTTCATTTCTAGTGTATCTCTATTTAGGAAAGAATAATATTCTTCTCTACTTTCGACTAACTCTTCCCCACTTTTTTCTGTTGTAATACTTTGCACTAATTCTTTAAATGGTTCCTTAATTTGTCCATCTTTAATCCCTCTTACAGATATATCCATAAAGTCTTTAAAAGCATAAAAGACAAAACTTGCCACTTCTTCTTCACTATTACCATATTCTTCTGCTAACGTTTCTAAGTAATCATAAGGATAAGAATTTTGATAGAACTCTGTATGAGCATATCTTGTTTTTATCATTTCTATCATTGCTTTAAAATTCGCTGCTTTCATTTGTTGAATGCCTGTATAGTAGTAATCTGCAAGAAAGAAGAGTTTATCATTATAGTTTTCCATGTAATAGCGTCGATTTTCATCTTTCATGCATAATACGCCCCATATATCCATTTTTTGATGGTCATTATAGAACTTTACAAACTCTTTTTCCGTTAAAATATACATTTTGTCACTATCTATAATTCCTGTTGTTATTTTTTGTAGTATTTTTAAATAAAATGTATCTGGATATAAAGTTTCTTGTTTTTCCAATTGTTTTTGATGTCTTTCTACAAAACTTGGCTTTTCTTCTATCAGTGTTACTTTTTCAAAAAGAATTTGTAATTTTTCTTCTTGTTGATTCACAAATTTACTTGAAGCAAAAACATCGCTTAAAATCCACTCTCCTACTTCCTTTGATACTTCTGTTAAAACTTTTTCTGTTTGATAGATATCTTTCACGATTTCATTTCGTTCTACTGCTTTCATAAGATTTAAAAGCGTGATATTGTCTCTATTTATTTGATCATATTTTTTGGCTAGCCTTTTTAGGGCACTATAACTTTTTATTGTATCCATCCATTCTGCTATTTTCATTTTCTTTCCTCACTTCTTTTTGCTCGAGTTTATTCTATATCAGCAATGAGGTGTCGTCAAGACTTTCCACGCAACTAATTCTTCTTTTTCTGTTTTGTAGATAGCGAGCAACTTTTTTTCTTCATTTAAAATTAGATATATCCCATCTTTTTTTTGGCCTCTTGCTAGCTTTTGCCCATTTTTTACTTTGATTTCTGTTTTTTTATCTACTATTATTGATTGGTAATTAGAAAGGGACTGTTCTAAAGAGAGCAATGTGGCTTGTCCAGATTTTAACTCATCTAGCGTATAAGAATTTTCCAAGGAAAAGTTGCCTTGTTTTACTCTTCTTAATTCTAACATGGTAGCTGGTGTTTTTAAATTTTCTGCTATATCACGAATTAAGCTTCTAATATAGGTTCCTTTACTTACTACAGTCCGAAAAGTGAATGTAGTAGAAGTCTCTTCTAGTAGTTCTAACTCTTTTATCGTTACTTCTTTTTTTGGTAGGATTACTTCTTCTTTTTTTCGGGCATATTCATAAAGTTTTTTCCCTTTTACTTTTACGGCAGAATAGATTGGTACTTCTTGAAGATAGTTTCTTGGAAACTCTTTTAAAACTTTGACTATTTCTAAGTTTTCTTTTACACTCTCTTCTTTTAATACTTTACCTGTAATATCAAGCGTATCTGTTTCTAGTCCTAGTTTCACTGTAGCGATATATTCTTTATAAGATGCGGTCAATAGTTCCGAGATTTTGGTTGCTTTTCCGATGGTTATTACTAAGATGCCTGTGGCAAGAGGATCTAGTGTTCCTGTATGACCGACCTTTTTCGTATAGAAATAACGACTTACTATATTTACAACATCACGTGAGGTCATATCTTTTTCTTTATCTATTACAAGAACTCCTGTTAAATTTTCATAATACTCTTCTAGTGTTTTTTCTTCTTCATATAGCTTTTGGGCAAGAGATTCACCTAAATAGCGAATATGCCAAGGTTCGTAGGGATATTTTGTTATTTTCTCTTTTCCTTCGGGGTATCTTAGAATAAATCCAAACTGGGATAAGTAAGGAACTATTTTTTTATATGTTTCTTTTTCTTTCATTAATTCATTATTATCTATTAAAAATGCTCCCTCTTTTTCTATTGATAAATCAATACAAAGACCCGTATGATGTTCGCTTTTACCAACGGGTGCCACTATGGCCTCAGCATAAGATGTACCATATTTTCTTTCTATCTCATCATAAACCTTTTGTTGTTCTTCTATGCTTCTATAACCAGATAAAATTCCTATTTTTATGTTTTCTTTTTCATCTAACACTTTTTTTAATTTACAATATGCATCATATGTTTTCTGCTCTATTTCTACATCTTCGTCATCCACATTTTTGGTAGTTATTAATACGCAATCTTGAAACATATCTTCTTTTATTTTATGTTTTTTATTTACTAATGCTTGATAATACATACTTTTCCCTCATATAATCTATCGAAAACATTTCTCTCTTCGATTGGATTCTTTCTTTTTTTCTTCTTTTATTTTAAACCTATTCCATCTTTTTTACAAAAAAAGTAGTTATTATTAGTAAAATCTTTATTTATAAGCATGTATATAAGTTTTTAGAGATATTTTACTATTAATTTACTACTATATATATTTTTTTAATCGAATATTATTTTTTTATAAGCGTCTTTATTGAAGCATTAGGAGAAGGCATAACTAATTTATATTTTTCTGCAAGTGTATAAAGCTCATTACCTAGAAACTCATTCGCTATTGCTGGTTGAAATAATTTCCATACTTTTTGTTGTATATCAGAATCATTTAAGTTAATTATAGAAAATATTTCATCTAAGGTAATTATTCTACCAGTCTCTGGATTTATTCTATTAACTGCAGCTAAATTAATTCCAAATACATCAACAAAATATAGGAAGATTGCGCTTTTTATATCTAATTCTTTTGTGAATAAACCTGATTTATAATCATAGTATTTTTCGCTTAATACTTCCCTAGGTGTTCCTAAAAAATCTGAAAAACCCACTGCTGGCATTTGTTTTATCTGTAAACCATCATAATCTATGAAAAACACTTTACCATCAGCAGTAATTCTAATATTTTCTGTTGTACACAAATCAGGGAAAACTATTCCAGTATTATTTCCATCTTTTATGTTATTTTCAATTTGAGAGTGAAGATTTGCGTAACTAGTTAAGTCAAATATATTTTCATAATAATCAGTAAAATCAACGCCTGGAATATAGGGCATTGTATAAGCTTTAACAATATTTTTATCCTCGAGCATTATAGTTGGCCAAGAGAAATTAGTGAAACCAGTTAAATTTTCCATTTCACTTAGTCTAGTTTCTAAATTGTAACCAGTACTAGATATTATTTTTAGCAACTTATCATCGAGTATTTTTAGCAATTCCCCATTAGGAAGCTTTATTATTGTAGTATCTTTACATCTTTTTAATATTTTATATCCTTTGTTTTCGTTTAAAAATTCTTTTAATTTTAACTTTGGTATTCCCATAATATTTCCCCATTGCTAAAAATACTATTCTTTTTTTTTATGTTTGTCAACTCTCTTTTCTTAATTATTTTTATTCAAATACAAAAAATTGTACTATTACACCAATATAGAAATAATAGAATTTAGAAAAATTTATTTGTTACATGTTCCATGCTACATAATAAGGGTAATACTATTTCTTATTATGGCGAAGACTATATGGCTATACTCGATACTATGCAATTTTACTACTTTTGAAAGCGAAAACATAAGAAATTATAAGCATATATGTGAATATCCTCCAAAATTAAAAATATCTCAAATGCTTATAAGTAAGGTTATAAAGACATTTTAAAACTTCTAAAAATATAATTAAAAAATTACAATATTTTTGAAAAGAAAAAAAGTAAAATAATCGTCGTTCCTATTTTACTTTTTCTTATATTGTTAAAGCTTCTTTTAGCTTTTGATTAAAACAATGATAATTGGTTGGAATCTGGTAAATCTTTTAAGACACCCATATCTGTCATTTTATCAATTAAAGTTTTAGAAACTTTTCCTCGCTTTTGTACGTCTTCACGACTTAAAAATGGTTTATTTTTCCGTTCTACTACTATATTCTCTCCAACGGAAACGCCTAATCCATCAATCGTTGCAAATGCTGGTATTAATGTATTTTCATTTTCTTCATCAATGACAAAATTTTTAGCTTCGCTTTTTTCTAACGAAATATTTCCAAACTTAATCCCGCGAGCCGTTGCTTCTAAAGCTACTTTTAATGTTTCAATAATATTAGTCTCCTTGTTTGTAGCTTCAAACCCTTTCGCCTGTAAGTCCTCTAACTTCTCTTTAATTGCATCATATCCCTTTATCATGGTTTCAATATCAAAATCATCAATTCGAATAGAGAAAAATGCTGCGTAATAATAGAGAGGCTTATAAAGCTTGAACCAGGCGATACGAATCGCACTCATAACATAGGCACAAGCATGCGCTTTTGGGAACATGTACTTAATTTTATGGCAAGATTCAATATACCAATCTGGCACTTTGGCCTCTTTCATCTCTTCTGCCATTCCTCTCCAAGTGTCTGGGTCTTTACTCGCTTTTCCTTTACGAACAAACTCCATAATTTTAAATGCTCTAATTGGTTTCATGCCCCAGTTCATTAAGTTTACCATAATATCATCACGACATCCGATAACATCTTTGAAAGGAACCACTTTATTTTTAATCAGTTCTGAAGCATTACCAGCCCAAACATCAGTACCATGAGAAAGCCCTGAGATTTTAACTAGCTCTCCAAAGGTCTTTGGTCTGGTCTCTTCTAACATGTTAATAACAAAACGTGTACCTAACTCGGGAAGCCCTAGAGTTCCTGTTGGACATAAAATTTGTTCTGGCGTTACTCCTAGGGCGTCAGTGGAAGAAAGTAGCGAGAATACTCGTCTATCATCCATCGGTAATGTTGTTACATCAATGCCCGATAAATCTTGCAGCATTCGAAGAACCGTCGGATCATCGTGTCCAAGTATATCAAGCTTCAAAACATCTTGATCAATGGCATGATAATCAAAGTGCGTGGTCCGCCACTCTGCAGTGTTATCATCTGCTGGAAACTGGAATGGTGTGAAATCAAATACATCCATATAACCTGGTATAACCACTATTCCACCTGGGTGTTGTCCTGTTGTTCTCTTTACTCCTGTACATCCTAAGGCAAGACGTTCTACTTCGGCGGTTCTTACATCTGTGATTCCTTTTTCTTCAAAATAACCTTTCACATAACCAAAAGCCGTCTTCTCTGCTACTGTACCAATCGTACCAGCACGATAAACATTATCTTCTCCAAAGAGTACTTTGGTATAAGCATGGGCACTTGCTTGATTATCACCAGAGAAATTCAGGTCAATATCTGGCACTTTATCGGCATTAAATCCAAGGAAAGTCGCAAACGGCATATCTTGTCCTTCTTTCCCCATTGCCTCACCACATTTTGGACAAGTTTTATCATCTAAGTCATAACCAGAAGAATACTCTTTACCGTAAGGTTCTCCTTCTTCATTTAAAAACTCTGAATACTTGCAGTTTTTATTACGACATAAATAATGTGCTGGCAGTGGATTTACTTCTGTGATTCCCATCATCGTTGCCACAAAGCTTGAGCCAACAGAACCACGAGAACCAACTAAGTAACCATCATCATTAGAATGTTTTACCAGTTTTTGGGCAATTAGATAAATAACGTCAAATCCTCCACCGATGACACCACCTAGTTTCTTAGGCATCATTTTATCTAATTCTTCCTCGCTGCTGTCTGGATTTTCTATTTTAAGCTCACGACGGATTACTTCTTTTACTTTATCAAAGCCTGCTAAAAGCGTTTCATGAAGTCTTTTAAAAATTTCTTTATCAAATTCTTCGGCACTTATTTGTTCTCTAGTCACTTCCCCTTTAATGGCCTCATAAATTCCATCACCATATAACTCTTTACTAATACGTTCTTCAATATTATAAGGAAGTGGATCTCCATACCAATCACTGGCCTTGGTAAAGACCATATCGGTTACTGTTTCAATACTTTTATCAATTTTAGGTGAGAAAGGAATACCACCAGTATCAATAATAACTTCAATTTCTTCTACCATGTCAGCAATTTTATTTGGATTTTCAATTACCAAACGATGGATTAGGCTCTCATCTTCCAAGAAAGCAAAGTTATCTAGCATCTCCTCTGTTGTTCTAAAGTGATTACTTGGAATAGATGTGATGTTATTTCTAGCAAGAGGATGGCGCCCTCCTCCGGGTACTTTTTGATTCACAATAATCTCGCGATATATTTTATCCTCTGGTCTAATATGATGGACATCTCCTGTTGCCACAATGTATTTTCCTGCTTCTTCCGTTACACGAATTATCTTTTTTAAGTGTTCTGCAAGTTCTAATTCATTACCAAAATCACTTGACTGTATTAAATGGTTATAGCATTCTATCGGTTGCACTTCTACGTAATCATAAAAGCGGATAATATCAGAAAGCTCTTCCTCACTTTTACTTTTTCCTTCACCAAAGACTTCACTTTCATAGCAGCCACTACCAACAAGTAAGCCTTCTCTATATTCTTCTATCGCACTTCTTAATATCCTAGGTGTCTTATGAAGGTAGGTGGTGTTAGCTAGCGAAATAATTTTAAATAAATTTTTTAAACCTGTTTTATTTTTTACTAGAATATTAATATGATGACTACGACCATATTTATGGATATCTTCTTTTGATACTAATTTGTCTAATTCATCCATGTTTTCAATATTACGATTAGAAAGTTTTTTTAGCATTTTATGAAAGACAAGGGCAGTTCCTTCTGCATCATAATCTCCTCTATGATGTGCTGACTCATCCCAAGGGACTTCATAGCGTTTTACAAGAGCGGATAGAGAATGTCTAGCATAATTATTATCCAGTGTTCTCGATAGTTCTAAGGTATCAATTACTGGATTTTTAAACTCGCCCAAATTGTACTTTTTATAAGCCATTTCTAAGAAAGAAACATCAAACTTGGCATTGTGTGCTACCATTGGTAAATCTTGAAAGAATGCAATGAATCTTTTGACAGCACTTTCTTCATCTTCTTTATCTTTTAACATGCTATCCGTAATATTCGTAATTTCTGTAATCTTTTTAGGAAGTGGTCGTCCTGGATTAATTAATTCATCATATCGTTCTATGATTTCTCCATCATGAATTTTAACAGCACCAATTTCGATAATAGAATCTGCTCCACCAGCATTAAATCCTGTTGTTTCAAAGTCAAATACGACATAAGTCTGTTCTAACATATTTTCTTGATTGGGACGAAGGACAATATTTACTTTGTCATCAATCATTGCGAGTTCTGTTCCATAGATGACTTTGAATTTTTCATTTTCTTCTTTTCCTTTATTGTAACCAGTAACAAAATTAAAAACATGTGGGAAAGCCTGGGCTCCATTATGATCAGTAATAGCAATCGCTTTATGTCCCCAATTTATCGCTTGTTTTACTAGTTTTACTTCATCTGCTACGCCATCCATTTGACTCATCATCGTATGAGTATGTAGTTCCACTCTTTTTTCTCTAGCTGTATCTTTTCTAGCTTCTTCCGTGCGCTCTATTTTCACAATATCTCTAGCATTTAATACAAGTTCTCTAGCATAGGCATCATTTTTTGTATAGCCTCTTACTCGAACCCAAGAGCCTTCTTTTAACTCTTTTTTTAGTCTTTTGTATTCATCCTCATCTCGAACGAATACTTTACAGTAAATACTATCTGTATAATCTGTAATCTTTAATGTAATGATTTTAAAATCTGTTTTACTAGATTCAAAATAGTCTGTTGCAAAAATATAGGCTTCTACTGTAACATCGTTATCCTCTCCTAAAAGAGATTTAATCTTTATAATATCAGAGGTAAACATCCGCCCAAGGACAGCGCCTTCTTCTGTTTTAGCACTTCTTCTTTTCGGAACTTCTTCTTTTTTAATTACTTTCTCTTCTACTTTTGGTGGTGGCGTTACTACTTTTTTTAGTGATTCATCTAACTCTTTATGAATCTCTTCTAAAATTCCAGTCTCTTCTCTTAATTCTATTTTAATATCTTCTTCATAGCCTAAATCATGATAATATTTATTGAACTGGTTTAATATACTATTTAGCTTTTCCTGTTCTATCTTATTTGAAGCGATTAAGATTAATTTATTGTCTTCTAGAACTAGTTTATCCTGATAAATTTCTAATACTTTTATCTCTTCTTTTAAGTGACTTAAAACGAGTGGATAATAACTATGAAAGGTTTCCATATCTTTTTGTTCAAATAAGTAAATAAAGCGAATATCTTTGGCAAGAGAATCTAATTTGTATTTATTTTCTTCTAATACTTTAATTACTTCTTTTGGATACATTTTTTCATTTTCTATATAAATAGTCCAAGTTTTATTTTTGGGTGAGACTACAATTCTTTGTAATTTACTGGTAGCAAAAAAAGAAATATATTTATTTTCTATTTCTTCTTTCATTAATAATACTTTTAACTTTTCATCCATCGTAATCAATTCCCCCTAGAATTAAGGATATACCCAAAATATATTTTCAATTATTTCATAAAATTATAATAATACTTTAACTCTTTTTAAAATTCCTTTATTTTATATTCATCTTTTAGTTCTTGTTCCTATTCTAATTTATCTATAGATATTTCACTTATCTCTTGCATAGTTTTATCAATGTTTCATAGCTAATTTTATTTCATGATAACACCCATTTGATATTACACCAAATTGCCATAATTCATCTGCCAAATAAATTAAATTATTATTTCCTCTTACAGTAAGTTTTCTATCCACCATATCCATCCATAAAATAATCCCAATTAGTAAACGGATTTAATGGTAATCTATTATTTTTAAGTATATAGGAAGATATTAACTTTCTAGCATAAAAATTATGTTTTGAATGTACAGTATAAACAGACTTTATTTTTTCTTTATCATCAATCCTGTTTCTCCTCCAAATTATTTTTGATTTCAATCATAAATTTATCAAAATCTGATTCAAACACTTTATCTTGTATAACTCTATATTTTTCAAATTCAGATATGCAAAACTTTCAGCAACTTTATGAGTTACTTTACCTGGATTATCTAAAACTTCTCTTTCATTAAATTGCAAAAAAGCATCTAATCTTTTTTTCCAATCTTCCATAGTCATTGGAATATGCCTCTGAGCCTGATCTTCTGCGTAATCCAAGTACATTGTAACAATTCTTTCTAAAGATTTAAGTTCTTCTTTTGTTAAATAATTCTTGGCAATTATAACATCAGTTGTCATTATTTTTCCATTTGGAGAATTTTTCCAAGTAGTGAGACCCATATTCTCTTTTTCATGATTTGCTCTTTGTACTATAACTTCCGCAGCAGTATTACCATGTGTTGCAAAATGCATTTTGTTTTGTACTGTTTTAAAAAATTCTTTAGTGACTGGTGAATTTTTATTATAATCCAAACTAGTAGCATAAATATCAGTTATTTTTTGAAAAAAATTTCTCTCACTAATTCTGATTTCTCTAATCTCTTCAATTAATTCATCAAAGTAATTTTCATTCAAAAACGTACCATTTTTAAGTCTTTCTTTATCTAAAACGTACCCCTTAACCGAATATTGTTTTAATATATTGATTGCCCACAATCTAAATTCTATCGCTCTTTTACTATTAACTTTAAAACCAACTGAAATAATAGCATCTAGGTTGTAGTACTTAGTCTTATAATTTTTTCCATCTGCAGCAGTATGTAAGAAATCCTTACATACTGAATTTCTATCTAATTCGCACTCTAAAATATTATTTAAGTGCATTGTAATATTGTTTCTAGTTGTATCAAAAAGTTCGGCAATTAACTTTTGACTTAGCCAAACTGATTCATTATCTACTATTACTTCAATCGTTTTTTCTTTATTTTGATTTGTAAAAATTAAAAATTCTGCTGTTGAATTTCTTATTTGTAAAGTCTGCATTAGTTCACCTCCTGAATAATCTTATATGACAAAATATGACAAAGCTTTTATTTGAGTTATAACTTAAATTATGTATAATAACCATAATTTCATAAAAAAGTTAAATTTTTTATAACAACAGGATATGGGAATGTACCACGAAACAATAAAGATTTTATAAAATAAGGATTCCTATTTCTTATAGGTGCACTTGCAAAAAGAACCCTTTTCCATCTTTTTGAGGTTCTAATCTCTTAAAAGTCTACATTTTAGCCTTTATTCATAATGATTTTGAGTAAACATGCCTGAACCTTCTAGTTATTTTCTTATATATTAGGGGGATATGATTTATTCCACCCCTGCCTGTTTATTATATAATTTCTAATTCATTAATTTTTACGATATGTTTTTGATTTTTTATACAAAAATCTATGAAAGTATATAAATCTACTTTGCTTAGTTGTCTTTCAAATGTATAGTGATCAATATCAAAAGCAATTTTATCTCTCATCATATAATTTAGCATCTCTTCTTTTGTTGATCCTAAATACATGAGCCAATATGGATAAATTTGTCTTTTTAAATACTTAAGTGCAGGATCTCCTGTTAAATAATGACTTGTTTTACTAATTCTAGTGTGAAGTTCATTTAAAATAGCAAGTTCTACTACTGCTTGGACAATTTCTTTATAATTTTCTTGATATTTTTTTAATTCTTTACTAATGATTTGATAAATCATTTCTACTAGCATTTTGATAGAATCATCATAGTGTTTTCCCCAAACAAGAGTATTTACTTTTCTATCTTTAGGAAGTGTTTTATCGATGATATCTAATTTGGGATCTACGATTAAAACGTGATATGGTTTTATTTCAAAACGTAAAATATCTTTTAATTCTGGTAATACATTTTTTTTATTTACATCCCATATTTTTAATATATCTAATCTAAATTTCTCTGTATTTTTCTTTACTTTTTCATAATTTGCATTTTCCATTGCGATATTATAAATCGTATCATCATCTGGAATGAAATTTTTAGGGTCTTTTAATATTAAAGCGTTGTCTTTAAAAATATCATTGTATTGTTTTTTATAGTTAATCCAAATTTTTTGTTTAAAGGCATGTACTCTTTCTGATATAGAAGCTTGAAATAATAAGTTCCAAACTAAGATGTAGTCATTTACCTCAAATTTTATATTCATATACTTCACATCCTTACTTCTTCCTGTTTTCCTTATATTAAATATATCATAAAGGGCAAAAGAATAAAATAAATTTTGTAATTAAAAACTTATTGGCGTTATCTTTCATTTTTTAATTTTATCTATTTTTCTTTCTTCTTTATTATAATATTTTTCTTTCACTTTGACTAGATTTATATGATATTTTTCATCATTTTATAGCCATGATTTCAAAAGTGATTCTTTTCTCTTAGCTTTTATACTAGAAAGATAAGAAAATACAAATCGTTATTTTTCTAAACGAAGTATAAAAAAAATACTAGAAATTATTTTTTACTTCTATAATTTCTAGTATTCTACTTCCTATTTATCATGAAATACAAGTTCGAAAGTTTTTACTTATTTTTTATTAATACCAATCGGAATGTCATATCAGAATGATAACTGCCATAGGCTTTTCCAGTATAGAAAATGCCACTATTTACATTATGCGAATAGCGACCTCCTTTTGGTTGAAAAGGATATTCTGCATCTAACTCTGAACATGTATCATTATACCAATTTCTCGTTTCGTATAGTCCATAAGAATAACAAGGTTTGCTATCACAAATGAACTGATCATTTTCTAAACTATAGAAATTGTAATATTTGTCTTCTAACCAATCTCTTCCTTCAATCATAGTTCCATCCAATATCAAACCGCTATAACCAGAGGTTCCTCCTAAATTAGCGTTATTACCAGCATGCTTTTGGCCATTTGTTAAGAAATTAGCCATTACATACTCCCATGCTCCGCCACTCATATCATAAATTCCATATATTGTTCCAGTAGTAGATGCTCCCGTTCCACTTCCTTTTATGTCGTATGTGTATTGACAGCCATAGTTTGTACTATCATTACTTGGTGTACCATAACTACAACCTGTTATAAACTGGTCGGACTTATTTTGATAGATTTCTTTATTCTCTCCTGTAAAGTCTCTATTTCCTAGTTTTCCATATTTACTTTGGGAAAGATAAGAAACAGCAGCCCATTCCACATTTTTCATACTGTGAGAATCTATGGCACTAGAAAATCCATAACGATTGTCAGTGGCTACTATCTTACGCCCTACTAATCCTAAAGTAGATGGCTGGATAAAACGCCAACTTGATGTCTGGGGTTTGATTATAGGATCTAGTTCTGTTACATTTCCTTCATCGACTGATGTTGGTACGATTGTTGTACTTGTTTCAAATTTCCCAACCCAAAATCCTGCTAATTCCTCATTTCCAAAAGTAAACGCGTCAGGAGTCCTCCAGCCACTTACACCTTCACTTACTTTATATTGTGGTGTTCCTGTATCTTTTT